>JBLHIH010000090.1:0-15479 GCA_047616645.1 Flavobacterium sp. | reverse complement strand
TCAGAGATACACTTTCTTCATTTTGTAACGGGTGGATGACGTTTAACTAACCTGTTGATGGCACTATTCACTTTCATAACCCCGAGGGTATTTTTTTTGCCAATTCCATGCGTCACGACAAATGTCTTCAATGTTTTTTTCTGCCTGCCAACCTAGTGCTTCTTTAGCCAAGCTTACGGCGGTATAACTTATCGGGATATCACCAGGGCGTCTTGGACCTATTTTTATAGGTAGTTTTATGTCATTCGCTTTTTCGAATGCTTGGACGATATCAAGAACAGAATAACCGGTACCTGTTCCCAAGTTATAGCTAACAAGACCTGGATTGCTTAGTAATTTCTCGATAGCAGCCACGTGTCCTTTGGCTAAATCTTCGATATGAATATAGTCTCGTATGCACGTTCCATCTGGTGTGGGGTAATCGTTTCCAAAGATGGTTAACGCGTCTTGCTTGCCTATCGCGGTTTGTGTGATGAAAGGTAATAAATTATTGGGTCTACCATTTGGATCTTCACCAATCTCACCGCTTTTATGGGCACCACCTGGATTAAAATAACGAAGTCGAACAACATGAAAATCTGAGTTTGCCCGACAAACATCTTCGAGTAATTTCTCAACGATTAACTTTGTTCTACCATAAGGGTTAGTAGCATCGGTGATGGGCGTCGTCTCAGAAATAGGCATCTCAGTAGGCTCACCGTATACCGTGGCAGAGGAGCTAAAGACCAAACGTTTAACATCATACTTAAGCATTAAGCGACAAAGGTTAATCGAGGTATTGATATTGCAATGATAATAATCCAGGGGATTGGAGACTGAATCTCCTACCGCTTTTAAACCGGCAAAATGTATGACAGCATCGATTTGTTCAGTCTGGAATATGGCTTCGATATCAGCCAGATGTAGCAAATCCTTTTTATAGAAAATGATTTTTCCATTGGCAATTTGCTCCACACGCTTAATGGAAATCTCGGAGCTATTCGATAAATTATCAATAATGATAATCTCATGACCCGCGCTGATCAGCTCGACTGCAGTGTGACTACCTATGTAACCTGCACCCCCAGCTAGAAGTATCCTCATCCCTTAACTTAGGTCCATTTTAAGTAAACTAGAAAGTGTTTCTAAGGCAGGGGCTGCTTCGCCGACTTTAATTGTCGTCATGCCTAAGGCTCTTGCAGGTTTTAGATTAATTCCTAAGTCATCCAAAAAAATAGCCTCGCTAGGTTCTATATTAAGGGCTTCGCATGTCATTAAGTAAATTTGTGGATCGGGCTTTCTGATGCCAGCCTTACTTGATTCTATGACAAGATCGAAAATGGACAGTACATCCGTCATTTCTTTTTTCTTCTGGCTTATTGGCTCGTCACTTGATGTTGCGCTCGATGCCGGTTTAACGTTGTTAGTGATACAGGCAATTTTATATCTAGACTTAATTAACTTTAGTGCGCCTACCATCTCAGGACGAATACTTCCGGCTAGTAGGTCTAAGACAGATTGACCTCTTACGGTTTGGCCAAGTGCCAATGCTTCTTGTGCAAATATCTCATCAAATTCGATTAAACTGATCTGATTACTTTCTAATTGCGCCCAAGCGTTTGATTCAGGATTGACTGAGTTAACGGTTCTAATAAAGTCTATTGGCAGAGCATGACTTTCTTCAAATCGATTAAATGCTTCAAAAGGACTAGAGGTAATGACACCTCCGAAATCCCAGAGTACGGCTTTATACATATTTTAGTATTCTCTTATTAAGGGCTTTTTAAAAGCCAGTAGGATGGTTTGTATTGGGACTTTATTCACTCACATTAATTTCGAACATTGCAGAATCCGGACGTGCTAAACCTCTTTGAGAAGATTCTATCGCTTCAATCATCGCTAACACATTTTTCGATTTCGGGAATTCTTCCCTGACTTGTTTCACGGCATTGTCTAATCGGTACTCTCTCATAAAGAGGATTCTAAAAGCCTTACGTACTTCTCGAATATCTTCCTTCGAATAACCGGCTCTTTCCATACCGATCTTATTTATCACACGCATATGCGCAGGGAAGCCTTCTGCAATGGTGAATGGTAATACATCTTGAATGACGCGAGACATGCCTGCGACCATGGACGCCACGCCGACGTGACAAAATTGATGAATTGCGGATAGTCCACCGATGTTGGCATGATCACCGATGGCGACATGCCCTGCCAATGTTGCCGAATGAGACATCACAACATGATTGCCTACAGTACAATTATGGCCTACATGAGCGTGGGCTAGAAGCGTGCAATCATCTCCGACAGAAGTTATTGATTCGGCTTGTGTTCCGCCATGGATGCTAACAAATTCGCGGATGATGTTTCGGGCCCCGATGCGCGTATGTGTTATTGAGCCTTTTACATATTTATTATCTTGAGAATGGATACCTAAAGTGACAAAGGGAAAAACATCACATTCTTCTCCAATGGATGTGTAAGGCTCTAAAACCACGTGTGATCTTAAGTTGGTATTGGGACCAATTTTGACATTATCTCCTACGGTACAAAAAGGGCCAATGGTGCAATTTTCACCTATCTCGGCGTTTTTGTGTACTACAGACATTTTGTCAATTTTTATCATTGTTATTACCCGTCGGAATTTATACCAATTATTATGACCTAATTAGGGCTTCGGAGTTCCAAAGACTGCTTGAATCAACCCTAATACTACAAAGCATCGATATCCAGCATCAATGAAAAAACCAACATGGATGTTTATCCTCTGATGAAATGCCTTGTTTTGCTTTATTTTCTCGCGTCAATGATATAATTTGCGCCCATTCATTAATAGATGATTTGCTTGAGAATGCGTTCTTAGTCAAAATCACATACAAAACAGAAGTATTTATGTCTGAAGCTGATACGATTCCTGCACTCGACTTATCTCTAATTGATAAACATTCATTTAGTCGTGATGATTTGATAGATTGCGGTTATGGTCGATTATTTGGGCCCGGGAGGGCGCATTTACCCATCGATGAAATGTTGATGATAGATCGAATAACCCATATTGATGAGAAGGGTGGTAAAAAGAATCGGGGTAAGATAATTGCCGAACTCGATATCAATCCAGATTTATGGTTCTTCAAGTGTCACTTTGTAAGCGATCCTGTTATGCCTGGATGTTTAGGTCTAGATGCATTGTGGCAATTACTGGGTTTTTATCTAGCTTGGAAAGGTAATTGGGGCATAGGACGAGCACTTGGCTGTGGAAAAGTATCCTTTAAAGGTCAAGTATTACCCACTATCGAAAAGCTCACCTATGAGATTGATATTTCAAGAGTTCGAGAAGGGCGCGCAGTTTTGGGAATAGCAGATGCAGTAGTGATTGCTGATGGCAATATTATTTATACTGCAGAAAATCTTAAAGTAGGGTTATTTACAAGTATTGAAGACTTTTAGGTGAAAATATGAAGCGTGTTGTCATAACCGGAATGGGTTTAGTTTCTCCTCTCGGTAATAATAAAAAAGAAACTCTAGATTCATTAATGGAAACTCGGTCGGGTATCAAGTTTCAAGAAGAATACAAGGAGATGGGCTTACGTAGTCACATAGCCGGTAGTATTGATTTAGATATCGAACCTTTAATTGACAGGAAATTGCGTCGATTCATGGGCGATGCTGCGGCTTATGCCTACATTTCTATGGCTGAAGCGATAGAAGACTCCGGTTTAGCAGATGACGTCATATCTAATTTTCGTACGGGTATTGTTGCTGGATCTGGTGGTGCATCTTCTTCCAACTTAGTTGAAGCTGCAGAGGTACTCAAAGAAAAGGGTGTAAAGAGAATTGGACCTTATCGTGTGACTAAGACAATGAGTTCAACTGTCTCAGCCATTCTTTCAACTGCATTTAAAATAAAAGGCGTGAATTATTCCATCACTTCCGCCTGCTCAACCAGTGCCCATTGTATAGGACATGCTGCAGAGCTTATTCAATTAGGCAAGCAAGATGTTGTTTTCGCTGGTGGCGGAGAAGAAGAACATTGGAGTATGACTTCACTCTTTGATGCAATGGGAGCGCTCTCAACAAAACGTAATGAGACGCCAAGTGAGGCATCCCGAGCCTATGATAAAGATCGTGATGGTTTTGTCATTGCGGGAGGAGGAGGCTGCGTTGTTGTCGAGGAGTACGAACATGCCAAGGCAAGGGGCGCAAAGATCTATGCCGAATTGGTTGGTTATGGAGCAACTTCCGACGGATACGATATGGTCTCACCATCGGGTGAAGGCGGCATGCGTGCGATGCAACTTGCGATGTCAACGGTAGAGGGTGATATAGACTACATAAATGCCCACGGTACCAGCACTCCCGCAGGTGATGTACCAGAAATTAACGCAATAAAAGCAGTGTTTGGCGACAATATGCCAAAGATTTCCTCAACCAAATCTCTGTCAGGTCATTCTTTGGGCGCAGCTGGTGTCCATGAAGCCATTTATTCCTTGCTGATGCTTGAAAATGACTTTATTTGTGCCTCTGCAAATATCGATGAAGTTGATCCTATCATTGCAGAGACTGGTGCACCTATTGTGACTTCACGGCAGGATAATGCCGGTATTAGAACCGTTATGTCTAATAGTTTTGGCTTTGGAGGTACTAACGCGGTGCTGGTTTTTCAAAAGCTAGTATAGTTTCAATCATCATTCATAATATTTCTGAATGATGTAGATTGAGCTCAGCTATTAATAAGGGGAAACTTAAGAAAAATAATAGCTGGATGTAATTGTGGTCTCAAAGAAAGATGCTAGATTTGATGTCGTCATTGTTGGCGCAGGTTTTGCCGGCATGTATATGCTTCACCGATTGAGAACACTGAATCTAAAGGTCAAAGTGTTAGAGGCCGCCAAGGATGTTGGCGGCACTTGGTATTGGAATCGTTATCCTGGAGCACGTTGTGATATACCCAGCATGGAGTATTCCTTCAGCTTTTCAAACGCGCTACAACAGGATTGGGATTGGACCGAAGTAATGGCGGGCCAACCTGAAATTCTTAACTACGCAGGTGAAGTAGCAGATCGATTTGACCTAAGGTCAGATATCCAATTTGAAACTAAAGTGTCGTCTATTAGTTATGAAGATGATAGCAAACGCTGGCATCTCATCAGCGAATCCGGTGAGCAGTTTCAATGTTCTATATGCATCATGGCGACAGGTTGTTTGTCTGTACCCAATACGCCAGAAATAGCCGGTGCAGACAGTTTTACAGGTAATACCTATCATACCGGTGCCTGGCCACATGAAGGCGTTAACTTCGAAGGTAGAACAGTTGGCATTATTGGAACAGGCTCTTCTGGCACGCAATCCATACCTATTATCGCAGAAGAAGCTAAACATCTAACGGTTTTTCAAAGAACGCCCAACTATACGATGCCCGCTCACAATGAGCCACTATCCGAATTCTTTCGGAATGAAGCTAAGTCCAATTATGACGATATCCGTGAGCAACAACGACATTCTATGATTGGTATTATTGGCTTTGGGTATGGTTTCGGTGGCGCCTCGACTGAAGAACCGACAGATTCTATACTGGATACAGACGAAGAAAGCCGTAAGCAACTAGTTAAAGACAAAGGTTTCGATTCTATTCAAAGTTTTATGGACATCGGCCTTGATATGAAAGCTAACGAGCTAGCATGTGAAATGTATCGCCAACAAGTCGGTAAAGTAGTTACTGATGCTACAACAGCAAAAGGCTTAATGCCGGAAAATTATCCCATTGGTTGTAAACGACCTGTTATAGATACTGGTTATTTTGAGACATTTAATCGTCAGAATGTGACGCTTGTTGATCTAAGAATTGGTGGAATAGATACGATCACAGAGACCGGTATTAAAACTCTGCAAGGTCACTTTGAATTTGATGATTTAGTGTTTGCGACTGGATTTGATGCGATGACAGGTGCCTTGTTGCGTATGAATATTACAGGTCGAGATGGGCGTAAGCTATCTGATGTCTGGGAGGCGGGACCACAGAGCTATTTAGGTTTGCAAGTACATGGGTTTCCCAATTTGTTTACGATTACCGGTCCTGGCAGCCCTTCAGTGTTAAGCAATATGATGGTATCTATCGAGCAGCATGTTGATTGGATATTTGATTGTGTTTGCTATATGAAAGATAAGAATTTCAAAACAATCGAAGCCTCCGAAAAAGCACAAATCGATTGGGTGGTTCACGCTAACGAAGTCGCAGAGGGTACCATGTATACTGCGCCATCATGTAACTCATGGTATTTGGGGGCTAACATAGCGGGTAAACCGCGAATATTTATGCCCTATGTTGGAGGTGTTGGAGTGTATCGCGAAAAATGTGATGCTGTTGCGAGCAATCAATACGAAGGCTTTAAGTTTGCATGACAATATTTATTACTACAGTTCCTAATTAATCACACTTTCACATTTATAAAATAAAAGGTATTTTGATGAAATTATATAATTCCGTTGGTCCAAATCCAAAAGTTGTTAGGATGTTTATGGCTGAACTCAATCTCACGATGGAGATGGTGGAAGTAGATTTAATGGGCGCAGAAAATAGAAAAGAAGCCTATATGCTGGTCAACCCAGCCGGTCAATGCCCGGCCTTAGAAAAAGATGATGGAAATATCATCACGGAAATAACCGCTATTTGTGAGTATTTAGATGATCGCCAGGGTAATACTGAGTTAATTGGCTCAAACCAAGATGACAGAGCTGAAACCCGTATGTGGACCAGAAGGATTGATTTGAATATTGTCGAACCTCTGACGAACGGATTTCGCTACTCTGAAGGATTGCCTCTGTTTAAGGATAGATTACGGACTATGCCTGATGCCGCCGCAGATCTAAAAACATTAGCCCAGGAGAGACTAGTTTGGTTGGATGGATTACTAGGAGATAAAAGCTTCATATGTGGTGAACGCTTTAGCCTGGCGGATATTTTATTATATTGCTTCCTAGAGTTTGGTGGACAAGTGGGTCAGCCTCTTGTGCCTGAAAATGTTAACATTGCAGCATGGTTTGAGAGAGTTAAATCAAGATCAAGCGCATCTGCATAGCCTGTCTCTGGCTAAAATTTGTTTTTCTAAATTAAGAAGTTTTCAAATTTAGAAGCTCCGAAATCGGGAGTGGAGGACCGATGATAGGTCCCATTAGCGAATCCGCTCCCAAACTTTTTATCAATGTACCTTCTTTTTCTGAGTTTAAATGGTCGGCAATGATTTCTATACCCAAATCATGGGCCATGCTAACAATACTCTTAAAAAATATTGCACTTTTAGGATTAGCAGGTAAATTCTCCATTGTTGATATATCTATTCTAATCGTATCAAGGTCGAGCTGGAACAAGTGTGTGAGTGGTGTTTTCGGAGAAGAAAATAAATTCAAGGATAATTTAACGCCGAGTTTCGCAATTTCTTTCGTCAATGACTGAAATTCCCGCATACTAAAATCAAAATTGGATTCACTTATTTCTAATAGAAGCTGGTTTGGATTGATACCTGAGTTATCTATCGCATTTTTAAGGTTCAGAGGAAAGTTCGCATTGATCATATGAAAAGCAGGAAATGGAATTATCAGTAATAAATCTGCTCTTGCGGGGTCTAATAACTTCCAAGACACAAATTGTGCACAACCTTGCTTCAATATTTTATAAATAAGTCGAGTTTGAAGTTGAACTTGATCCAATCCATTTAACAATTCTGATGCGTCAATTAATCCCTTGTCAGGATGTTGCCACTGCAGACTAGCGTAGTAACCTTTTACGATAGATTTATTGGGATTGACAAAAGCTTGGAAATTAATCTCCAAATTGTCTCCTGCTAAGGCTTCTCTAAGTTGTGCTTCTAGTTCAATTTTTTCTAAATAATTAAGGTTAAGTGAGTCAGTAAAATATTGAATACCATGTCGACCATTTGTTTTGGCGGTTTGCATGGCGATATTGCTATTTGTTAACAGTTCTGCAGAGGTGTCCCCACATTCTGGATAAGTTGCGATACCAATACTGGCACTTGTGAATATTTCATTTCCATCGATTAGAAAAGGTTCATCTAAACCTCTTAAAATTTTCTGTGCTACTTCGGTTGCCTCACTGGCATCAAACATGTGTGTTAGGGCTACAGTAAATTCATCTCCACCGAGGCGAGCTGCTATATCCAGGTCAGATATACAGCTTTTAATTCGATGCGCCACGCCCTGCAATAATTTGTCGCCGGTATTGTGTCCTAGACCCTTATTAATATGAGAAAAATGATCGAGTCCGATGTAGATGACAGCGCAGGGTGCAGATCGTTTTCTTGATATTAAAACATTTGATTTTGCTCGATAAAGGTCAATTAATTCTGATACAAGTTCTTCAAATTTAAATCGATTTGCTAATCCGGTAAGGAAATCATGGGTGGTTAAAGAAGTTACTTGGTCATCAGATTTAGAACGTCGAGAAATATCTTTAAATACCAAAAGACCAGAGAGCACAGCATGACCCTTTAGCGGCACAGCAAGAAAGGTGGTGGTGATTTTTCCACCATCATTTGTCCATAAAACTGCTTTTTTGACTTGACCGTTTTACCTGCGTCCAGTGCAGTTGCGACAGTGTGTTCTTTCCATTTTGGATCTGTGTCGTGGAAGTCTGTTTCAAATAAGCTTTCTAAACCTGTCCCTAAAAGCTCACTGTATCTTGTATGAAGCAATTTGATCATTGAAGGATTTGTATATCGAATTCGGCCCTGTGAGTCGATCCCAACGACACCTTCATTAGCATTGTCACCCATTTCATCTTCAAATTCTTGGATCGTACTCACATCTCTTCGAATTTGATTTAACTTCATGATCGCTGACATTTTATTTTGAAGCTGTATGGGATTGATGGGTTTATATAACAATTCTGTCGGCCAAACAGAATTGCTGTGGAGACCGGCCTTTTTTGAGGCGAAATTTGTCTCCATTAATATAACGGGGATGTTGTTGGTTCTGCTATTGCCAGATAGTTGATTTATCACTTGATAACCATCCATGTCCGGCATATCAACATCAAGAATGATCAGCGCTGGTATTTTATCTGCTGCGATTTTGAGGGTTTCTAAGCCACTCCTAGCAATAAGAACGTCAACGTCCAGCGCGCTTGTCACCGCGGCTAAGGAAAGTCTATTAGATTGCGAATCGTCAGCAATGAGTATTTCGGGAATATTTTTATTCAAGCTATAAGTTTCATTGGCGTAACATTCTATGAGTATAGTTTGATCTCTGACAAATCATGGTATTTTTCCGATAAAGATGCATTTTGCAAATCTGTCATTCCTGTTTGAGTATTTCACGCGCTGCATTGTGACCTGGTATCCCACTGACACCCCCGCCAGGATGCGTCCCTGCACCACATAAATATAAGCTTTCAATATCGGTTTTGTACTGTCCCATACCCAGCATAGGCCTTGCTGAGTAAAGTTGGTCTAAACTGAGTCTACCGTGGAAAATATCGCCGCCGATAAGACCAAACTTTTGTTCTAGATCATAGGGACTGTGAATTTGTCGAGCGATGATGAGGGATTTAAAACCAGGCGCGTATTGGTTAACGGTATCAATGACGGTATCTGCTGCTGGTTCTCTTTTTTCTAACCAGGCTTCACCTAATTTGGGGTCAAATTGCTGGCAGAAGAGGCTAGCAACATGTTGTCCCTCGGGGGCAAGTGAGTCATCAACAATACTGGGGATTAGTATTTCAACGATGGGGTTTTTTGACCAACCATACTGACGAGCATCTTGATAGGCACGATCCATGTATTCCATGTTTGGCGCCAGAATAATGCCACCTTGTAATACTTCTTCTGGCGGCGATCCTGGGAACTTCGGGAGCCCAGAAAGCGCGACGTTCATCCGAAAGGTTCCGCTTTGACATTTGTAGTTTTCAAAATGATGAAGGGTCTCTTCATTTAGGTCTTCTGGTTTAAGTAAGTGGAGATAGAGTAATTTTGGGTTTACGTTAGCGATGACAATATCAGCTGAGAATTCTCGACCATCAGTGCAGATAACTTCTTTAGCTTTGTTGTTAGTGACAACAATTTGTTCAACAGCTGCCTCTGTTTCAATGTTAATGCCCAAAGCTATGGCCTCCTTTTGCATTGCTTGCGTGATGGCACCCATTCCGCCTATTGCATGACCCCATGCGCCAGCCTGGCCATTGACCTCTCCAAGTAGATGATGGAGTAATACATATGCCGTGCCAGGGGCATAGGGACTGTCGTAGTGTCCAACTATCCCATCAAAAGCGAACAGTGCTTTAACTGGATCAGATTCAAAGTATTCGTCTAATAATTCTGCAGCACTCAATGTGAATAATTTAGTTAAGAATCTTTTCTGGTAATGCGTTAACTGTCTAAATAACCTGCTTAGTTGAAAAGCCTTAAAAAAATCTCCAAAGCCAGCATCTATAACAGCGAGGGGGGTCTGGTACATCATGTCTTTGACCACTGGAACGATAGCATCCAGATCCCGATAGTACCTTTCCAATTGCACTGCATCTTTTTTAGAAAACTTTTTCACTTCCTCTTGATTGCGAGCAAAGTCAGGTCGAAAGGCAAGATATTCATCATTTGCTTGGGGCACAAAATTATTCACCTTCCGAGTGAGTAGTTTTAGTCCATGCTTTTCTAAGTGTAGATCTCGAATTATTTTTGGCTGTAAAAGCGATACGGTATAACTAGCCACTGAATTTCTGAATCCAGGGTGGAATTCTTCGGTCACCGCGGCTCCGCCAACAATGTGCCTACGCTCAAGTATCGTGATCTCCCAACCTGCTTTGGCAAGATAACAACCACAAACTAACCCATTGTGCCCAGCACCTACAATAATGGCTGACTTTTTCATATATAATGAATTCCTGTTGAGGACAAATTACGTATCGATTAGCTGTACACTATACTATACCTTCAGTGGGATATTCCGCTGTTCCACGTTTTAGAAAGACACGATACCCAGTATGAATAAGGACACTTCCGCAAAACCGAGGCTCAGTATTTTGGCTCTGGCTTGGCCAGCAATTTTAAGTAATTTACTTTTTTCGGTTATTGGTATTGCGAGTATTAAGATCGTCGGAACCTTGGGACCAGATGCTATTGCATCTGTTACCACAGGGCACAGAATCTTCTTTGCACTTCAGGCTGTTTTAATGGCAATTTCCGCTGGAACAACAGCACTTGTCGCAAGGTCTTGGGGCGCACAAGATTATGAAGAAGCCGCGATGATAACAAGCGCATCCTTGTGGTTTGGAAACGGTGTTGCATTTCTGATTACGATACCCTGCTACTTTTTCGCGGAGCAAATAGCCGGTGTTTTTGGGCTTGGTCCAGAAACTACACTACAAGCTGCGATTTTCATAAAATATTTAAGTCTCTTCAATGTTGCTTTTGCTACAAATTTAATTTTATCTTCTGCATTAAGAGCGGCGGGAGACACAATCACGCCATTGTGGATTGGTGCGCTTACTAATGTCGTTAATATCGTTTTGACATACTTACTCGTATTTGGCGGTTATGGTTTTCCAGCATTAGGCGTGCCTGGTGCAGCGATCGCAAACGGCTTATCAATTTTAGTCGGCGCTATCGTCTTACTTGCGCTTTGGTATGGTGGAAAATTAATTGTTGTAGTAGGTGGTCTAAAATCCCTTACCTCTAAACGCTTGCGAAAGTTGGCGGACATAGGGTATCCAGCAGGAATTGAACAGTTGGTTTTTCAATTGGGGTTTATCTCTTTTCTGTGGTTGGTTGCCTATTACGGTACTGCGCCCTTTGCAGCTTATGGCATCGGTGTTCAAATCTTGTCATTGTCTTTTGTTGTAGGCTTTGGTTTTTCTATAGCCGGGTCGACGCTTGTTGGGCAACACTTAGGCGCCGAGGATCCAGCTGAAGCTGAAAGGCAGGGTTGGCGCGCAACAGGTTATGCCATTGCGAGTATGGTTGCATTGAGTTTGGTCATTGTTATATTTGCTGAAGACATTGCGCGCTTCTTAATCGATGATGATGAAGTTGTTCGATTAACCGTTATCTTTATTTACATTTTAGGCATATCCCAACCCCTTATGGCGATTGAGTTTAGTGTAGGCGGTTGCCTAAGGGGGGCAGGAGACACACGATACCCACTTTTTACGACGCTAGTTGGCCTAATCGGTGTTCGAGTTGGCCTTGCTGCTCTGTTTACTTTTTTGGGTTTTGATGTTGTATGGATATACGGAGCACTGATTGGAGACTATATCGTAAAAGCATATTTATTGGTAAGACGATTTCGTTCCGGCCGATGGAAGTTAATTTCTCTTGATTCTCCTGGGAAGTGAATTGGATTTTCTCCTAAAACACGTCTATCTGACGCCCGAGTCAATACGTTAGATGTGAAGATGTACTTGACATCGCATCTAAGCTGAGTAATATGCGCCACTTAATTTAATGAACTATATGATAAGCAAACTAATTTTATGATTCAGTATTTTTTAAATCAATCGATGTATCAATCGCAAAAAGGCGCAGTTCACTCTGTCTGTCTTGCGTGTTTTGTACTTGATACAAATACTTGCTCCACTACTCTCTCGTCTACGAACTTGAGAATGACGGGAAAGAGATTGCATTAGAGTTCGCTAAATAACAGATTGTTAAAAAGCCTCTACTGCAACCCACTAGAGGCTTTTTTTTGGCCAAAAATAAGTATTTATATGAATAAAGGAGATGAACAAAAACATTAAGTTTACGCGTTTTAATGAAGAAGGTGTCGAGATGGAACAGATAATAATAGATAGAGAAAAATTACAAAGAAATATACCGGTGCTGTTTGTATTCAGTTTTTTCTGGTTGTCCATGGTCATACTTCCTGTGATCGTGCCGTTCTTCGCATCCAAAGGATTGTCTTTAACTCAGGTTTATTACCTTCAGGCCATATTTGCCTCTGTTGTTGTCATTTGCGAAATACCTTCTGGATATATCGCTGATGTCCTTGGGCGAAAAAATGCTTTGGTAGTGGGTAGCTTATTCCATGGTATTGGATTTTCTCTTTTATATTTTGTGGATGACTTTGCTGGATTAGTATTGTTTGAAGCCATGTTAGGAATTGGTTTAAGTCTTTTGTCAGGAGCTGACCTTTCTCTCTTGTATGATTCTCAGGAAGCCTTGGGACAAAGCCCGAAAGAAAAAACAAAGGGTATTGCAAACATGCGATTTGCAAAATCAATAGGTGAGGGGATGGCTGCGCTGTTGGGTGGATTTCTTATTGCCTTTTCATTTGATGTAACTGTCATTGTTAATGCGATATTTGGATGGGTGCCGTTATTACTTACTTTATTCTTGGTAGAACCCCCATTTCAAAGAATGAAATCGAATAGGCACTTAGATAACATGAAAGAAGTTGTTCAGCATTTATTTTTTCAGGATCGATTATTGCAATTGGTTTGTTTGAATATGACTTTTTTTGGATTGGCAACTTTTTATGTTATCTGGATGTTACAACCTTATTGGCAAGATCAAGGAATACCGTTAACGGCTTTCGGTTTACTTTGGGCCGCATTTAGTGTGTTAGTTGCGCTTTCTAGTAAGTTCAGTATGTCGATGGAAAAAAAGATAGGGACCAAGAATATTCTTTTGGTGATGGGCGTATTACCAATTGTTGGTTATTTTGGGATGGCAGGTGCTGGAGGTTGGCTCGGTATTATTCTATGTAGTGGATTTTTTATTAGCCGCGGAATAAACCAAGTCATTTTAACCGACGCGCTTAATTCAAGAGTGCCTAGTCGATTTAGGGCGACAGCAAATTCAATGACGTCTTTTATGTTTCGTGGAATATATATTGTGACAGGGCCAATTGTGGGTTTGTTGATTGAAAAACTAGGTATGCAGACAACTTTGGGTTTACTCGGCGGTGCAGTTATCGTCTTGATTGTTTTGTACTTACTTCCTCTTATGAGGGAAGTGGGTTTAATCAGGAATGTCGATGATGTTAGCTGTCAGGAACACATTGTTTAAGTCATCATGCTTCGTTTTTAAAAGCTGGATATTGAAACTTCGGGGGCATATTACCCCCTTTTTCCAAGTAGAGCGTGGATCTGTCTCATGAGATTGTGGTCAATACCAAGGGCTTACCTTTTGTAATCACCATGGTATGTTCATATTGCGCAGAATAATTACCCATTCCAGTGGTTAGCGTCCATCCATCATCTTCTGTTTCTGTTTCCTCAGCTTTAGTGGATAGAAATGGCTCTATTGTGATGACTTGACCTTCCTTTAACGTTCTTTGGTCTCCCGCATCATAAAAATTAGGAATGAAGCTTGGTTCATCATGTAAGCTTCGGCCAATGCCATGGCTGCCTAGATCTCGTAATGTCTTAAAACCGGTTTGTTTTGCAGTTCTCTCTATCGCTCGTCCAATCAGGTTTATCTTTGCGCCACTTCTTGCTACTTTCATGGCGTTATTAAGCGCCTTTCTTGTGGACTGACATAAATAAGCAATCTTTGGATCAATCGGAGGTAGAAGAAAGGTTCCTCCTGTATCACCAAAATAGCCACCTAGCTCTGCAGAAACATCTATGTTAACGACATCTCCGGCACCAATGATTCTACTAGAAGGGATTCCGTGGGCAGCTTCTTCATTTATGCTTATACAGGTGTACCCGGGGAAATCATAGGTGACCATGGGTGCTGATTTAGCACCATGTTTGTCTAGGTTTTCTTGGCCAATTTTGTCCAATTCTAACGTCGTCATACCTATTTCCATTTTCTTACTCATGAGAATAAGCGTTTCATAGACGATTCGACCGATAGATCTTAGCTTTTGTAGATCGTTTTCGTTTTCGATAGTCATATCATTGTCCTCTGGACAGCATATTATTATATAGTCTAACTTTGCGGGTACTGGAATCTCGGGTTATGATACCTATAGTTTGGAGACTACTATGTTAAATACACAAAAAGTGCGCAAGTTAATTCTATTGCTTGCCGTAGCCCTATTGCAATCTTGTCTATCGATGAAGGCAAATACAGCGGAACAGATGCTAGGTAAATGGCAATCTAAGGTGGGTGATTTTCCTATTGTCATAGAATACCGCGAAGCGACGGTGAAGATAGGAGAAAATGCCCCCGTATCTTATAAACTGGAAGGGGATCAACTCATATTTACTGATAGTGGTGCACAGATAGTCACAATATCTTTTACAAACAAAAACGAAATGATTCACCAAAACCAACTGACCGGCACCCAGCAAATATTAACTAGGATAAGCCCTTAGCGGCTCTTAATAAAAGCCCTTAGCGGCTCTTAATAAAAGCCCTTAGCGGCTCTTAATAAAAAGCCCTTAGCGGCTCTTAATAAAAAGCCCTTAGCGGCTCTTAATAAAAAGCCCTTAGCGGCTCTTAATAAAAAGCCCTTAGCTGCTCTTAATAAAAGCCCTTAGCTGCTCTTAATAAAAGCCCTTAGCTGCTCTTAATAAAAGCCCTTAGCTGCTCTTAATAAAAGCC
>JBLHIH010000089.1:0-15605 GCA_047616645.1 Flavobacterium sp. | reverse complement strand
CGATTTCTAGCGCCGTCATTTCTTTATCAATTATGGTGCCAGGACCTTTTCCGCGTGGGTATCTGATTGCAGCAGGACCCGGAAAAGTATATCCAGTAAATAACATCTGCCGAGTTTCGTTTTCATCTGATGGCGCCATCACTATTATGTTGGGAACACATCGTAAAAAGGATAAGTCGAATATGCCGCTATGAGTAGGACCGTCTTCTAAAAGACCGGCGCGATCAATAGCAAAGGTCACATCTAAGTTTTGAATTGCAACATCGTGAATGAGTTGATCGTAGGCACGTTGTAGAAAGGTAGAATAAATAGCAACAACTGGCTTGATTCCTTGGCAGGCGAGTCCTGCTGCAAATGTGACAGCATGCTGTTCGGCGATAGCAACATCGAAGTAACGTTCTGGAAATTGTTCTTCGAAAGCAACCATGTCAGATCCTTCTTTCATGGCAGGCGTGATACCCACTAAGTTTTTATCTTGTGTCGCCATATCACATAACCAAGTGCCAAAAATATTTGAGTAACTTGGTGTATTAATACCAGGTTTGTTATCTACCGTTTGTTTTATTGAGGAAATGATTTTGGTCAAGGAATGGCTGCCAACAGGGGAAGCCTCGGCTGGCGTATACCCTTTTCCTTTTTGGGTAATGACGTGAAGAAACTGAGGTCCCTCTAAATCCTTTATATTTTCTAAGGTACTTACAAGGGTCTCAATATCGTGGCCATCAATCGGACCCATATAGTTTAAACCCAGTTCGTCAAATAAGGTGCCGGGGACGACCATGCCCTTCATATGTTCTTCTGTACGACGGGCTAGCTCCCAGGCTTTTGGGATGCGACTTAAAATCTTTTTACTACCTTCTCGCATAGCAAGATACAGTCGAGAGCTCAAGATTCGGGCAAAGTATTTTGATAAGCCGCCAACATTCTTGGAAATAGACATCGCGTTATCATTGAGGATAACGAGTAGGTCAGCCTCTGTATCTGCGACGTGATTCAGTGCTTCGAATGCGAGGCCAGCGGTAATGGCGCCATCTCCTATAATGGCGACGGTTCGCTGCTTTTCCCCATTCATCCTAGCGCCAATTGCCATCCCCAATGCAGCACTGATAGAAGTCGATGAGTGACCAACACCAAAGGTATCAAAGTCACTTTCTTCCCGAACAGGGAAGGGTGCAATTCCTGCGGGTTGACGGAGCTTTTTCATTTCCTCGCGACGTCCAGAAAGTATCTTATGAGGATAAGTTTGGTGGCCTACATCCCACACCAATTTGTCTTTCGGGGTATCAAAGATGGAATGTAAGACGACGGTCAGTTCGACCACCCCTAGGCCAGCGCCAAAATGGCCGCCAGTTTGTCCGACGGTATAGATGAGAAAATGTCTAAGCTCGTTACATAAAATTTGCAACTGATCGCTGTCAAAGCACCGTAAATCTACGGGACTATCAACGCTATCAAGTAACGGGGTTGCCGGCCTTGTAAGGGGGATTTCTTCGAATGTTTGATCTGGCATAGGCGCGATACTTTACACGATTAGATACCGATGCGCATGAATATCCAAATTTAATAGTAGGCTTTAATAACCCCTTTCGGTAATGAACTGACTTAATTTGATTAATGATTCAGATTTTTTGCCAAGAGGAAGTAGAGATCCTATCGCATCTTCATGCAAGTCTTTTAGATATTGCTTCGCTGAATCAAGACCATAAGCCGTTATGAAGGTATTTTTTTGTTTCTTGGCATCAGAACCCTTTTGTTTACCCATCACGGCCGTATCGCCGATTTCGTCCAAAATGTCATCTTGAACTTGAAATGCTAGGCCTAGTTTATAAGCAAAATCTTGAAGTCCTGTTTGTTGTTCTGTACTCGCCTGTCCAAGCATTGCGCCTGCCATGATACTGCAAGAAATCAGGTCACCGGTTTTTCTGTTGTGCATTTCTTTGAGTTCAGACTTTGTAATCAGATGATTCTCTGCATTGAGATCCATCATTTGCCCAGCAACCATGCCCCCCGGGCCGCTTGCATGGGATATCAATTGTATGAGGTCTATTTTGGTAGAAGCGTCGATCAAGGGATCTTTTGACAAGTGTTCAAATGCCATTGTTTGTAAGGCATCCCCAGCCAGTATTGCGGTTGCCTCATCGAATTGAATATGGACAGTAGGTTGGCCTCGTCGTAGATCATCATCATCCATTGCCGGGAGATCATCATGGATGAGGGAATAGCAGTGAATATATTCGATAGCGGCAGCGGTAGAATCTGCTAGCGTAAGCGGATGATCAAGGGCTTCAATTGTTAGGTAGCAAAGAATGGGTCGAATACGTTTTCCGCCATTGAAAACACCATACTTCATAGCATCAAGCAATTTGGTAGGCGCATTACATTGATCGAGGCTATCGCTTAGTTGATTTTCTACACGCGTTTTGTAGGACTTAAATGCATCAATCATCATCTCTCTCGGGAAAGGGTTCTGCGCGTACTTCCCCATTTTCTACCATCAGCAGCTGGACCTTTTGCTCTGCCTCTTTTAAGGCATCTTGGCATGAGCGCGTCAATTTAATACCTTCTTCAAAGGTGCTGAGTGAATCTTCCAGGCTGAGTTCACCAGACTCCATTTTTTCGACCAATGCTTCAAGTTTTGCCAAAGATTCCTCGAAGGGGTAACGTTTTTTCGCAGTCATTTGCCTCTGGTTCTCGATAATAACAATAGGCTGCCACCATACTGAGGCTGATCATAAAGGTCAATGGAACGTGGAGGGTCTAAAAAGACGACTAAACTTTATAAGATGAAATTTAAATTTTAGGAGTCAATGTGGATCTGGCAACCATTATCGGCGTGATTGGCGCATTTAGTATTGTCACCTTTGCCATGGCCTACGGCGGCGACGTTACTTTATTTTTTAATATTCCCTCACTGCTCATTGTCGTCGTGGGTTCTTTATTTACTGTTTTGATGAAGTTTGGCTTTCGCCAATTTTTGGGGGTGGCGAAGGTGGCTAGCAAAGCATTCAAAACGAAATTAGATTAGCCAGAGGATTTGATCGAAGAGGTTGTTGAACTCGCCGATATTGCCCGCAAAGGAGGTTTGTTGTCCCTCGAAGGAAAGCAGGTAAACAACGAGTTTTTAGCCGGTGGTATTCAACTCCTTGTAGACGGACATGATCCCGAGGTCGTCAGAACACTATTAGGAAAAGATCTAAAACAAGTTGTAGAACGCCATGATTGGGGTAAGAAAGTATTTGAGTCCTTGGGTGCTGTTGCGCCCGCAATGGGCATGATAGGCACGCTCATTGGATTGGTTGCTATGTTGGCCAATATGAGTGATCCCAAAACAATTGGTCCTTCGATGGCTGTGGCTTTGCTGACCACGCTATATGGCGCCATGATCGCGACCATGTTTGCCTTACCCATTGCCGATAAGCTCAATTTGCGCAGTGTGGAGGAGGGTCGTGTCAAAAGTCTCATCACTGATGCGCTCCTTGCTATTCAAAGTGGCCAGAATCCTAGAGTAATAGAGGCGATGCTGAAAACTTACTTGCCGAGTGGTGCGCGTGATAGTAAATCAGATGAAGCATAATTCTGCGGTTAATAGTCCAACGGTGAATTGCTTGGTAAGCAAGATGACTACACTAAGTGGAGTAGCTAGTGGACGAAGCTGAGGATTGTCCGGAGTGTAAACAGAACATTCCTGCATGGGTGATGACCTTTGCTGATCTTATGTCATTACTTATGTGCTTTTTTGTTCTGTTATTGTCATTCTCTGAAATGGATGCTTTGAAATTTAAGCGCGTTGCGGGTTCAATGTCAGAGGCATTTGGTGTCCAGAATGTTGTCAACGTACCCGATATTCCCAAAGGGACAAGCATTATCGCGAAGGAGTTTTCCCCCGGTCGTCCAGATCCGACTCCGATAAATGAAATATGGCAAAAGACGACAAACCTAACGGAGAGTAGCCTCGAAGTTGCCTGTATGGAAGAGGGTAATAGTAACGAAGGTGAAAGAGGTGATGCGGTAAAACTCGTTATTATGAACAAATTGAAAGAGTTAATCGGTGAGACTGAAAACGATGCGCTTGCGTTGGCGAGTGCGCTTAGCCAACAAATTCAGGATGGCATGCTGGAAGTAGAATCGGCCGGTAGGAAGATCATTATTAGAGTGAAGGAAAAAGGTTCTTTTAGCTCTGGCTCGGCGACATTGAGCGAAGATTTTTTTGCCAACGCTTGCAATAATTAGACAGGTGATCGCGGGCACTCCGGGTATCATCTCCATCGAAGGTCATACAGATAGTATTCCTATCAATACTCGACTATTTGCCTCAAATTGGGCGCTGTCGTCTGCCCGTGCGGTTTCCGTTGCCCATGGTCTATTTGAGGGTGGTCAGCTAATTGAAGATCGGTTTTCAGTTAAAGGGTATGCAGAAACAAATCCCTTGGTCGACAATGATAGCGCCGAAAATCGTGCTAGAAATCGTCGTGTTGAAGTCGTGGTTTCTCAGGGGCTTGATAATGAGACTGGAGAGCAACTAAATGCGATCGAAAAAATAGATCCCATTTTGTTTAACCAAATAAAGCGCGAGTTTGAGACAGAGTTCCAACTATCAGAAGATGAAATATTCTAATTGAGATTTGGCGGAGCCCTTTGTGATCTGACGCTTTGTAAATTGGACTTGGAAGAGGAAAAATGATGGATAGTAAGTTGTTAGATGATGAGAAAAGAAGATATTTTCGAATTGAGGATATTATTAGCATCAAACTCGAGGTGCTAAATACTGAACAAGCAGTGGAACGTGAAGCCGAAATGAGCCGGCCGGGATACCATTCCCCAAATCGAATTCAGATAGTAGAACGTGAGCTTCAACTTCTGACTGATAAGTTGAGGATACAAAACCCTGGATTCGCAAAAGCTATCGAATTGATGAATATAAAGCTGTCACTTATTAAGGAATCTTATCTACTGGACCCTGGTCTGCGTAAACGGGGTAACCCCATTAAAAATGTAAGCTTGAGTGCTTGCGGCGTATCCTTTGAACATGATGCGCATTTGAAAATAGGGGATAAAATCGATATGGATCTAACCTTGTTACCAAACGATTTACATATTTATACGCTCGGTGAAGTTATTGCTTGTCATGAATCTGAGGAAGGTCCAGGTGAATGGGTAATAAGAGTTGATTTTTTTGGCATGCCCGAGAATGACGAAGAATTAATGGTGCAACACATCGTAAAGCAACAAGGTCAATTATTAGCGAATCGCAGAAAGAACAAGGAGAAAGGATAAAGAGAAAGATTCTCTTCTCTGTCTTTGCTAGATAATTCAGTTATGCTATTCGAAATTTAAAAAAAGGTTTTTAAAATGGCGAATAATATGACGCTTTGTACGAGAGCTCTAGTCTTGGTGAGTATCTTTTTTAGCCAACTCGCTTTTGGTGATGGCACAAAAGAAATCAAATACCGTGAAGCTGTGATGAAGGTTGTCGGAGGTCATATGCAAGCTATTGTTGCGATATTGAAAGGCGGCGTACATGGCCCCGATCTTAAATACCATACTCGCGCAATGGCAAACATTGCTGGTATCGTGCCCGATGTATTTCCTGAAGGTAGCGGTATAGGTAAAACAGATGCATTAGCAGCAATATGGGAAGATAAAAAAGCCTTTGCAGCGGCAGTGGATAAATTTGTAAAAGCGGCTGACGGAATAGCCTTGGCCGGAGAATCAGACGAGATGTCAGAGATAGGTCCTGCGATGAAAGCCTTAGGTGGTTCCTGCAAAGGCTGTCATGACAATTACAAAGAAGAGTAAGGCTACAAATATTCCACAATGGCATAAACGATCGATGCGGCAATGAAGATGAGTATCAATGCGGCAATGTATTGATGAGATTGGGATTGGGATTGGGGTAAGGAGAGAGAGTGGCTATCAGTTTGACTTGCTGAGTCGCGATAGCCCGTGATCATGGTTTTGATCAAATGGTGCTTTAAGAACAATGTGTGAAATATAATGGCACTTAGGTGCAAGATGATTAACCCGCCTAAGAACCATGCGCAGAGATGATGAACTGAAGTCAGTTGGCCGCTGACTTTTTCCGAAACCAGATAAGCCAGAGGACCTTCGATCCAAATGTCATCATTGGCAAATAGGCCCGTGCTTGTTTGAATGAGAATAATGGTGAGCATTGCAATTACACTCAGGCCGCCCAGCGGATTGTGGCCCTTTGGTTGCGTAGTTTGTAATTGAGCAGTTTGTAATTGAGCAGTTTGTAATTGATGAGCTTGTAAGCTGGTTTTTAGATAGTCAAAGATTGCATTTGGGCCGACGACGAATTGGCTAAAACGGGCGTTCCCTCTTGATACAAAACCCCACATAACTCGAAATATCACAAGGGTCAGAGCGCAGTAACCGCTTAGCTTATGATATTCCATCTCCTGCAAGCCACCGTTTAAACCTGAGTAGAAAGAAAAGAGGATGACCAAAACCAGTAACCAATGAAAAATTCGAGTTGGCCATTCCCAAATTAAAATTTGTTTCATGAATACTCTCCATCTGTAATGCTTTCAGTATCACAGATGGAGGGTAGGAGCGTAAATGCTTCGACTGAAAGTCTTAGAATAAATAAGTGAGGGCAGTGGCCTTAAGTTTCTTTGTGTCTCCGCAATTTGAAACATCATCCTTATCTAACACAAAGATGGTGTCTTTGTGTTTTCTGACATAATGAAATACAACAGATATCTTTTCGTCCAAAGGGATGTGTTTAAGCGTGCTACCATAATCACAAAAAGACTGAAGTACGATGTCTTGGACATCGACCAAGATTTTATTGTTTTCTTGTTTTCTTTTCAGGCGTTGTAGTTCTTTTCTCTTATCAAATTCAGACTTTTTTGCTCTCTGCTTGTCTTCGAATTTATCTCGCTTTGCTTCAACCTTCGCCAATTTATCTTCAAGTGTGTTCATGCGTTTTTCAATATTTTTTTGCTCATCTGAATCATTTGCATGGAGTAGTTCAATTTCGAGGTCCCTAATTTCATACGCGATGTCTCTAACCTCACGACTTAATTCTCGAGAGGCAAGTCGCGCAGAACGATCAATTCGGATATGAGGTGTATGTTGATCCCACTCTCTATCAAATAATTCAATTCTGGTGCCGGCCTCTTCAAGACTTTCTCCTACACCCACTAGAATATTTCCCACCATGTCTTGGATCTCTTGGATTTCTGGGATCGCCATAATGTTCTCCAAGTCTCCTAGTTCTTCCAAGACTTCTAATTCAGTAAGGGGCGCAAGTCGATCAAAAGTCGAATCACCAATGACAAAGGTATTTTCGCCACCATCTGAATGAGCGCTAGAGTAGGAATGAGAACGCTGACTTAGATAGGTATTTATCGTAAATACCGCGCCTTGTTTAGCAAGATAGTTTGTGTCCACCTTTACGCTACAACCTTTGCAGGAATCGTTGTTATTAAATGCGCTTTTTACAACCTGCGACATAACGTTTAAATCTTTTCGGATCTTTGAATAGTCTGGGCCAGGCGCCGCTGCCGCAGCAATTATCGAGCTAGATATGGCAGCGCTCAAGAGTAGTATTTTAAATTTCATAGTGAATTACCTTCTAAACTAACGTTGTCTAATAGTTTGTTAATTTGATTTATGTTGCGCCTGTCCTCGACTTGATTAAACAAAAGCGTACGCAGGCTTTCATTCGTCTGTTCAGTTTGATGGTTCTGTGATGAATACCAATTGGTCATTAAAGTATCAATATCTTCACGTCGTTCCTCTCGGCTACGCGCTAAAATTGTTTTTAGTAAGAGTTGGTTTGTTGCAAGTTGTCGCGATGATAAATCGGCGACATTGCGTTGTAACTGTTCAGATTGTTGATCGTTAAACTGGCTTTGTAAGCGCGTGATTTTTTGTTCTAGATCGGTATTCGTCAATAAATCTTTTTCGCCAAAGGTGACTTGAAAACCATTTGAAGTAGAAACTTCTGCATTGCCCAATACCAAAACGAAAACCAGCATGGTTGCGAAGGTACTGGCTATTTGTAACTTTGGAAGCCATTGATAGCTTTCAAAAAATGTTTTTCGTCTCGCCCACTGAGACACTTTCTCATCCTGCCAGCGTGTTGATAGGGATTGCATCTCCCACCAGTCTTGGAGAGTGCTGTTGCAATCCTCGCAATGACTGAGGTGCATTTCCATACTCTGTTTTTGTAGCGGATTAAGGGTGTCTTCGATGAAGTCCATCAATAGATTGCGACTTTGATCGCAGGAAAAATTGTCGTCTGTTGCCATATAGCTCTCCTTCTTATTCCTAACTATTGTCTTTCAAGCCGTTTCTTTAAACTGCGATGGGTACCGCAGTTTGTTTTCGCATTTTTCCGAGGGCCGAGTACAAGCGTGTTTTTGCCGTATTTGTCGATATGCCCAGTTGCCCGCTAATTTCGTCAAAAGTGAAACTTTGAAAATACTTTAATTCGACGACTTGCCGTTGATCTAATGGTAGTTTGGACATCAATTCTGTGATGTCGCGATTTGATTGAGTACTACTCAAATTCAAATCGGGTTTGTCATATCCGGTTTCCTCTGGCAGCTCTAAATCATCGATTGATGTGTGAAAGCTTCGCTTGCGGAAGTAGTCAATACACCTGAAGGACGCAATTCGAAACAACCAAGCTGCAAATTTCCCATCTCCACGATAAGATTTGAGATTTCTATATACAGATATCAGCACGTCCTGAAGTATGTCCATTGCGTCTTCTCTATTGCCGCTCATCCTAAGCGAGTAGTTAAATAAGCGTTTCTCGTATTTTTTGACAATAGCCAGCCACGCCCGCTCTGACCCCTCTAGGGCGCGTGCAATTAATTCGTCATCACTTTTTGGTGCGAACATATATCCCGGCTCGTTTTTATCTGCTCAGTTATCAATTAAAGTTCAACTGCTGTCTTATTTTCATTGTAAGCGTCTGAAATTATTACCTGACATACACTTGGTTTTGCAACATCCGGCCAAATCTGGCTATTTCTGGACGGGAACTAACAATACTGACGGGAGATATCCTAAGAAAGTTTGCTTTTGTTTCTAAAATTTCAAAAAACTTATTCAATGAACGCCTACCCAGTTCACGTTTATCAGATACTCAATTACAACGTGTCTCTTTGCTGACTACTGTGTATTCCTCGCCCAATTATTGTAAGGTCGAAGAAAGATAAGGACAAGATGCGATGCCTGCGGAAAAGATAGAAGATAAAACACATGAAAGTATGTCAAACCAAAATAGCCCCACTGGATCGAGAGTAAAGCCGAAGAAAGTTGTGGTTGTCCTTATGGATAGCTTAAATCGACATATGTTGTCATGTTACGGGGGTAAAGAATTTACGACGCCTAACATAGCGCGTTTTGCTGCTCGTTCACTTAAGTTTACCAACCACTATACTGGCTCTTTGCCATGCATGCCTGCTCGGCACGATATTTTGGTAGGGTCTATGGATTTTCTGTGGCGTCCTTGGGGATCTATCGAACTATGGGAAAAACCCATCACATATCACTTGCGACAAAAGCAGATTCCAACCCAACTTTTTACCGATCATCCTCACTTATTTGAGGTGGGTGGAGAAAATTACCACACAGATTTTTTTGCTTGGGACTATACGCGTGGACATGAAAGTGATCCCTGGAAAATCGGTGAAGACTCCAGCTGGATTGGTACACCATCGCTACCCGCGGCCAAGAAATATCCGAAAGCTAAAGCGCGATTGGGATACGATTTGAGTAGGACATGGTTTAAAGAAGAAGAGGATTATCCCGGTCCGAAAACCATGCAAGCAGCAGCTGATTGGCTAAAATGCCATGGCAGTGAAGAAGAAAGTTTCCTATTGTTTGTCGATGAATTCGATCCTCATGAGCCGTTCGACACACCAGAGCCATGGGCAAATCTCTACGATTCAGAGTGGCAAGATGACCTTATGATTTGGCCACCTTATGCCGTCGATGGCATAAAAAGTGGTGCGCTCACCGAAAGACAAGGCCGGCATATCAGAGCCAATTATGGATCTAAGCTGAGTATGATTGATCATTGGTTCGGTAAAATTCTTGATGAAATGGATAAAGGAAGTCTTTGGGACGACACCCTATTTATTCTCTGTACAGATCATGGCCATTATCTTGGAGAGAAGGATATTTGGGGCAAACCTCGCGTTCCTCAATTTGAAACTTTGGGGCATACACCATTGATGATTGCTGCCCCAGGAGTTGGAGCTGCTGATGTGACAGCTTTGTCGACAAATGTAGATGTCCACGCAACACTGACTGACTTGTTCGATATTGAAAATGATCATATAACGCATGGGAAATCGTTATTACCGTTGATCTACGGAGAAAAAAAGGAAGTTAGGGAATTTGCGATAGGAGGTGTGTTTGGGCAGTGGGTTCAAGTTCAATCCGAGAATCACAAGTACGCTCGAGCACCAGTCGGCACCGGATTTCCTTTGTCCATGTGGTCCAATCGTTGGTCAACCATGCCAATTCCTGTCATGCCAAAAGTACGTTTACCTAACCCAGATAAAAGGGCTTATTTGGATACTATGCCTGGGACAGAAATTCCCGTTATCAGGCAGCCATTCCAACAGGGAGATTTGTTGCCTTTCTGGTCGATGAATCCAGATATAGATAGCCATCATTTATATAATCTAAAGGAAGATCCAGAGGAAAATCACAACAAGGTGGGTGAAAAATCTGAGGATTATATGATTGATATCTTGCGAGTGGCGCTCAAAGAAATGGAAGCACCGGAAGAGCAATTCGTTCGACTCGGCATTTTATAGATCTAATGTTAGATCTTATTTATAGAACCATTTCCCAAAAAGTATCGTCATACTGACTATAAGTCGGCTCGATTGTGGTCTTTTAGGCCAACATAGTGGCCTAGTGGCCTAGGGTGGGAAATAAATTACTTCAATATCAGTAAGTTACGGTCTTGGCTTGATTACTGCTTATTTTGGAATGAAGTTTGGATCGCGTCAACTAGCGCCGTATTAGGGATAAACGTCAAAACACAATCTTGTGGAGAGCCAATGTTAACGATTAATAACCTGTCAAAAACCTATGGAAATGGGGTGCAGGCTTTAAAAAGTATTTGCTTGGAAATACCAGAGGGAATGTTTGGCCTGCTTGGTCCAAATGGCGCTGGAAAGTCTTCTCTTATGCGTACGCTTGCCACATTGCAAGAGCCGGATGAAGGCACAGCGAGTCTCGATGAGATTAATATTCTAGAGGATAAGGATGCCTTACGGCGCGTCCTTGGTTACCTACCACAAGAATTTGGCGTATATCCTCGCGTGACCCCACTCGCTATGCTTGATCACTTCACAGTCTTGAAAGGCTACACCAATAAAGCGCAGAGAAGGGAAATGGTAGAAGCTTTGTTGCACCAGACCAATCTTTGGGATGTGCGTAAAAAATCTATTGATACATTTTCTGGAGGAATGAAGCAGCGTTTTGGTGTTGCTCAAGCTTTGATTGGTAATCCTAGATTAATCATCGTTGATGAACCCACCGCAGGTTTAGATCCATCAGAAAGAAATCGCTTTCACAATTTATTAGCGGAAATTGGTGAAAATATCGTTGTTATCCTGTCGACCCATATTGTTGATGATGTTGCGGATCTTTGCTCGAACATGGCGATTCTGGGGAATGGTGAAATTCTTTTATCAGGCAAACCTCGTGAGGTGATTGAGAGTATCAAGGGCAGTGTTTGGCGTAAGCGTGTAAATCGGGCGGAGATGTCTGACCTGGCGCTTGAATACAAAGTGATCTTATCCCACCTTAGTGAAGGTGAAACCGTAATACATGTGCTTTCGGAGGAGAGGCCGGAAGGGTTTGACGCTGTCGATACCAATTTGGAAGATGTCTATTTCGCAACCCTAGTGCGTAATGGTATTTCCGTTGCGTTGTGAGTTGAGTGTTTCTCCTTCAGTTATCCACAAAAGCGATCCTACAAGAAAGATGTTTTGGCAGAGGTATAAAGGGGTATAGATGTTTCTTGAAATGCTAAAGTTTGAGTTAAACTATCATCGAAAACAAAACCTGATTTATATTTTGTCAGGTGTTTTCTTTATGTTAACTTTCCTTGCTACTACTACGCCAAATGTTCAGATGGTCGGTGGTGTATCCAATCTTAATATTAATGCCTCCTACACTATTTTAGTGTCAGTATCCTCACTTGTATTGATGTCATTGTTTGGTTCCATAGCATTCTCTGCTAATGCCATTATTCGAGATTTTGATTTAAATACAGCAGAGATGTTTTTAACAAGACCGCTTAGCAAATTTGACTATCTATACGGGCGGTTTTTTGGGTCTCTTTTCTACGCTTACATCATTTATTTTGCGGGAATGTTAGGTTTTTTGGTCGGTGAGTTTATGCCTTGGCTCGATCCAGAAAGAATTGGACCACATAGCCTTGACGCCTATTTTTATGGTACTTGGCTTATCGCAATCCCTAATTTGTTTCTCTTTTCCAGTATGTTCTTCTGCATTGCTACGGTGACAAGAAGCATGATGGCGACCTACATTGGGGTTGTCGCCTTGTTGATGATCACTTTTCTTGTAGACTCCTTTACGGACAAGGATACGGTGATGATGACCAGTATTCTTGATCCCTTCGGTTCGGCGGCCTTGGAAGTTGTAACAAGGTATTGGACCGTCTTTGAGAAGAATAGCAATTTGCCTATAGTTGAAGGCGCTTTGTTAGTTAATCGCCTATTGTGGCTTGCTCTCGGTATTGCTTTTGCCGCCGCGGCCTATCCGTTATTTACTTTCTCTATCGAACACTCTCGAAAGCACTCTCGAAAGCACTCTCGATTAAACACGCCACCAGACGCTCAGTTAGAGAATGAAGAGAAAGACCAAAACCTAAGCAGGTTAATCGATGACAGCATCGCCAAATTTGATTCGGGGAAACTAGCACTTCCCAGTTTCGACTTTCCGGCACAATTTAAACAGTATGTTTCTCAGACTCGTTTTGAAATCTTAAATATTGTTAAGAGTGCAACTTTTGCGATTGTACTTCTCCTCGGTATCTTCCTAATTGTTGCCAATGCTGTTGCCGGTTTAGGTCCAGTTTTTGGTACCTCGGTCTATCCGACCACTTCTGTCATGGTTCAAATTATAAATGGTGCTTTTTCTTTATCTCTTTTGGTAGTGCTCATCTTTTACTCTGGGGAGTTAATGGTACGAGAGCGAAATGTAAAAGTGAATGAGATCATGGATTCCATGCCCTATCCGAACTGGATCATGATCGCGGCCAAGTTAACGAGCCTAGTGATGGTTGTTATCAGTATGTTACTGACAGCAATGATCGCGGCCATCGGTGTTCAGATCTATAGTGGCTATTACGATATTGACATAGTGCAATATCTCTTAGGTTTGTTGTTCTTTTTCCAATTTCCCCTCTATTTGATGATTGTACTTGCTGTGTTTTTCTACGTGGTATCGAGAAACAAGTTTGTCGCGATGTTCTTGATGATCGTCTATTTTGTGGTGTCCCTTGCTTTACCGGCCTTGGGTTTTGAGCATTATCTTTATCGCATGAGACAAGTTGCGCCCATCTATTCTGATCTCACTGGGTATGGTCACAATTTGTTACCTTATCTGTGGCAAACTTTTTATTGGGGTATCTTTGGTTCATTGTTGCTTCTTGTTATTCATCTTTTATGGCCAAGAGGGTCAGAGGATGATTGGGTGAACCGCATTAGGGTCATGCGGCAAAGAATAAATAAGCCCTTTGTAGTGGCTACCTGGGGGCTTAGTACTGCTCTTGTTTTGGTCGGTAGTTTCATTTTCTACAATACGAATATTCTAAATGACTATGTGACCGGTAAAGACCTTGAAGCTAAAAGAGTAGAATATGAGAAAAATTACAAAAAGCACCAATACAAACCCATGCCTCAAATTCAGGAAGTTTACGCAGAAGTTGATTTGTTTCCCTCCGAGCAAGCTTTGGCACTTAGAGGAAGCTACGTTCTATTGAATAGCACAATGGATTCTCAATCTGAGATTCACTTTACCTTGCCTTTGGGCGTTACTGTCAATGAACTAAATGTGCCCACTGCGAAACTTGAGAGTGAGGGTGATGAGAACTATCGCATCTACACGCTCGACAAGCCTTTGTTGCCCGGTGAAATAATGAAGGTCACATTTGAAATTGACTGGTTAACACCCGGTTTTGCCAATAACGGCCATAGTGCCAGCTTGGCTTCAAACGGTACTTTTGTGAGAAATTCAACTTTCTTTCCCCTGATAGGATATCAGTCCCAAACTGAACTAGGAGATAATAACGACAGACGAAAGTTCGATTTACCTCCTCTTGAAAGAGCCGCGAAAATAGACGATGAAGATGCATGGAATAGATCGTTTCTTGGTGGACCAAGAGTTACTTTTGAAACGATTGTTTCTACCGACTTGGATCAAATAGCGATAGCGCCGGGTTATCTCCAAAAAGAATGGGAGGAAAAAACGCGAAAATATTTTCATTATAAAATGGATAATCCCATATGGAATTACTATTCATATAACTCGGGGCGTTATGAAGTAAAACGTGATGAGTGGAATGATGTTGCTATTGAGGTTTATTACCATCATGACTACAACATCGACGTCATGGTTCAATCGACTAAGGATGCTTTGGATTACTTTAGTAATAATTTTTCCCCCTACCAATATCGTCAATTTCGAATTTTGGAGTTCCCTTCCTTTCAAGGAAGTTTTGCTGAATCGTTTCCGAACACCATTCCATTTTCTGAGTCGATCGGATTTACAGCTGACTTAAGAGACAAGAAAGAAATTGACTATGTTTATTATGTCACCGCTCATGAGCTAGCGCATCAATGGTGGGCGCATCAAGTTTTGGGTGCGAGTGTTCAAGGCTCATCCATGATTGTGGAAACCCTTGCACAATATTCTGCCTTGATGGTGATGAAAAAAACCTTTGGTGAGGCGTCGATGAAACGTTTCTTATCTTATGAGCTAGATCGATATCTGCAAGGCCGAGGTGGTGAACTCATTGACGAAATGCCTCTGTTCCTGGTTGAGAATCAACCCTACATTCATTATCGAAAAGGCAGTGTCGCACTTTATGCCTTACAAGATTATGTTGGTGAAGAAAACCTTAATGAGGTACTGCAAACATTTATTGAAGATTATGCTTTCAAAGGTCCTCCCTATCCAACTACCAAAAACCTTCTGGCATTGATGAGAGAAAAGTTTGGGTCAGAGCATGAAACACTGATTACGGATCTATTTGAAAAAATAGTGCTTTATGATCTGAAGGTTGAAGATAGCGAAATAGTAGAGCTGGAAAACGGTCAGTTTGATGTAACAATAACCGTCTCCGCTTTGAAATATGAAGCTGATGGTGCCGGTATAGAAAAAGAAATACCGCTTAAGGCTTGGATTGACATTGGTGTTCTAGGAGAGAAGCAAGGCGAATCTGAAATTGCTGAGGTCATCTATCTCGAAAAGCACATTGTAAATCAAAGTCCTCAATCGTTTAAGATTAGGGTAGACAAAAAACCTGTATCAGTCGGAATTGACCCTATGAATAAGCTCATTGATAGAAATCC
>JBLHIH010000088.1:0-15642 GCA_047616645.1 Flavobacterium sp. | reverse complement strand
GAAAGCGGTTTTGCAATTCCAGTGGTATTTTGCGTTTTTTTCTTGGAGACAGCGAGATTATTGGGCTGCCGAGCCTGCTCGACACAAGATGCAAGTACTCAACATCTATTTATATACATATAAATCAGTAGGTTAGATTATTTTATAAGCCCTGAGGAGCCGATTGGCACGGTCACTGCAATCTACACTGCTACTACTATCCCGAAAATTAGGTGTGCGGGCCCACGGTTATACGCAGCGCTCACAACATCTGATCATAGTGTATACGACTTAATTTTAAGTTTATTGTGAGGTTTCTTCGAAAAGCTCAGATTAAACGCTATAAGCGCGTTTTTATGGGATTGTTAGGGCTCAGGCAATAGCCACAAATTATCCAGGTCTGCATCTAAAATGGAGTGGCTTTTAGCATCGTCAGCTTGTGATATTTTAGGGTTCCAAAGTGTGTCATTGGCTGTAATGCCCATAGGAAAGGCTCTACAGCCTTTTCCTAAAAACGGTTCTATGGAGCTGATGTTGTTCGAAGATTTCTGTCCACCAGATTTTGCTTGTCTTAAAAGATAGCTGTGGAAGCTTCTTGTTTGTTTATTCATGATAAATATGGCTCTAACGATGATTTATCTAATACTTTTCTGTTGTGTAGAGGTTAGTAGAGTTAATTAAAAAGACAAATTTACGAGGCCTCGGGATATTTTTGTATCCAATCTCTCACAGAGTTTGCAGATATTGGACATATCGCACTCAAATGTTAAAGCCTAGATTGAGGAAACATTCAGTAACAATCGTTCAGGGTGACTTACATGCAAACTGTAAACAGCGAAGGCAGGAAATTGATAAGTGGTGGCACGTCTGATATTGAGGTCTATATTCGACCGCGTTTCCGACAATTAATCGATGCTATGGAGGAATTCGCTTCTCTGCCAAAGGAGCTGATCGCTCACCGAGAAAAACGCTAAGGTATCCCGGTGAACTTTTCCTCAACACTTTTTTCGAGATCAAAATTGAGAAAAGCTTCGACAGAAACAGATCCTCTTGCGCGAATTATGCAGTTCGCTTTGGGTGAATCTCCTCGAGAGGCTGAAATTCTGGCTAGTCAATGGCGGCATTATAGAAAGGTGGTTCGCGGGTTCTGGGAGGAAAGTGCTCGAGTCTCATTGAAGGAGTCGATACGCCGCGCCGACAACATTAATATTAATGATAGTAGTCTGTTGGTCAGATTTATAAATGGCCAAAAGCTAGGTAAAGAGGGGCTTGTTTTGCTCACTATTCATATGGGTGATTATTTACATGCCATACTAAAAATTCTAATGATGGCGAGTCATCGCCAAGTCATCGTACTAAGAAGGAAGGCTTGGAATGAAGAGGAATACAAGGCCTTCGATAAGTTAAATCAAATAGGACATGAGCTTTTAGTCGTACGGCAAAATGAAGGTGCCGCGAAACCCATTATTCGAGGTCTCCGAAAAGGTGCAATTGTCGTTATGTTGTACGACCTACCTTATCAGTGGGGCGCAACCACACCGGTTTCTCTATTTAACCAAAAGTTGAATTGGGTGATGGGTCCTATTCAATTAGCTATGCTTGGTAGAAGCTGCGTCTTACCCTTTTTTACTTTTGAGCAGGAAAATCACTGGTATTCGGAATTACATCCTGTGCGAGATTATCGATGCGTGCGAGAACACGCTGTTCTTGGGGAGGAGGTGCAATCATTAGCACAATTGGCAGAAGGGACTATTAAGCGACATGTGACGCAGTGGAACCACTGGCATTTGTTGCCTGACATGTTGGCGCATCCTGAGTTAGTCCAAGAGACGACGATAGCGCAGGTTACACATCATGGTTGATAGTTTGTACAGACAAGAAGCGGTCAATCATGCGGGGCAGCGATCATTCGGTGGGATTACCATCAAACAACCCTTAAGTCTTCAGGGACTGACGCTCTTGGTTCTCACTATTACGATAATAATCATTCTCTTTCTACAGGCTGGTGAATACGCCCGTAAGGTTACAGTTACTGGGTATGTAAAACCTGAACTGGGCATCTCCCATGTCTATGCAACTAACGATGGTGTTGTGGAGCAGCTCTTGGTTGAAGAGGGGAGTTTGGTTGAAAAAAATCAAGTACTACTTCGCATAAAATCGTCTCACGCTCTTGTGAATGGTAGTGAAAGTTTTAATTCAATATTATTGGAGCTTAATGGCCAAAAATCAAAATTGCTTGAAGCGGTTGAAAGAGAAAAAGAAAACTTTAAACTCGAAAAGCACTGGCGCAATAGCCAATTAAAATTTCTAGGAGAAGAGCAAGTTCAAATCGACACAGTGAGCGCACTACAACTATCGCGAACTAACTTAGCGGGTAAGCAACTAAGTGCTGTCAGGGGTTTGAAAGCAGATGGTTATATCTCTGATACGAATTTTTTACAGCAAGAAGCCATCTTTCTTACAGAGCAAAAAGAGTTAGCCTTGATCAATCAACAAAAGACACGTATAACCGCAGAATCTAATACTGCCATGCATCATCTTCGTATTTTGCCAAGTGCCTATCAAACTCGGGTAGAAGAGTTGAATAGAAGAATTTCGGATTTGAATCAAAAAATCGTTGAAGTTAATGGTCGTTCGGCTTCATTGGTTACAGCGCCTATCGCTGGTCGCATCGCGGGGATCCTGATCAACCCTGGTGACAAAATTAAGGGAAGCCTTGCTCTTATGACGATTGTCCCCCAGGGCACCGAACTATTTGCCTACCTTCAAATCCCAAGTCGAGCAGTGGGTTTTACCAAACAAAGACAATCTGTTCGATTGATGTTTGATAGTTTTCCTTACCAGCAATTTGGCACTTTGGCTGGCACTATAGTGTCTATCTCAGAGACTGCCCAACATGTTAAAGATGTTGCGGGTGCTCCACTTAACAGCGAAGCAGTCTATATCGCGAAAGTTGCATTAAAAAAATCAAGTATTACTGCCTTTGGAAAAGAGCAAAACCTACAGGTAGGCATGTTACTCACTTCAGATATTATATTGGCAAAAAGATCCATACTTGATTGGATGGCTGAACCCTTGTATACACTGAGGGGGCGCACTCAATAATGAGCTTGATTAATCTTGGTGGTGGCCATCATCTTCCCAGTATCCTCCAAGCGGAAGCGGCAGAATGTGGTATTGCTTGCATGGCGATGGTCGCGACTTGGCACGGCTATCAATGCAGTTTATTTACAATGAGACAAAGATTCGGATCTTCCTCACGCGGGGCGACGCTGCAATCACTGATGGGTTTTGCGGATGCACTTGAACTCACACCTAGGGCATTAAGAATCGAACTTAAGGAGCTCAAAAGTCTTTCCTTGCCCGCGATATTACATTGGAATTTTAATCATTTTGTCGTACTAAAATCGATAAATAGAAATAAAGTTATTATTCATGACCCGGCTGTTGGTATTCGTACCTATTCCCTAGAAGAGGTCGGGCAGAGGTTTACGGGTATTGCGCTAGAATTGAACCCGCGTAGTACTTTTGGCGCAAGTATTGATAAAAATGAACCAAAAAACGTTTTAAAAATTTGGGATTTTTGGCGCGGAGCGGTAGGGCTAAAATCTTCGTTAGTTCAAATTCTAATTTTATCCTTACTTATACAAGCCTTTGCACTGACTACCCCCTTCTACATGCAGTTAGTCGTCGATGAAGTATTGGTTAAACATGATGCTGAACTCTTGCTAGTGCTCGGTCTTGGTTTTTCAGGATTGATGTTCATATCCGTGATAACCAAAGCAATAAGGGGGTACTCTTCAATATATTTAAGTATGCAATTGAGTTTTAACCTAGGAAATAGCGTGATGCACCACCTAATACGATTGCCTCTCGCCTACTTTGAGAAAAGACATCTAGGGGATGTTATTTCACGATTTGAATCTCTACGTCCTATTCAGGGCTTCATTACCAGTAGTGCTATATCGGTGTTAATTGATGGGCTTTTAGCCATGACAACTCTAGGAATGATGTTGGCCTATTCTCCTCTTCTGACCGTTATCGTAATTATTTCGGTGTTACTTTATGGCGTGTTCAGGGCAGTTCAGTTCTTACCTCTAAGAAATTGCAATCATGAAAATATTAGCGCGACTGCGAAGTTAGATAGCTTGTTTATGGAATCAATTCGATCTCTCCAAAGTATCAAGATAGCGGGCAAGGAATCACAGAGAGAGCTCACTTGGCGGAATCAGTTTGTAGAGAGTATTAACTCTGGCGCAAAAATTGGTAGGTTGACGGTCGGATATGAAGCAGCAAACAGTACCTTGACGGGGCTCGAATATGTTGTTTTGATTTTCCTAGGTGCATCGCAAGTTTTGGAAGGTGTGCTGACTGTCGGTATGTTGTATGCCTTTATGGCCTATCGTTCACATTTTTCGGGCTCAATTACATCCATTGTTAATCAAGTTATGCAATATAAAATGGTGGGTTTACATTTAGAGCGTCTCTCGGACATCACCCACACTGAGCTAGAAGAAGGCCTGCAGACAGAGGGAAAATTTACTGTACCTATTCAAGGTAGTATGTCCTTTCATAATCTAACATTTTCCTACAGTGGGGACAGTGAAGTAGTTTTTGAAAATTTATCGTTCAATGTGCCAATAGGGGGGTTTACTGCTTTGTATGGGCCATCGGGTATAGGTAAATCAACTTTGTTAAAAGTGATGATGGGCTTAGTAAGTCCGACGCAAGGTAAGGCGATGGTTGATGGGCAGAACATTGATAGACTGGGCTTACGAAGTTATAGAAAAGCGATCTCTGCTGTCACTCAAGAGGATGGTCTATTCTCAGGTTCTCTAAAGGACAACATTACATTTTTTGATCTACAAGCGAACGAAGAACGAATAATAGAAGTGGCGAAGCTAGCATGTATACATGAAGACATACTGAATATGCCGATGTCTTATGAAAGCCTGATAGGGGATATGGGGACAGCACTATCCCAGGGCCAACAACAACGTTTGTTAATTGCGCGGTCTCTTTATTCTAGTCCCAAAATTCTTTTTCTAGATGAAGGCACGGCGCATTTAGATGCAACGACTGAGAAAAAAATTATGCAGGAGATAAAGAAATCTGGCGTCACTTGTATTTATGTGACGCATAACCCTTCTATCCTCAGTTTCGCTGATCAAGTCATTCATTGGCGACCTTCGGGAAAGGTTGATGTTATCTCGCGCGAAAAGAAGCGAGCGATGAAGAAGGTTATAGCCTAATGGTAACGCCAAATGCTTCTTGCTGATTATTCACTTTTGTTAAGTATTTCGATAGTGACGTTCTGGTCTCTTGCCTTTATGCCAATGATTCACGTGCAACAAACTGTGTGGTTGTTACCTTTAAGTATTTTGATTGTATTAGTCGTAGAGTTCGTGGTCATTCACGATGACCTATTAAGTCAGCTTAGAGTATTTTTTATGATCGGATTAGGCTTAACAAGAATCGCAATTTCTGTAGTCAGTCGATCAGCTGTAGAAAATTTGACCAATATCTCAACCAGTTTAGCGGATCTAGACTTATCACAAAAACGAAAGACAAACAGTAAAAACAAGGGGAGGGATAACTCCTCAAGTGGGTTAAAAGTCCATAGAGACTTCATGCCCGGGCAGAAAGAACGGAAACAACAAAAAATATACTGATTCCATCGTGGCAATATGCGATTGTAGGTTTAGTTTTGGTTGTTGTCTGTAAATACGAGACAGTAGATATGTACGCTGTGCAATGCGACATATTGATATCTCTGGTGCATATGGAAGGGAGGTGGAAAATGGATTTGATCGATAGATCAATTGTTTTTAACTCAACGATTTTAGTATTGTGGGCGGTGATGTTTGTGCCTTATGTGTTGCAGTCAAAACGGTTTTGGATGCTTGGTTTTAGCGGCCTAATAATTATTCCCATCGAAATCTATCTGTCCTGGGAATTGCGTGAATATCCATTCAATATTATTGTTGGATTTTTCATGTTTTTCTTTGCGTTGGGTGGAGGCTTCTTAATGCACTATTCTAATAAACGAGAAAAAAGGAAGTTAGAGTAATGAGAGAACTAAGAAGGTTAGAAATTCAAGCAGTAAGCGGTGGATTCGGCTTGATCGGAGCTGGGATTGGCGCAGCGATAGGTGTGGCAGGCGCAATTAGTAATGGTGCCCCCGCAAGTAGAGTGCTGGTAGCTGGACTATTCGGCGGATTTTCAGGTGCTTATGGGAATCTCGCTGGTGCAGCTGCGGCTGGGGGTTTGGTACTACGAGCATCATTAGGAGCCCGAGCAGTTGGTAGTGGATTTGTTAGTGGGGCTGTTGCGTCGGGCGCTGGTGGCGATTCCTCTGAACCTGATGAGGATAGTTGAATTCAGTAGGGGGCTATTAAGCCCCTTAATTTTTCGAAATGAATCATTGAGGATAAATCCGTAAGAGGTAAGGGGATATGTTAGTTTACGAATTTGACAAAGAAAACTTAAATGAAGAGAACCTAAATGCGAACATAAGATCCGGTCTAATATTTGTTTTTGCTCTTGTCACATTTTATGGGTTTCCAATGTTATTGGAACATCAAATTTAATACTAATAATTGGATGTTCAATTTTAATCGGAATAGAGGGTGTAGTAGCGCTTATTTTAAAATTTGTTTTTGATCGTGAGCGGGTTTTAAAAATAGATAATAACGGTTTGTTGACGCTAACGGGAATGGGTATGTGGGGGAGGACGATCGAAAAGGATTGTCATGATATTATCAAAATCAGAAGAGGCACAAGAAGTAAAAATGAGTTTGTTTGGCTGACTTTTGGAGTGCGATCGAAAATACTTTTTAATTCTTTAGGTTTTTCTGAGAGTACAATATTAGATTTAATATGCACTTATTTTGAAAGGTATGTGCGCAAATAAATAACTTCTCTCAAGGCCTAGCAATCGGCGAAAAGTAAATAGTCGTCCTCTGATCATTCGACATTACCTCTTTTGGTGTTGATAGGTCAGTGTTCCAAAACATGAGATTAAACCCATCGGGGCACTCAGGGATGTCGGCAACACTATTGTTGTTAACATCATGTTCAGCGGCTGTGCATTCAGGTGTGTCGTCGATGACGTCATTGATGCCGAATAGTCTTTCGGTCGTGTGATATAGCCCGAGAAAATGACCCATTTCATGAAAAGTGATTTCCGCAGTCGTTCTAGCATAAAATTCATCTGGTCCAATTCGAGTTACCGTTGCATTGATAAGTACGCCATTAAATTTCCCCTTTACTCCCATTGTGCCGGGCAGTCCTGCGGAGATTCCTAATAGGCTACCGCCATTAAAACCGCTGAAGCTTTCTAGAAAGAATAAATTAACTTTGTCAGCATCTCCCATTGTCACAAGTTCTGCGGTATCAACATCCTCAAAATCGCTAGAGACTTCTTCAAATCTTGGGTCAGTGATCACAGTGATGGGATCGATTTCTACTTTTATCTTATTATCATTAGCAATCTTCTCAATTTGAGATAGGACCAAAGCTAATTCGCTTTCAGCAATAGAACTTGCTGTTAGAAAGGGTTTTATTTTTAAGGACGCAGGGAAATTGGCTTGAAGATTTGGAGAGGGTCCTTTGCGAACAACAATGTCTAAAGACAAGTTATTTACGTCGATAGCAGAGAGGCTGTCCTCCAAGGTACCAAGGCCATATTGCCAATTGCCCGTTTCGGCCTCAATACTAGGTTTTCTCGGTACCAATGCGCTACAAAGCCCTGTGTCACAAAATACGACATTGCGTTGTATGGGGCTTGGGCCACTGCCTGATGGATTGGTAAGTGAGGCAATAAATAGATTTTGACCGCTGGATAGGACGTCCTCACCTTGAAGCGTAATTGAATAGGATACAGTATCGTCAGAAATATTGAACAGTGTGGAGGGTGATGTTAAGACGGTACTATTTAGTTCTGCATTATTCAGTTGCGTGTAGTTACTATTCGGAATGCTAAGCCCAAGTCTACTTAAGGTCGTTGCTACAAATGGATTAATTGTGATAGTGACGTTTGCGGTAAATGATTCACCTGTATTATCTTGAACGGAGTATTGGAGGGAGTCCTCCCCAGAAAAATCAGATGTGGGTAGATAATCTATTTTGCCATTTACAATGGAGGCTGTGCCATTCGTGGGTGCTTGAAAAATACTTAAACTAGCGGTATTAATATTTTCATCGTTAGCGAGTATATCAATACTAATTAATTCATTTTCGCTTGTTGTTATGGTGTCATCTATCAGGCTAGCAACAGGGATAACGGTGCCCAAATCGAATACTTCTACTATTCCGATGCCACTAGTATTATTTATATCGTTTACGATGGCTGTATAGGCACCCGGATCAAGCTCGACAAAGATTGCAGCTTCAAGTTCATTGGTGGGTTTTAATGAATCCGGTATGCTATCTGCCTGTATATGGCTTTGCCAATCATTGTTGCTCGTTATAACTATTTGACCAGAGAGGAGGGTGAGTTGAGGGTCTGCGAGGACATTTGTAAGACCACTTTGCTCTAGACTGGGTCCCTTTGCTCTAATAACAAATCGTTGTTTTTCGGTACCGGTAACAATTAGGCCACTGATAAGAATGTTGTCACCGGTGGAAATTTTCGCCCTTGCAGCAAGGTTCAATAGACGGGCGTCGCCACTGGTATCAATTTCAAACACTTCAATCAGACCAATACCCTGTTCTTGATTAACACCACTAACAATCGCGGTATAGGCACCAGGGATAAGACTTATAGGGATAACGGCTTCGTTATCATCTGTGGGTTTTAGGTTGTCAGGAATGAGGTTTTGATCCGAGTGATCTTTCCAATTATCATTTGAATCAAGGGGCGTCTGTTCAGAAAACAAAGTGACTGTAGGATTACTTAATGCCCCAGTGACACCTGCATCAGTTAATGCTGGACCACGCGCTCTTATTATTATAGTTTTTTGATCATTGCCCGTAATGACAAAACCACCAATCAGCACATTGTCATCAATGCCAACAAATCCCCGCGCAGCCAGGTTTTCCAGTCTTGATTCTGCAATGTTTATTTGTGATACAAACAAAAGTAAGCTTAATAAGGTCGCAACAAAAGGGGCTCTTTTATAAACAATAGTTGTATAAGCAATAGCTGGTTTTTTGGGCTTCGTGATAAAGTCCGTCCACAGATTATATTAGTGTTAATGCTAACATTCCTATGAAGAAAATATCATTAGACAAAGGCACCGTTTATCTTCATGAATTGGAGGAAATACACCCTGGAGGTAACAAATATTACAAATTGAAATATAATTTGGCACTCGCAAAGACTAAGGGACTCAATACGCTTATTAGCTTTGGAGGCGCTTGGTCCAATCATCTTTATGCCTTAGCCAAAGTAGGCAAAGATCAAGGGTTTAGTACGATAGGAATTGTTCGAGGTGAAAGACCTATAACCTTATCCGCAATGCTAAGTGATGCAGAAACACTAGGTATGCGCTTAGTTTTTGTATCGAGAAGTGAGTTTAGGCAGAAAGAAACTCCCGCTTTTAGGCAATGGTTAGTAGGGCAGTTTGGGGATTTCTATTTAATTCCAGAAGGTGGAACGAATCCATTGGCAGTTAAAGGTTGTGAAGAGATTGTAGACTCGCTGAGTGAAGAAAGTTTCGACTTGTTGTGTTTACCTGTGGGTACAGGAGGCACGATAGCCGGCATAGCACGTGGGCTCTTGCCCACTGAGTCAGCACCAGCAATGGTAATGGGGTTTTCCGTACTAAAAGGCGCAATAAATCTAGATGATGTAGTGAGCACCTTAATTAACAATCCCACAAATAATAATTGGTCAATCAACCATCAATACCATTGTGGTGGTTACGCCAAGTGCCCAGACTTTCTAAAAACATTCATTCTAGAAGTCGAAGCGCAAAATGACGTCAAGCTTGATCCCGTTTACACCGCTAAAATGATCTTTGGAATTGATCAGCTTCTGAAGGAAGGTTTGATAGATTCGAAGCAAAAAATCATCGCTCTCCATACGGGTGGATTACAGGGAAGGCGAGGATTTAATTTTTAGCTAAATCTTTCATTTTTAGATAAGCAGAGTATCAATCACTGCTTGCTCTATCTAAACAGCCTTGATCTAGGCACTGTTGCATATTTTTAGAAGGGAATGAACATTCTGGTTTACCGACTATCTTTGCAGGTACCCCTGCTACAGTGACATGGCTGGGTACATCCTTCATCACTACGCTACCAGCGCCAATTTTTGCGCCTTCCCCAATTTCCAAATTGCCAATGATGGATGCGTTAGCGCCTATTAGGACGCCCTTGCGAACCTTAGGGTGCCGATCACCTGATTCCTTACCGGTACCTCCCAAAGTGACGCCATGTAGGATAGAAACATCATCTTCAATGACAGCAGTTTCGCCAACAACAAGACCTGTTGCGTGGTCGAACATGATGCCACAGCCAATTTTTGCGGCCGGGTGGATATCGACATTAAAAATAGTACTGATTTGGTTTTGCAAAAAGAAAGCCAGGGAATGCCTTTTTTGAGACCACAACCAATGAGCGACTCGATGCACCTGAAGTGCGTGAAAGCCTTTATAGAACAAAAATGGCGTTGAATAGCTGTTGCAAGCAGGATCGCGTTCTCGGATGGCTTTGATGTCAATTTCGACTGCTTGCGTGATCATGGGTTCTGCCTCTAAGGCTTCCTGAATAATCTCCCGCAGTGCCATGCTAGAAACGACCGAGCTGTCCAGTTTACTGGCCAGTAGAAAGCTTAAAGCGGCTTTTAAATCCTCATGGTTTAGGACGACGGCTTGGAAATAGGTAGCCATAATGGGTTCAAATTGCGCTCTTGCCTGAACTTCTTTGCGCATCGCCTTCCAGAGTGAACCTGCAGCGGCGAGTTCTGCAATGTTAGTTTCATCGGCCAGTTCAGATTGATATCGATCTTGAATTGATTGGTGTATAGATCGGTTTGTAGATGCGTCCATCAGAGTTTCCTGCTGCTTGGCTAGGTTTAAGATAGTCAGTTTCTATTTCTGGGGTGAAATTGCAAGGAGATAGCCATTCCATATTAGAATAAATCCTATCCGATATTGTCATCATTATAAGACCGGAAGTAAAGAAACTAAATTCTCACCTACAAATTTTTTTTTTTTGCAATATTGAAACTCAGTGACTTCTGACATTTAATGCGCTTTCTCTATTTGCTGTGGCATTCATTCAATGAGTGAATTTAAAAACGTCGGTCTAGTTGCTCGTATGGGTAGTGAGCAAGTGCTGGAATCCCTGCGACGTGTACGGAAATATTTGGCTTCTCAGGGAGTTAATGTGCTTTTGGAAGACAAAGCCCAAGCGCTTCTAGGTGAGACGAAGGACAAGGGTTTTACTCAGGAGCAAATGGCCACTCGTTGTGATTTGATTATTGCCGTTGGTGGTGACGGCAATATTCTTGGTGCTGCTCGTACCTTTGCGCCCCATGATGTCCCCATACTGGGTATAAACAGGGGACGCCTAGGGTTTCTCGCGGATTTTAGCCCAGATGAAATTGAAAACAGTATTGGTGAAGTATTGCAGGGTAACTATGTAATGGAGGAACATTTCCTATTAGAAGGAGAGGTTGTTGTTAACGGTGTTAAAGAAATACCCTGTGCATTAAACGAAGTGCTAATTCATTCTGCTAAAATGTCCAAGATGCTCGAGTTTAATCTCTATATCGATGATATTTTTGTCTATCATCAATACTCCGATGGGATGATAATTTCATCACCTACCGGATCAACCGCCTATGCGCTTTCTGCCGGTGGACCCATTATGCATCCAAGCCTTGATGCATTCGTCCTTGTTCCGGTTTTTCCCCACCAGCTAAATAGTCGGCCTTTGTTGGTTCCCGGTGATTCAGAACTTCGTATTGTCATCGGGTCTAACATTGGAATGAACGCAAAGATTAGCTTTGACTCACAGGTAGAATTTGAAATAGAGCCTGGTGAATCAATTTGCGTTAAGAAAAAAAGAGAAATGTTAAAACTGTTACACCCACCAGCTCACAATTTTTATGAGACGTGCAGAAGCAAATTAGATTGGGCTAGCGAAAAGCAAAGAAGGTAAGTTCAGTCATGCTTTTGTAAATCTTCTGGTGTATCGATATCTCGGATCACACCAGGATCCTGAACCTCGACTTTAAATACGTTCTCCGGATGTGCTTCGACAATCACACGAGCACCACGGTCACCTCTAAGTTCTTGAATTTCTTCAAAATAATCTTGACAGAAAAGCACTGGATGTCCAATTGAGCCGTCCTTAGTTGGCACTACAATGGGTTTTTTTGCTTTTCTAAATTGATACTCTCCCATAATAGAATCAACTGTTTCTGCCTGTACAAAAGGCATATCACCGAGGAATACAATGGCGGCCTCCCAATCACTGACTTGATGAACTGCATTGGCAAGACTGTGTGCCATGCCTTGAGCAGAGTCTGGTGCGCATAAAAAGCTCACATTTTCATTATCAATGGTGGCAGCGAGTTCTTTCGAAAATGCTCTGTCACCGAAACGCAGAACAACAAGTACTTTATCGAGGGCACTGATAGCCTTAGTAATGGATTCTTCAAGCATGCCTTGTCCTGATGGCATCGCCGATTTGCGCTTGTCATCGCCAAATCGACGGCTGCTCCCTGCTGCCAGTATAATTCCGCCAATCATTTATTCTCTCCTTCGGTTCTATATCTACTAACTTCTTACGTTTTGATGCTTGTTCTAGCACTTTATTAAGCACTTTATTAAGCACTTTATTATGTTACGCAGCTTCACCTTCTTCGCCTGCGTGCTCAGCATTCTGACTGTGTCGTAAAGAGGTTAGTTGCGCCAAAATGGCGATTGCAATTTCCGCTGGCGTCTTGCTGCCAATGGATAAGCCAACAGGTCCATGTAATCTAGATATTTCTTTCTCTGTTAAGTCTAGTTGTAATAGTCGTTCCCGTCTCTTCTCCGAGGTTCGTGTTGATCCCATCGCGCCAATAAAAAAAGCCTTGGATTTAAGCGCTTCCATTAATCCCATATCGTCGATTCTAGGATCATGAGTGAGTGCAATAATGGCCGAGAAGGCATCATTGGCATACTCTCTTACCGCGTCATCCGGCATTAAGCTAAGCAATTGAACGCCTTCTACTGGCCATTGGGCAATCATGTTTTCCCTAGGATCGCAGACAACAATTTGGTAATCCAAGGCTTGGGCCATTTGTGCGAGATAAATTGAAACCTGCCCAGCGCCAATCAAAAATAATTGGTGCCTTGGACCATAGGTTTGATAAATAAATCGTTCGGTATCCTGATCATCAAGATCACCTTTTACTTCCATCCGGCGAAAACGGTCTTTGTCGGCAACGGTAAATTCACCCGTTGATATATCTAAGGCACGTTCTGCGCAAAGTCTTTGCGCAATTCTTTCAACTAGCTGTGTAATTTTTGGCAGCTGAGTTTTATCGCAGAAGGGTTCAATAATGATTTGCAATTGACCCCCGCAAGGTAGGCCAAATCGATCGGATTCCTCTTGGTTTTCTCCATATATTAACACTTCCGGCTTTTTAAGCCCGAGCTGACCACTTTGAAGTTTCTCTAGGAGATCTTCTTCAATACAACCCCCAGAAAGCGAGCCGGCTATAAGTCCCTCTTCGTTGCAGCAAAAAAGTGAACCAATAGGCCTGGGCGATGAGCCCCAAGTTTTTACAACAGTACAGAGCCAACACATATCCCCTGACTCGACCCACTTTGTCAGTTGCGATAAGACCTGATGGTCTGCGTTTAACATGTTATTTATTCCTGCGGAGAGGGGTGAACCCTATTCACTTTTAAGTATTGTGGCACAAATTTCCAGATCGAAATGATACACTGCTTGAGATAATAACGCTTGTTAATCAAGCCTCCACCCTTTGACTTGAAATAATTTGACCTAATGTCCCATGCTTAAAATTGTAGCGCTTGAAATTGATCGCGAAGTAGATCTTTCTATATTCTCATCCCTTTTGTTTCAGGCGGGTGTAATACATCGGATAAGCGAATCTGGAAACCTTCAGATATTGTCTGTTCGCTCGGAGGAAGAGAAAACTGCAGTTCAGGCCATTTATCAGCGATATGTCGACGGTGAACTTCAATTACCTCAGCGAGATTCTCGTCAAGAAGATCGGCGTAGTATGCTACCTAATATTCTAACAAAGCTTTTGAGCGCGCCTTTGGTAGTGGTTATTTTATGCCTAAATGTCATTTTTTTTCCGATAACAATGGGCAGCGAAGCAGGAGAGTTTAATGCTTTGTTTGAGGCTTTTACATTTTTAGAATTTAAAGTAGTTGGAAATGAACTCTACTTTGCTAATTTGGAATACACCATCTCGTCACATCAATATTGGCGCCTACTTACGCCGATGTTTTTACATTTTGGCTGGTTGCACATCGTATTCAACCTGCTCTGGGTTTGGGAGATTGGTAAGAGAATAGAGAAGCACAGTGGAACATCAGTATTCTTGCTGGTTGTTTTGGCGTCGTCCCTTGGTGCCAATTTTATGCAATATTGGCTGGCGGGTGTGGGATTGTTTGGGGGGATGTCAGGTGTGGTATTTGGATTGCTAGGATACGCACTTTGCTGGCATCTTTATATGCGATCGCCGTATTTTGGATTACCAAAGGGAATCTATATTTTTATGCTGGGCTACTTGGTGCTCGGATTTACAGGTGCAATAGACCTATTAGGCCTTGGATCTCTTGCAAATGGCGCCCATTTAGGCGGTTTGTTAGCTGGCTTGGGAATTGGAGGTGTAACGGTTTTTATTCAATTTATATCAGCTAACGCACGGAACTCGACATCGTAACCTGTAAACTTTCTTATATTGATGACCCCGGTATCAAATATAAGGTACTGGCCTTTGATGCCCATTAATTTGCCTTCAATGATGGGCATTTTATCAAAATTCTTGGATACAACCTTTGTTGGATATTCTTCAACCGGATATTTTATTTCCTGCGTCTCAAGATGGGTAATAGGCTGAATTGCTTGAATGCCATATTTGTTTTGAAGCTCAGTAAGATCATCTTTGATTTTTTCCATAATTTCATCTTGAAGCACTTTTAAATCGACAGGCTCGTTAGCGGATTTTAACATTCGTTGCCACTGTGTCTTATCGCTTATATGTTTTTTAATGATGACTTCAACCAAGCCAGAAAGCTGTCGAGTGGTGACAGAAAATATGGGTAATCCCTGCACTGCACCTTGATCTATCCATCTCGTCGGTATCTGAGAAGGCCGTGTTATGCCGACCTTTACGCCTGAGGAATTTGCTAGATAGACAATATGTGGTTGCATGCAAAAACCTTCTGCCCATTCTGGCTCGCGGCATGTACCTTGATCAAAATGGCAGCGCTCTGGGCTCATGATGCAGAGATCACACTGCGCCAGTTTCTTAAAGCAGGGGTAACAATAACCCTGGCTAAAGCTCTTTTTTGTCGTACGACCACAATGCTGACATTCGATTTTACTGTGATAGACAAGCTGAAAGCTTTTTCCAATATAAGGATTGAGATGAACTTCGGTTTCCCCTAAAGGAAGGTAATAATCAACCGGTTCATTCAGTGTAGTGGTCATCTTTTTTATTAATCCGCGCATAGGCCAAGT
>JBLHIH010000087.1:0-15645 GCA_047616645.1 Flavobacterium sp. | reverse complement strand
TTTATAATCAACAGTGAAGTTAACTTGTTCATAGTACTCGCAAGATCGCTTACCAGAGAGATTAGTAAACTTGCATACTTTCTTCCACGACTGCTTGGGTTGATAGTACTTTCACTTATTCCTGGCCTAAATGCCTTGGCGCCTGTTGCTTGGATCTTGTTTGGAGCTTGGATGATGACGGTGCAGTACGCTGATTATGCTGCTGATAACAATGAAATTAAGTTTAGTGATTTACGTCACCGTTTAGAAAACAATGTGATTCAATCGTTACTGTTTGGCATAATAGTCTATTTTGTCATCGCGATCCCCTTATTAAACCTGTTTGTAATACCAGTTGCTGTAGCGGGTGGCACAGTTTTTTGGGTTGAACGTTTAAAACAGGAAAGTAGCTTGGAAGACAAATAGCTCAGAAGGCTAACTTCGAGGTAAGTATTTGTGGCAACCCATCAAGAAATTGCACAAGTCAGTGATCAAGATCTTCTAGGTAGAATGACTAAGACACATGATGATCGTTTTAATGATAACTTTTGGCAGTTTATTTCTGAAGAAGTGGGATCAAAAATTCCCGCGAAACCGCTTATAGTTGATCTAGGTTGTGGGCCGGGTTTGTTGTTGCGAGATTTGCAGAGAAGGTACCTAGATGCGAATCTATTCGGTTATGATATTACCAATGTAATGATAGATTATGCTAAAAATGAGGTAGAACTTAGTGGCGATAAACCACACTTTGATTTCTTAGGTGTGACAGCAACCCCGCTTCCGCATGGAGATGCAAGTGTAGATCTTTTGCCTGAACAGTTGCCTGTACTAGCTGACATCCGAAAATGCTTAAAACCGAGTGGACTATTTCTCTTACGCGATTAGATAGCACGTCCACTTCATGAATATCTAGATCGAATGTTAGAAAATGTACCTGAAGAGAAGATGTCCTTGGCAAAGGGGCAGATGTTTAAACTTTTCCCTTCGCATAACAAATATACTGTTGATGACTGGAATTGGTTGCTAAGAGAATCTGGTTTCAATGCTGTCAAGCAGGCTCAATTGGGTTCACCACATTTTCAAACCTTTGCATGCCAAAAATCTTAAATTCAGATTAAATCCTAGAGAGAAATGTTAACTATGCCCGAAGAAAGAATGCCCGAAGAAAATATTCGCGAAATAATGAAACAAGTTAATGCCAATCAACCACCCTGTGTCGACACGCTAGGAAAGGGGCGTATGGTTGATCTAAACACAGTTGAACAAAGCGTTACCATGGAATTCACCAGCGGGGATGAGCACTGTCACTCCGGTAATATAGTTCAAGGCGGTTTTGTCGCGGGTATGTTAGACAATGCGATGTCAGTGGCTGTGATTTTGTCGGGAGAACAACTGTTTTCCCCTGCAACCCTTGAGTTAAAAGTGACCTACTTGAAACCAGCAAGCCAAGGCATCAACACAGCCAAAGGATGGATTGTCAGAATGGGCAAGAGTATTGTTTTTCTCGAAGCGGAATTACACAATAAGCAGGGAGCACTTATCGCTAAGGCCAGCTCAACAGCCCAGCTTTTAGTAAAATCGAAGATATTAGCTTGAAACGCCGGATAGTGAGTTAAAAATTTTACCTTTATGCCAGCTCGATTGGTAAAACGTAAGTATTTACTGCACACTTTTGGTGGCCATTTATTGCATGCTTCTCCGTAGATCTTGGTCAATTTTACCATTAACTACTATTTATAGATAAATATAGCTTGTTAAAACAATGGCTTACCTGTTGGCACGTTAACTGCTTTCTAGATTGTACGTCTCATCCTACAGTATGGAGCAAGCAGAATGTCATCGCATAAACCATTAGCATTACCACACAAGGTTATTTATCTTGTTATTGCTGCGATTTGTATCATGTTGGGTGTGGCGGGTCTGATTCTGCCTATTATCCCTGGGTTTCTCTTTATGCTCGGCGCGGTCTATTGCCTGAGTAAAGTTTCACACCGCTTTAAGAATTGGGCTGATCAACAAGCTATTCTCCGGGATTTACAAAAAAAAGTGTCTCGAATAAATACTGTCGATGTACTCAGTAGAGGGAAAGTATTTGCGCTAATGACTTTGGATGTAATGGTCCGATCAGTGATCACCATCGTAGACTTCTTAAAGCGCAGGGTTCCACGAAAAAAGGTTTCTTAGATGGTAAGGCGCTTAGTAACAATGTAGTCACAACTTAGTGATAGGGGTCATATAGCGAGCAGTAACTTTAGCGGCGTCCTACGCCGTTTTTTTTTGCGTTTACGGGTCCTAGATAGCTTATCCTGACTCAGAAAGTTGACGAAGATTCTCCTCATGATCCTTTCTATTAATTGGGTAATAGCTCAATGCAAAAACCGCCTCAATATATAACAACAACATAGTGGGGATATAAAGGTTCTAATAATTACCGCCATACATACAAAGTAAAGGAATAAGCCTTGCTGGTCCCAATCAGGAGGAGACCACAAGAAATAGTAGGCGACAGCCACTGGCAATCCAGCAGCATACATAAATGGATGTCTGCGGCCCCATTGCGATGGCACCAATGCCATAGTAATTTTTTGTAGATAGATCGCCACGCCTTGTTGCGACCGTTTGAGGTGCTATGTTCTGGTTCATCTATTGCCTTTGGGCTCCACAGGGAGCTTAGATATCGATGGCTAAGAGCAATGCATTATTCTTTGATGTTTTTCTGAGACTGTTTAGAAAGCCGATATAAATATGCGGAATTTTTGAATGTGGTAATGTGACCGTCAAATAATTTCCGAAATAGTCCAATACACGCTAACGATGGAAAACGCAGATAATGCCTAAACATAACTTTGAGCTCTTACGAGGCAGTATTGTCAATATTGTGCTTGAATCTACCGCTATTCAGAACAATATATTAGGGGATTCTAGCAGCCGTCAGATAGCGGTTTATTTACCAGAAGGATATGAATCTTCAAACAAAGATTATCCCCTACTTGTCGATATTGCTGGATTTACGGGGAGTGGGTTATCTCACGTCGCATGGAAGGGCTTTGGAGAAACCGTGCCCCAAAGAGCCGAAAGGCTATTGGCAGAAAATAAAATGGGGGAGGTTATCATTGCTTTCCCAGATTGTTTTACTTCGTTAGGCGGCAACCAATATATCAATTCTTCAGTTATGGGTAATTGGGCAGATTTCCTGACTAAGGAAATGTTGCCTTTTCTTGAGTCTAGTTTTCGAGTGATACCAGGGAGAAATGGCCGAGGTTTGTTCGGTAAATCCAGTGGCGGTTATGGTGCCATGGTCCATGGCATGTTGTATGCGCAAGATTGGGGCGTCGTTGCCTGTCATTCTGGAGATATGGCGTTTGACTTAGCTTATGTCAGTGATTTTCCTAAAACCCTTATGCACATAGGACGTTATGGCGGCAAGGTTGAACCCTTCATTAAAAAAATGGAAAAGGCTAAAAAAGTAAACGGTAATGATCTGCATACATTAATGATACTCGCTATGGCGGCCACCTATGATCCCGCGCCAGAACTACCCTATGGTATTCGTTTGCCAGTAGATCTTCATACTTGTGAATTGGATGAGTCTTTGTGGTCTCGATGGTTAGCTTGGGACCCTGTTCAATTAGTTGAGAGAGATGATGTGATTGAAAACCTTCGTTCCCTCAAGGGTATCTATATCGACTGCGGAAGTGATGATCAATACTCACTCGTCTTTGGCGCAAGACAACTCACTAAGAAGTTTGAAAGTCGAGGTGTTGAATTTAAGTATGAAGAATTTGCAGATAATCACAGTAGTGTGGATTACCGCATGGACGTATCCTTGCCGTATATGTATCAGAAAATAATGGGGGAGTAGGTCCCCCATTCGAAATGACGACAGGTACGGGTTATATCGTACTGTCGAGATATTCTATTTCCGGTCTTCCAGCCATACAACTGCCCATTTTGGCACCTATAGTTTTGAAATGATCGCTTTGCCCATGTGCATCCAAAGCAGCTTGGTCTGCATATTCCTCAAGTACAACATAGCTATTTTCTTCGCTTCTTGATTTATGAAGCGCATAAAAATTATTACCACTTTCTTTTTCTCTAACGGCACTCGCTAGTTCATTAAAAATGGTCTCAAATTCTTCATTTTTACCTGCTTGAATTGCCAAGCGTGCGATAACACCAATTGCCATATGCTTCTCCGATGAGTTTTAAGTTGAGTCATATCATAATCCCATAGACCTACCTATGTGAACGTTAATACTTTGCGTGAATGTGAGATATCGTTCATAGTAATGATCGATTTATGAATTAGTGAATAGTGAAGTGACGTTTCCCACGCCTACAATGATAAAGACAAATGGTATAAAGCTCTCTGTGCACGAGGCAGGTCAAGGGGGTATTCCATTAGTTTTGGCTCACGGTTGGCCAGAACTTGCTTATAGCTGGCGTCATCAAATACCTGCTCTTGTTAATGCTGGCTACCATGTCATTGCACCCGATCAACGTGGTTATGGAAATTCTGACAAGCCAAAGGAAGCATGCGCCTATGATATCCATCAGCTAACAGCAGATCACGTGGGTTTGTTAGATGCATTAGATATCGAAAAAGCCATTTATGTCGGTCACGATATGGGTGCAATTACCTTGTGGGGAAATGCCTTATTACACCCGGATCGTGTCGCAGGCGTTGCCAATCTTTCCGTACCATTTATGGCGAGAGCAGCAACTGATCCTGTCGTATTTTGGGAGAAGATGTTGGGCAGTGATTTCTACATCGTTCATTTCAATCGTCAACCTGAAGTCGCGGCAAGCGCATTTCATAAAAACACTGAACGATTTCTGCGTAATATTTACCGGACTAAGCAATGGCTAGAGCCTGCAGAGGGTGAACGTGGAGGCAGTATTGTTGAATATGGAAATATTGATATTACACGAGGCGAGTTGGCGATATCCGAAGAAGATTTGGCCGTTTTTGTTGATGTATTTGAGAAAAATGGATTTGTATCTCCCTGCGCTTGGTATCGAAACTTTACGCGTAATTGGGAAACGACTGCGGATGTCGAGCAAAAAGTGCGACAGCCTGCCTTAATGATTTATGGCGAACATGACATGGTGCCAAAAACAGATATGACGCCCTATGTTGATGATCTCGAAGTCCATACCCTAGAATGCGGCCATTGGATTCAACAAGAGAAGCCCGAAGAGACCAATCGCATACTGCTCGATTGGTTAGCAAGGAGAATGAAACCCTTATTTGACTGAGAAGTTAAGTGATTTTTGCAAGACCTGAATGACTAAGGATTAGTGAGGTCACTATTTTTTCCTTAGCGGTTCGATGAGTGACTCGAGACCATTCACCTTTATCTCAAGGGTCAATTGCATCAATTCTCCTAATTGTCCTTTTGGAAACCCGCGATCTACAAACCAAAGCAAATAAGCCTCGGGTAAATCGATGAGTGCTTGACCTTTAAATCTGCCGAAAGGCATTGTTTGGTTAGCAATCTTGGGTAAATCTTCTTTGTCTAGCAAGTGTAAGCGTCTTCCTGTCGTCTGATAATACTTGGTACAATAACAGTTTTAGAAATGATGAGAAGCTAATGCCAAAAGCGAGTGAATTGAAGCGGGGAGAAGTTGTCGAGATTGATGGTGCCCCTCACATTGTTAAACACCTTGAATCTAAAAGCCCGTCCTCTCGTGGGTCAAGCACGCTTTATAAAATCCGATTTAATAATTTGTTATCCGGTCAAAAACGAGATGTTTCCGTAAAAGGAGATGAGATGTATGGCGCAGCGGACTTTTCGAAGGTGCACGTTCTATTCTCCTACATCGATGATAATCAATATATCTTTATGAATACCGAGGATTACAGTCAATACGGGCTTGGTATAGATGCCCTAGAGGGTCAATTAGAATATTTAATTGATGGCCTGGAGGGAATTACGGCCCTACTAGTTGAAGGTAACATTGTTGCCATAGATCTGCCGCAATCCATCATTATGTCTATCGAAGATACTGCGCCGGGTATAAAAGGCGCTTCTGCCAGCGCAAGAACCAAACCAGCCACAATGACGACAGGACTCATAGTTCAAGTTCCTGAATACTTGGAAAGAGGTGAATCCATCAAAATTAATACCGCTGATGGTAAATATATGACAAGGGCGTGAAACCTAAGGTTTACGTAATCGCCAATACCCAAACATAGCAAAGTGCTTGAAATAGAGAAGAGATTGAACTTTTACGGGAAAGGTTTATCCTATCTCTATTAAACAGTCTCCTGAACCGAATCCTGAACAAGATACTTTAAAAGAACTGAAGCGATCACCATAAAAAATGCAAAAGATGAGTCCATCTATTTTTCGAGTCATCTTGCTGACAATCCTGCTAGTGAATAGCATGCTTGCGTCAGCGGCGATGCCTTGTGATATGGATAGTCAAAAAGGTAGTCATAGTAGTTCTAGTAGTACCAATAGTAATGCTGGTAGTGTTGTCGTATCAGAATCACCTACCCAGATGGACCACAGCCAACACAATATGGATGCCATGGACGTAGATGCTTCACTATCAGGTGAGGCAGATTGTTGCGATAGTGATTGTTCATGTGAAATGGGCTGTAGTACACATATTGTTCTCCTCGATGCCCAGCCAACTTCAAAAGATATGCATACCACTCACAATCTAATTTATTATATCGACTCCATTGCCAACGCCCGCCAAAACAAAATCTATCATCCCCCTATTCTAACTTAATCATAAGACAGCTCCGTCTGTCGTTCGCTAGATTTTAGTCAGGGGAAAGATAATTTCCAGAGTTTAATCTGTTGCACCTTTCAATCATGTTTATACAAGATTGAAGGATCTCAGCATCGTCCATGGCATTGAAATAATCCACGGACATTACCCTTATTGAGGGCCTTATGATCAATCATCCAACAGCTAGGCATCCACAGAAAGGAATTTTCTTTTCTTTCATATTTGTTTTGACCTTAAATGTAACCTCAAGCGCTACAGCAGAAATGTCGGCATCATTTAGCCTAGAAACGCTTAGCTTAGAAAGCGCGATTCTAGCTGCCCAAGCTAAAGACCCCTGGCTCGTAGGTAATCAGCATCAACAGGATGCCATTGAAGCCATGAGTACGGTCGCGGGTAATCTACCTGACCCCAAGTTATCGATTGGTCTTGCTAATATCGCGACGGACAGTTTTGAATTCCGCCAAGAAGGTATCACGCAATTAAAGTTTGGGGTAACGCAAATGTTTCCCCGAGGCCGAAGCCGAGAATTAAAAAGAGAACAACTTGTACTCATGGGTAGTCGCCACCCTTATCAACGAGAAGACAGAAAAGCCAAAGTTGGCGTGATCGCGGCTAAGCTTTGGTTTGATGCCTATAAAGCACAAGAAAGTATTGCCTTGATTGAAAATGATCGCGCTCTATTTGAGCAGTTGGCCGATGTTGCTCAGGCAAGCTATTCCTCTGCGATTGGTAGAACCCGCCAGCAAGATATTGTACGCGCCCAATTAGAACTCACACGCTTAGATGATCGTCTTACTGTGCTGAAGCAACAAAAAGATGTATTTCAGAAGCGACTTTCTGAATTGTTAAACGACTATCAAGGTGGAAATTATCAAAATCAAACGAGCAAGATAACCGACTTAGGGAGTCACTTGCCTCATGTTCAGATGTTGAAGGAGATGCTTTTTATAAATGAGGAGGCTGTGGATCCCCAAGAACTTTATGAGCACTTGTCAACACATCCTTCTGTGATGGCCTTAGATCAAAAAATAAAAGCCAGTAAAAGTGGGATTGATTTAGCAAAGCAAAACTATAAACCTGAATGGGGCGTTAATGCTGGCTACGGCTATCGGGCTGACTCAAAGGGTGGAGGTGAAAGGCCTAACTTATTCTCCTTAGGTCTCACCATAGACTTGCCCTTTTTTACCGCTAATAGACAGGACAAACAGCTTAGTGCAGCGGTGTCCACATCAGCGGCTGTTGAAACGCAAAGGTGGCTGTTGATTCGAAAGCTTATGGCGTCTTTCGAGGCGAGCCATGTAGAATTAATACGATTGAATCAAAGACAGAAACTTTTTGAGGAAAGGTTATTGCCTCAAATGCATGATCAGGCAGAGGCATCTTTAAGTGCCTATACAAATGATGATGGCGATTTCGCAGAGGTTGTTCGATCTCGGATCGCAGAGCTTAATGCCATTATTGATGCCTTGGGCATTAATGTAGATAAGCAAAAATCCATCATCCAACTGAATTACTTTTTGATTAGTAAAGCTGAGGACATGCTTGGAAAACACCTTGCAACTACTCGTCAATCAGGAGATAGCAAATGAACAATCAGTCAGCAAACATAACGGCGCTTGTAGCTGCTGCCGCAGTGGGTGCATTTTTGAGCTACATTGGGATGTTTTTTCTTGGCGCTGATGATATGACAGCAAAGTCCACTGCGAGGGAACCTATTTATTGGGTTGCCCCAATGGATGCGAATTATACTAGGGAAAAAGCGGGTAAGTCCCCCATGGGCATGGACTTAATTCCTGTTTATGCAGATGCTGGTTCTGAAAATGCAGAAATCGGTACCGTTAGAATTTCCCCTGAAGTTGTCAATAATCTAGGTGTTCGCACCGTTGCCGCAAAATACAGAGCGTTAAATTCGAAAATTTCTACAGTGGGTTATGTGCAGTATGATGAGGATCTCCTTGTACACATTCATCCGAGGGTTGAAGGCTGGATTGAAAAGCTCCATGTCAAGGCAGCAGGGGACCCCGTTAAGAAAGATCAGGCCTTGTATGAAATTTATTCACCGGCATTAGTCAATGCGCAGGAAGAACTTCTATTAGCACTTGATAGAAAAAACCAACGGCTCATTAAAGCTGCAGAAGATAGGCTGAAAGCATTACAGTTACCTGAGAGGGCTATCAAAAGCCTCAGAGAAACCAGAAAAGTAGCTCAGCGAATTACCTTCTACGCGCCTCAAAGTGGCGTCCTTGACAATCTAAATATCCGAGAAGGTTTTTTTGTGAAACCTGGTACCACGTTAATGTCTATTGGTAAATTGGATCAGGTGTGGGTAGAAGCAGAAGTTTTTGCCCGACAAGCCTTTTTAATTAGCGTAGGTGTACCCGTCACCATGACTTTATCCTACTTGCCTGGGACAAAATGGCAGGGGAAAATAGATTATATCTACCCGACTTTGAATGCGATGACGAGAACCTTGAAGGTTCGATTACGCTTTGATAATGCTGATATGTTGTTAAAGCCGAATATGTTTGCGCAAGTTGTCATCCAATCAAGTAATGATAAAAGCAGGTTGATGATCCCGAAGGAGGCGCTTATACGGTCTGGTAGAGGTGAGCGTGTCGTTTTAGTCTTGGGTGATGGGCGTTTTAAATCAGTGGATGTAGAAGTGGGTGCCTATGATGATGATTTTGTTGAGATTCTATTTGGACTTGACCCCGGTGACGAGGTGGTTTCTTCAGCACAGTTTTTACTCGATTCAGAATCTAGTAAAACATCTGACTTTAAACGGATGAATTATGCAGCAGAAGAAAGTGCTTTATCTTCTGACAGTTCAGCCACTGTCGATGGCGTCATTAATGCCATCATGTTGGACCGTGGCATGATCAACATTAGTCGCTCTGCTATCGAGAAATGGGGTCGAGGTCCTGCGACCCTTGAGTTCTCGTTTGCAAAGCCTGTTTCTCTTGAATCATTACATGAAGGTATGAATATTCGATTTACCTTCGAGATCAATGATGGGACGTTTGTTATTACAGACATTCTATCCTCTAGCATGAACAAGCCGTAAGGGAGGGTTAGATTATGATTGAATCCATTATTCGTTGGTCCGTTATTAATCGTTTTTTTGTTCTGTTAGCGACAGCAATGCTTATCGGTGGTGGCTTATTCGCGGTTAAAAATACGCCTATTGATGCGCTTCCTGACTTATCTGATGTTCAGGTTATTATTAAAACAACGTATCCCGGCCAAGCACCTCAGGTGGTTGAAGATCAAGTTACCTATCCTCTGACCACGGCGATGTTGTCTGTACCGGGAGCAGTGACGGTTAGAGGGTTTTCTTTCTTTGGGGACTCTTATGTCTATATCATCTTCGATGAAGACACTGATCTATATTGGGCAAGAAGTCGTGTGCTTGAATATCTTTCTCAGGTTGCACCTTCTCTGCCGGCAGCTGCAAAGCCTCAGCTCGGACCCGATGCGACAGGGGTGGGTTGGGTCTATCTTTACGCTCTGATTGATAGGACAGGCAAACATGACATCAGTCAGCTTCGTAGTATTCAAGATTGGTTTCTAAAGTTTGAATTGCAAACCGTCCCCGGCGTATCTGAAGTGAGTGCATTAGGGGGCATGGTTAAACAATATCAAGTACGAGTGGACCCAGATAAATTACGCGCCTTTAGTATCCCGCTTTCGCATATTCAGATGGCTATTAAAAGTGGTAATCAAGAGATTGGTGCTTCTGTTGTGGAGCTTGCAGAAGCGGAATATATGGTCAGCGCATCAGGTTATATTAAAAACGAGGAAGACCTCGGTAATATTCCACTTGGCGTTAATAGTAATGGCACTCCCTTGTTGTTAAAGGATGTCGCAGATATCGGTATTGGCGCTCAAATGCGCAGAGGGATAGCAGAGCTTAATGGCGAAGGGGAAACCGTGGGCGGCATTATCGTCATGCGATTTGGTGAGAATGCGCAGCATGTAATCAGCAATGTTAAAGTGAAGCTTGAAGCGCTTAAAAAAGGGCTGCCCGAAGGTGTGGAAGTGATTACGGTCTATGATCGTAGTTCCTTAATAGAGCGCGCGGTGAGTAATTTGTGGGTCAAATTACTCGAAGAATTAGGCATGGTTGCGTTGGTTTGTATCATTTTCCTCTTCCATGTCAGGTCATCACTCGTCGCCATTATCAGTTTACCTGTCAGTATACTTGCGGCATTTATTGTGATGCATTGGCAGGGCCTTAATGCCAATATTATGTCGCTAGGCGGCATCGCAATTGCTATTGGCGTGATGATAGATGGTGCCATTGTCATGATAGAGAATATGCATAAACATATGGAAGAGACGCCGCTCACAGATGAAAACCGTTGGAAAATCGTTGCGGATTCTGCCAGTGAAGTGGGTCCGGCCTTATTTTTCAGCCTCTTGATTATTACCATTAGCTTTGTACCGGTGCTTGCTCTTGAAGCACAGGAAGGGCGGATGTTTTCCCCACTGGCTTATACTAAAACCTATGCCATGGCCGCATCAGCTATTCTGGCTATTACCTTAGTGCCTGTATTAATGGGTTATTTTATCCGAGGAAAAATCGTACCAGAGAATAAAAACCCCATTAGTCGATCACTTAAGCGCGCATATCAACCGGTTCTCAATACCGCATTACACTACCCAAAGATCACCTTAGGATGTGCTATTATTGTTTTGTTAGTCGGATTTTGGCCCCTTGATAAAATCGGCAGTGAATTTATACCACCGCTTGATGAAGGTGATTTTATGTATATGCCGACGACCTATCCTGGGATATCAATTGGTAAGGCTCGTGAGTTATTACAACAGACGGATAAATTGATTAAATCTGTTCCAGAAGTAAAAACGGTATTTGGGAAAGTGGGTAGAGCTGAAACGGCGACGGACCCTGCTCCTTTGACGATGATAGAAACTTTTATTCAGTTGAAACCTAAAGATCAATGGCGGGAAGGCGTCACTACCGAATCTCTAAAGAAAGAACTCGATGCTTTAGTGAAGCTACCCGGAGTGACTAATGCCTGGGTTATGCCGATCAAAACACGTATTGATATGTTGGCCACGGGAATCAAAACGCCAGTAGGCATTAAGATTGCGGGCCCTGATCTGGCTGTAATTCAAGAAATAGGTTTGCAACTGGAATCCATTCTTAAACCTGTACCCGGAACTGCCTCAGTTTACTCAGAGCGAGTGGTGGGAGGCCGGTATATTAAGGTCGATATTCAAAGAGAAAAGGCAGCGAGATATGGCCTTAACATTGCCGATATACAACAAGTGCTAGCAACGGCAATTGGTGGTATGAATGTCACGCAGACAGTGGAAGGGCTTCAGCGCTACCCTGTCAACCTTCGTTATCCACAGGACTATCGCGATACACCTGAGCAGTTAGCGCTACTGCCTATAGTCACGCCAAATGGGCAAAGAATTGCGTTGGCAGATGTCGCGCGTGTTTTTGTAGAAGATGGGCCTGCAGGGATTAAGAGTGAAAATGCACGAATCAATGGATGGTCATTCGTGGACATCGAGAATGTAGATGTCGGTAGCTACGTGGAAGAAGCTCAGAAGGTGGTTAACGAGAAAATTAAACTACCCCCAGGTTATTCAATAACGTGGTCCGGGCAATATGAATACATGGTCAGAGTAAAGGAAAAGCTTAGTTATATAATCCCTGTTACGCTGATCATTATCATCGTCCTACTGTTTGTAAATTTTAGAAATATCCCTGAAGTCCTTATTATTGTTGGGACGCTACCTTTGGCAATGGTTGGAGGGATCTGGCTGATGTATTTATTGAATTTTAATTTCTCTGTTGCAGTGGGCGTCGGATTTATTGCATTGGCAGGCCTGGCGGTGGAGACCGGCGTGATCATGCTCGTCTATCTCAATCAAGCCTTCGATCGTTTTATTCAGAAAATTAAGCAAGAGAATCTCGCCTTTACAACTTCAGATCTCATTAATGTAGTGAGAGATGGCGCAAGCATGCGTGTTCGACCCGTGATGATGACAGCTGCTACAACCATAGCTGGCCTGCTACCCATTCTATTGGGAAGCGGTACGGGGTCGGAAGTCATGGGACGCATCGTAACGCCAATGGTCGGGGGCATGTTTTCCGCTGTCATCTTGACTTTATTGGTCATTCCAGCTGTCTTTTTTCTCTGGCGTCGTCATCAATTGAGAGACGAAATTGATAACTAAAGGTGAAGAAAGATTATTTGTCACAAAGAATGAGCAATTAAGAATGTGCAATTACGCCGGAAAAAACACGCTGTATGCCTAATGGATGTGATGTCGATGCTTATGCTGGACAGGAAATTTGATACGAGGAACGCGTTATAGAAGCTTTTTTGATCGAAATGATGTTGGAGGAAAAAAATTACAGCAGCTATTAAAATTAATCGCTGCTGCGGACAGTACCAATAGGATCTTGTAAAGTTAGCGAAAATCCCGGGTACCTAGGGGTTTGTATAATAAAAATGTCGAGAGAACTAGTTTCTGGCAACGACAGCATTTCCGTTCGTGTAATGTAAAGTGCCGTCTCGAGCGACAGTGCAGAGGGCGTTAAATCGTTCGCCATTTGCACTTACCTTTACTTTTACTTCAAGGTTGCCATCGCGTTTCCGAATTTTCTTTAACTTAATATTGGCTTGACCTTCATGAAGTTCGCTGACGTGAGCCTTGCAGGCTGTGTAAGCTTCGTTTTTTGCACTGGCTAAGGCTGTATTTGCACTCATGCCGAACGCAACAATTGCTGCGACTGTAATGACTGGCTTTAATTTCATGTGTCTACCTCCTTGGAGTTGAGTCCCTTCAGAAAACTGGCTTGAAAACTGAATTAGACCGGATCTGCGACAAGATCCTACTCCTTACTTATGCAATGAACCTATGTAAGCAGTGAACACATTATAGTTAAAATGTATTCACTGTCAACATTAAGTTTGGAGAAGTCAGATTAGTAGCAATAGTCTTAACCCAAATCCCCAGATAGTATCTCGATATCATTCAGAAGCACTCAAAGTGTTTCTTTTTTAGTTCAACCACAGATTATGCTATGTTTCATAGTGCGTGCTTTAGTCAAAAAACATCTCATGTCAGTCACTTTTCCTATAATTGTGATTTTTGGACGGCGCTATCCTGTAAACCCGCCCATGTTTTACTCATTTGTCTAGATTGGTCGTGGTTCAAATTCCTTGAGCGCCAAAAACACCCGCTCCAAAAAGTAAATGATGTTGATCTTTTAGCTTCACAATTAATTGACGACCTGTTCTGACTACTTTCGCTGCAATGGCATAAAGCCGCCAGCGTATCGTCATCCCTCTTTGATGCCCTAAATCCTCTGGTAACAAGGCGCGCATTAACGTAAATAAATTGAACGATAAAGCCGCGATCAAAAAGTACAGCGCATTTGCATTGAAGTCTGAACATGGCAGCGTATCTCCGCCGAAATCAAGCTTCAATTTTTTGATAAGATTCTCACTGTCTTTTGCTCAAGGGTTGTACCAATGGACAAGTTCACTGTCAGATTGATGGTCACGATTAGTGTCGATTGTACGATAGATATGCCCTCCCAGATTCACCCCGTCAGTATCGTCTTGTGGATCTATATCAAGACTTGTCTGACCCTGTATGGCTTTTCTCTGAATGATGAGTGTAAAGGCTTTTTCATATCCACCTATACAATGGCTTGTCCGATAGGCTTCTTGTCCACTAACGACTTTGCCCGCCTATTCAGTAGCGGCTGCCAATCTGCCTTTTTTACAGATTCAATCCCTTCTTCATCACAATATCGGATGATTTTTTTTGATAAATTCAAAGTTTGCTTGTGCTGGTGGCACATTACCTTTACGAAAATCGACTGATACGATTTGTCCTGTTTCTGCAATATGCTCCACCATCGGCATAAGCCCTTTGTTTTTATTGTAGGTCCATTCGGCATCTGTTTTGTGAACAACAATTTCAGTGGCATCAATATCCAGCGTCACCTTTTTACAGTGGTGCAGGGATGGTGTCGATAGCTGTTCCCGTCAAGAAGGGCAGACTCATCAATGGCGCTTCAAAATCAATTTCAGTTTCTTCGGGCAGTGTAGAGCTAAGGCTGATATCGCTATTCATGTTTGTTATAAGCGCATGTAACTTTGGCGTAAGCTTAAAGGTCACTTGCGCGCTTTTTTGCAGGATGGATAAATATCGGGAGAACTGAATAACATCGCCCAAGCCTTGCTCGTCATAGATAAGAAACCGCTTGCCCTCTAGGCTTTGCTTTCCATCCCATGTCAGATGTTTCCTAGGCTGAGCTGTAGCTGTTATTTTTCCTAGAAAACGCCATTCATACGCTGGCCATCCAGCTTCAAAATCACTAAGAAGTAAATGCGCTATTGATTTATTAAAATTGGCATCTGGATAGTCAGACTTAATCTTTATTGCCTGCTTGCAGCTGTCTATAGCGGCATCAAACTGCATTAACCCCCATTGCAGACCCCAGAAATATTGTAGAGCATCACTGAGTTTGGAAATTCCTCCAGCATTTTATTAGCCGCAGACAAAGCTTGCTGCAGCTGTCCTTGAGTATAGAGGTTAATGATAGGTTGTAACTGATTCGCGGATGGGTCTTGTGGTGCAATAACAGGGCCTCGGGTTAACAACTTGAGTTGGCTTAGGGCTATTTTATGTTTCGAAAATTTTTGGAGAATGTCTTCGTAAATGCGTTTCGCTTCTTCAAACTGACCATCTTTGTATTTCTTCTTCGCAAGTTTTAACGCCTTATTAAGGCTAACCGTATCTAGTATACTTGGCTTGGAAGAGTTTGAGGCTGCTGTTATCGCTGTATTGGTCTTATTTGCGTTCATCGCGTGTTCATCCTAATTCGTACATAAAAAACACTGAATCAAACACGCCAAAAAATAG
>JBLHIH010000086.1:0-15650 GCA_047616645.1 Flavobacterium sp. | reverse complement strand
TTGTCATTTTTGTAAGCTGGGATTGCATTAAATATAGGCATAAGGTAGGAGAACCCCCCCCAATTTTGGCAAACAGACTGGCGGGAAAAATTTTGGAGAATGGTTAGTATATTGACGGTTAGAGAAAAAGGTGGTTTATTCTACTTATACTTTGGAGCTGCGTTGTTTTCTAGTTATCGGTTAAGAATTTTCCCAGTAAAACTCAACTAAACAATTTTCTAAAAAACACATACCCATCGAACAATGCATTAATAACACTTGTAGCGAAATCACTGCGCCTATTCTCCAGATACTCTTCATAACTTTGCACATAATCAGGATTTCCGGGCACGACGATGTGTTCCTGAGCAAATCCATGACCTGCATCGTGGGCATCACCCATTAAAATCTCATGGCCAAGCACATTATCTGTCGCCACCAATTGAAACCTTTCCAAGGTTTTTGGACGGGTGATTGCATCTTCATATGCTTGTTGCAGCTCGGCTTTAACAGCACTATCACCGTTGCGATAGAGGTTGGCTATCGCCCAGGCAAAGTGCCAAACGGCATGATTCCAATCGATCGCAGTGAAGGGCTTGGCCTGGTAAAGCTTGTCGATATTATCTCGATATAAACCGGCGATCGTTCTCGCTACATCTGGCGTGATAACTTGATCGCGCAGCGCCCAAATGGTCAGCTCCGCTGTGGCGATGTCTCTAGTTAATTCTTCCCTTGCAATCTTTAAGGTCTCGTCGAAGTCTATACCGTCAATAAGTACGGCCTGTTGATTATTAATATGCAGATAAGGCAATGCCTTTGTTGCGCATTCGGGGTTAGCGCGCCCTGGCGAGGCCACTTTATTTTTTCCATAAAGGTTTTTATCTGACAATATCGGCAACCCGGTGTAACACCAGTTCGATAGTTGGTCATTGTCGCTACTGTTAAGTGAGTTAGGCTCAAGCTGCCAGCCGCGAAAATCGGTGGCCGGCCCCGGGCGATAGGCTTGATAGACTACCCGATCGACTAAAACACCATTACAATTCAACGCAACTTGATCGGGGCCAGTGGATAACTGAAAATCATCGGCTGAAAATTGATAAGCCAAGTTGGTTAAAGCGGCAGGCTGATTGGCCTCTTCACTCTTACGGCTACCTATAACTGCATAGCTGTTTGGTTCGATGATTAAAGATCGATCGAATGTTAGTTCGTCGTTTTGATCGTCAGTCAGGGTGCAACCGTTCAGATCCACAGCGGCTTGGGTACTATTATAAAACTCTATCCAATCGACATCTGCCTCAGACACATTGGGCATCAATTCGCTAATAACAATGCTGCCGGGTAGCGGATGTTGCGCAGCTGAAGCGCTTGCAACGTATTGCCCTACACCACAGGCCACTACGATGCAGACAATGGACCGGACTGATCTCAGGCTAGTTGGTTTATTTTTCATGTTCTACTCCAGTTCAATTGTCATGCGACAGAAGTTCGATGCTTAAAATGGCTGTGCCCTAGGCGCTGAGTAGCTGATTCCGACAATAAAACTATTATATATATGGTATAATAATGGAGACAAATAGTCGAGAGGAAAAAGTTCAGTATGTCCCATTACGGCGCGTACGCTTGGCTTAGAGACGGTTTTGCAAAACATCATTTTGAATCGTTACGGATTAGTATTACCTAGGAACGTAGCTATCTCCCATTCTCATTTTACTCCGGCCGCCTACTCTGAGCCCATTTTTATGGTGATGGCTATTCACGCATCACTGTTTACAGAAGGCAGTGGTGGTAAGTTTTCAAATCACAAAATACGAGGAGACGAAGAAGGTCCTTACTACTGGATTGCACTAGCAATGCGGGATCTTGCTGCCGAGTACGGTAAGCCTGTTCTGCTGATCAATGCTGACTTCCATGGGTTCATTATCGACTTGCCATTTTCCGTTAGCTAGGGTGAAGCAGAGTTACCAAAGTACAACAATATCACCCGGTTGCAGGTCTATGGCGCACCAGAATTGAAGGCTGTAAAAGTAGGCGTTGATGTAGCAAAACCCTGGGTATTCTCTTTTATCCCACTTTATTAACTAGGCTGTTCTGGCTCGCTTGCCGAGAACCTGCTGCCATGGAAAAGTCAGTGATATTTCTTGTCAACCATCACTGGCACCAGGAGCTCCATTAGCTCGCCCTTTGCGGGTTACACCCAACAACATCCAATTGTTAGGGTTTAGCCCAAAAACAGCAATAACTCTCCAGCCATTTAACTCTGCAACTATATTGTTTGGTTTACGCCTGAACCGACATAAGTGGGTCAAGACTCTGTTTGCTTTGATGTTTTTCTTTCAGCAGCGCTTGAATTTCTGCATGCTTTTTCCGCGTCAGGTTGTATTTCATATAGAACACAATGGCAATGCAGCCAGGGATTATTGCAATGGGGCCTTCGACTAGACCCAGATAGAAAATGGTTTCCTCTGGGACCGAGCCCGGTTCTGCTCCGACAGGGAAATTGATAACATCTATGGCAATACCTGCCAACAGGTGACCGATGCCTGATGACGCTTTTCCAAAAAATGACCTTGCTGCATAAAAGACCCCTTCCTGACGTAGACCCGTAGATAATTCCTGCTCGTCTGCAATATCGGCCAGTGCAGACATTGCACTGATAATTCCAATGAGAACAGCACTGATGCTAATCACGTGAAAGGCCAGCAGGCAGGGCAACAATAGCGGGGAATCATTCTCCGGAAACAGACCAAGCATACGTAAGATCACGGGTGACGTCACGGAAATTATCGTTACCACCAGGGCACCAACTAACACCGGTTTTTTATCAAATCGTTCGTGAAGCCTTGCTGTGGCGACAAAACCAACGATAGATGACAGCACACCAAACAGTACTAGATAACGAATCTGTGATGGTAGTAACTCCCAAAAATAGGTGTTCATATGCAGTCCAATGGTTTCACGGATACCCACTGTGGCACTTAGTAGCACCAATCCGCCCAATAACGCCCTGTAGTTTCTATTTGAAAAAACTGACAGACAGTCCTTCAACAGCGCCTTTAGTGAAATTCTTGGCAGATCTAGAGGTGGCACCGGTAATCGTGGGATAACCTGCATGGTAAACACAGTTGACGCGACCATAATCAGGCCACCAACCAATGCGGCTGAGATGGCTAAGGTATAATAGGCATCTCGATTCAACATGCCGTTTTCAAATTCAGGTGTGGCGGCAAAGAAAAAGCCATAAGCCACAAAGGCAAAACCAAATCCACCGATTACCCCAAGCAGAGTATTGATACTCATCACACGGGTCCGCTCTGTGAAATCGGCTGAAAGCTCCGCCCCCAAGGCAAGATGAGGCACATGAAATAATGTCATGCTTGAGCGCATCAACACTGTCAGCACCGTTAACCAGAGAAACAAACCAAAAGATTCCAGGCTCTCAGGGGGCGAATAGATAAAGAACAGACACAGCATGACAGGCAACGGCGCAGCAAGCATAAAAGGGTGACGCCGGCCAAGCTTTGCACGCCAGCGGTCTGATAGTGACCCTACAAGCGGATCCGTCACTGCGTCAAAAAACAAGGCAATGGTTATAGCAAGACCAGCCAATGTGCCTGACACGCCCATAATATTGGTGTAAAAGAAAAAGTTAAATGCATTAAAGGCAACGCCAATTATTGACTCTGCTGCTGCGCCAATTCCGTAGATGAATTTTAAACTTAATGGAACCTTATTTGGATAAGCACTACTGCTAACACTTTCATTATTTGACATCTAATTCCCGACTACGGTTACTTGAAAATTGATTTGGTGGTCTAAGTACTTGTGGCGCAATCGATCATAACGCCCAACTGGACTTTTAGCCGAGTTAGAGGCGTCCTGTGAGGTTGTACCAGGCCCGTGTATTTCTCCGTCACAAACACTATAAAGTCCTTTCAAATTTTCAACTTCTTAAGATTCTTCAGGAAAAACAATGCAGAAGAAGTTCCAAAAAAAAACCGGACCACAGGGACCGGCTTTTTTCTATATCAAACTCTTATTTAACAATCTCTTACAATTGATAAGCAATACCAAGCTTAAACATTCGACCAAAAGGACTATGTGTGTAAGCATCATACCCCAGATCAACTGATGCTACTGGTGGGTCTTCGTCAGTTATATTAATAAGAGATAGAGACAGCGTCAGATCCTCAATCATGTTATTTATATAATGCACATCGTGTGTCACCTGGTTATCAATCTCAGCGAACGTCGGCAGTCCGGGACGTACATCCTCATAAGAATCCACATATCGAAGGTTGTAGTTAAATCGATGCGAGTCATTGGACCATCGAGCTGACAGACTACCCTTGAACTCAGGCTTAGGTGTGAACGGGTCACCATCGTTTAGCTTGCCAACAAAATCACCACCTGGGGCTAGTGTAAAACCTTCCAGACTGGTGAAGTCGTCAGACTTGTACTCGAGCACATAAGTACCCTCCAAACTAAGATTCAGATCACCGCCAACAACATCACTAAATGTATAGTTAGCCGCAACATCAACACCTGAAGTTTGAATGTTAGAACCATTGATTATATTGGTATCAACTCGCTGCAAGCCCGCCGCAGGAATACCGTCCGGTGTGATGCGAGCACGTAAAGAATCACAGCTGCTGGTGCCAACACCTGCACCCCCATCCTGACAGCCATTGGCACTATAAGCGCCAATAATCTGCGCAGCACTTTCCGTCTGGAAAGAATCTTCAAAGTCAAAAGACCAGTAATCAATAGAGCTGTAAAAATCTCCGGTTGCCCATATGGCACCAAAATTCAATGCAACAGCCGTCTCTGCTTCCAAGTTTGAATTACCATTAATATCAACTGCCTTAAACGCCAGAGCAGCGGGAATAAATGTTAACGTTGTACTGGTTCCCCCCAGGAAGCTCTGAGGAGGGCCACGGAACGTTGTAGAGGCAGAACCCCTCAACTTGAATGTCTCACTAAGTTCCCAGCTATAGGCAATTTTTGGATCAACAGTACTTCCACCATGATCACCATAATCCTCATAACGTAGAGCTAACTGGACATTCAAACTATCGGTGACGGGCAGAGCAAATTCTGCAAACACACCATAAATATCACGACTGGTGCTCTCTAGTTCCGTTGCGGCCAAAAATGCCAATCTGCCAGCACCAGATGCACCACAATCTAATGTGGCAACATGTCCAAGAGTAACCGAAACCGGATCAACAAAGGGGCACGGGTTAATCGCCCGGTTAGCAATATCAGCCAATGATGAGTCATAACTTTCAGAGCGGGCCTGCACGCCTGCCGCCCAGCCAATATTGCCGCCTCCAAGTTCAAAGGTCGATTCGCCGCTGAATATCAGATCTAGAACCAATAATTCATTCACTGCACCAGACTGGGTTCGAGCGGTTAACCAGTTAATCAGAGAGTCAGAATTTGCGAGCGCTGCGTTGTACTGTGGATTGACTGCGCCGGATACTGCTGAGGTCTGAATTGCATTAGAGAACGGATTGTAATATTCACATCCATTAGCACCTCGCGTCCCCAGGTTTGCTGCCGCGTCGCAGTTTGGTCCACCAAGCCCATCCAATGCCAATGCCATACGTTCAATATACATGTCACTGCCACTTGATGTCCGGTCCCGCTCTGACCAGCTCAAGCTTGCATCAAAACTGATGCCATTTGCGAACTCACCTTCAAATCCGCCCGAGATACGTTTTGTCTCTGTTTGTCGAACGCCCTGTTCGGGTTGGCCATTTCGTCCTGCAACACCCAACATGCGGAAATTAACAAAGGCGCCCTGAGCTGCTGCAGGGAACGGCCCAACATTGTTAAAGAAACCAGGATTTTGCGCTTTAAGATCAATTAAGCCGGGGTGTGACGCAGAGACATATCGATCAGGACCAAATAACGACTGCGGCGGATAAGAAGGCGAAGTTTTCCAAGCAGGGATATCCATGTCCGCCCACAGGGCTTCAAAGTGAAATGACAAAGTATCACTAATATCAACATTAACTTCGCCAAAGATTTTGATGGTTTCCTGTTCTTCAATCAAATTATCGAAGAAGGTATATTGAAATCGACAAGTACCGCCATCCTGAAATCCACCTAACAAGTTACAGCTGGGGTCAGCCTGGCCGCCACCAAGCAAATTGCCCGGAAAAGCAGGGCCAAATGCAGGAAAAATTGAACCAGGGTTACCGATGCCAGACCAACCCGCCTGAGGGTTATCAGCATAACTCTGTAGCGCCCAATCACGCTCTTTTATGGGTAATTCATCCCGTGTTTCATATTCAGCCGAAATCGAAAAATGTACATTGTCCATGGAGCGACCAAAAATAACGCCAAGTGAATTATCACCGTCTGAATCAGAAATGCTCTGATGGGACGCACGGAACTCAATTCCCTCAAATTTATTGCGAGTAATGAAGTTCACCACCCCACCAATGGCATCTGAGCCGTATAGTGCAGCAGCGCCATCTTTGAGCACTTCTACTCGACTGATGGCAATAGAAGGCATCACACTAATGTCGACACCTACAACTTCTGTTGCCACATGGCGTTTGGTATTGAGCAAAACTAACGTTCTAGCCGCCCCCAATCCGCGAAGATTGACAGTACTCACGCCCTCGTTGCCCGCCTGAAATTGGTTGGTCTCGCCAAGGTTTCCTGAGGCAACACCGAGATTTCGGACCATTTCGAGTATTGTTGGATTACCAACATCTTCCAGGTCTTTGCGAGTCAATACATCAACGGGCAAAGACGAGTCTTCAGGTGTTCCCTTAATAAATGATCCTGTGACAACAACTTCTTCCAGTGTCACTTCGGCTGCTGTAAGGGTTGTTACAGGCAGACTGGCTATTGACAAGAACATTGCTGCCCTGCCAAACCATCTTCGTGGCTTTAATTGATACATCAGTTACCTCTGAGGTCAATGAATTATTATTATAGGCTTACACTATTAGCGCCTAGTTAACTAAATATATAATAGTGCCTTGAAGCATGCAATAGCCATTGGCTCCTTTTTGCCTAGAAGTACTGCACTAAGTTTTGGTGGAAATGCACAATCACCTTATCGAAATGGTCAAAAGTCAGGTGTTGGTTAGCCTTGCGGGACAGGGACTCTTGAATCAGATATGTAAATGGAAACAGGTTCTCTCCAGACTGTCTCGCCAAGATCAGTGGTCTTGTTGTCTATATGATTGAGGATACGCTCAATAATTTGCTGATTATTTAAAAGAGTAGTCATGCTGCCTCTTGGTGTGTTGACCGGTCGGCACGCGTTATCAAAATTTCAAATTATGTACTTATAAAAATGGCGCAACAGAGCTGCATATGCAATGACCCCAGAAAAAATTGTTTCAGCATCTTCTCTTTTAGTTTAGTATTTATATAATAGCAAAACATAAACCCGCAAGGAGTAAAGAGAATGAGTACCCAGCAATCACACCGCGAAGGCAGAATCATCCACGACGCCGATAGTCACATCATCGAATATCCCGGCTGGCTGGAGAGCTATTCCAGCGAATACGTTAAAGCCAACCTGAAGCCCAGCCGAATAACGGTGGACAATCCAATATTTAAGCGAATTATAGATCAGGCCGATAAGCGTCTGGCAGGCAATGACCCGGAGCTGACAGAAACGTTGAAGGCAAACATATTCGGAGCGCGGGAAAAGCTCAATATGTGGGCAGCCTTCGGCGCGACAAAGAAGGAAGAAAGAAGTGAATCGCTGGATATAATGGGCGTCAGCTCGCAGCTGATCTTCCCCAGCGTCGCGATGGCGCGTTTTTCGCGTACCCCTGACATGGACTTAATGTACGGCGGCGCGGATGCCTTGAATCGTGGTATGGCAGACTTTTGCGCAGACGATTCTCGCATGCTGGCAGTGGGCCATGTACCCCTGAACGATCCAGAGCGCGCACAGGAGTGCCTTAAAGAAGCGCTGAAGTTGGGCATTCGCTCAATCTGGGTAATTGCTGACTCCGTCGAAGGCCGCTCCCCAGCTCATATAGACTACGACCCTCTGTGGGCAATTATGGAAGAAGCCGGCGTGGCATTAACGCTGCACATTGGTAGCGGAGTAAACATGCCTCCCGAGTACATGAATACGGGCGTTGAGCGCGACCTAAAAGGAAATCCATTCAATATAGAAAGTACCAAGGCACATGACATACCTGTATTGCACCATGCCATAGAACGGTGGCTAACCTGCATGATCTACCACGGTGTGCTGGAGCGCTTCCCGCGCCTGAAGGTCGGCATCATAGAGTTGGGCGCAAATTGGCTTCCCACCACTCTCGCCAATTTGGACATTGGCCGCTTTGAGCTAGGCAAGTTTGACAAAAGCCTCGATAAACTTTCTCTAAAGCCATCGGAATATATACAGCGGCAGGTTCGCGTCGCTCCCCTGCATATGGAAGATGCCGGTTGGATTTTACGTAACGTTGGTAAGGACATATTGATGTTCAACACCGACTATCCACACCCCGAAGGTGGTAGCGACCCCTTCGGTGACTTTGAGCGCAGCCTCGACGCCGTAGATGCCACTCCTTTGGAATTGGATAATTTCTATAGTAAGAACTATGAGGATTACCTGGGCTTGTAGTATTTGTGCAGCCTAATCCATCGCGCGGCCAGCCGGGAGTGGTTGCCGCGTGAATTCACAGTCAGTTTTTGAAGGCCTCTACACCCTTCAAAATAAAGCTCACCGTATTCTCCACCATCTTTTTCCGGCTACCACCATATCTGGCAAAGTGTCTGCCGGCTTCTTGAGAAGCGCCGGATGCCAGGGCGATAAGATGACCAGCCTGAGAGGGTGTCAGGTGGTACATCTCTTCCACGGAGTTCACCAAGAATCGCCCAGTGTTGCGTAAATTCGCTTTCTGTTTATCTTTAGTCACTTCGCGTACTTCCGGCTGCGCGCCCAAAATGTGGGTTATTCCGCCTAGAGATAATTCGTTGAAATTGAGGTTTACGAACAGTCTCACGAGATCCTCAAAACTTTCTGCTTTAGAGATCTGCTCGTAAACATTACTCGTGTACCGCCCATACTCTCTAGCCCAGAGTTCCTGCAACATCTTCAGCCGCGTATCAAAATATTTGTATACTAACGGATTGCTAACGCCCGCTTCAGTAGCCAGCGCCTCCATGGTAAAACCAGAAATGCCCTGACTCTGGATCAAATCTCTGGCACTGTCCAGAAGTTGGTTTCGGCGGCCTTCCGGCGACAGGCGGGTGCGTTTCTTGCCACTCATAAAGGCGTTTCCTTATTCATTGCGAGCTGACGATACACTAAAGAGGATTAGTCCAAATCCAAGCACAGGGTACTACCGATACCCTAGAGCTTACAACCGCTTTGCACCCCATGATCAATTACATATTCACCCGTTGACAATGCCATGCATCAACCACTATTATATATTTAGTATATTAACGGTCTGATTCCTACATAGGCGACGTTAGACAACAACCGAACCGTACACGAAGCAGATACCCTTCGAGATCAACCGCAGCGTGATGGTCTGCGTACTCTTGTACTGGGCAGTCAGCGCAAGGAAAACTTTTCGCGATGAAGACCCGCACTAAACTCACATTACTTACCATCACCATTGCCCTTGCCCTTGGGGTAGCCACCTGGTTCGCAACATCATGGCAGAGTGATCAGGTCGATAGAATAATTGCTATGATGGATGTCGATAGAAACGGCATGCTTCAAACCGAAGAAGCCTCGCCGTTGATGCGCTTGCGATTCAGCGAGCTCGATAGTGACGGCGACGGTAGTATGGGCCGCAGCGAGATCGCAGCGTATATACGAGTTTCGATGTTCAACATAATACTGCGCAAATGGCGCGCGCGTGGGCTACCTGTATATCCTGATAACGTCCAGAGGGAGTCTCTGCAGGCGGCGCTGGATGAAATGGTGGAGGTTCTCGAGTTGCCTGGTGCCGTGATGCTAGTGGGTAGAAATGGTGTTGAGCGGATTCGGGTCACGTCTGGTGATCTTGATGCCAATACGGTTGTGTCGGTTGCATCTGCGAGTAAATGGGTCAGCTCTGCGGTTTTGATGCGCTTGGTTGAGCAGGGTGTACTCACTCTGGAGGCGCCGCTCCGTAGTTATATTCCCGAATTAACGGGACACTGGGCGGACACAACACTGCGACAGTTGTTGAGCCACTCGAGCGGAGCCGGTCGGGGGCATGCCATTGAAAATCCTCCGAGCATGCCCTACCGGGAACACTTTGAGCAGCTGATTCAAATACCAGTGAACAATGCGCCGGGAGTTGAGTTTTCCTATGGCGGCATATCGATGCAGATCGCGGGCTATGCTGCGGAGCAGGCATCCGGTAAACGCTGGTCGCAACTCTTTGATGAGTTGATCGCAACGCCTTCGGGAATGGAACAAAGTGTGTACGGCCATCCGTTTTGGCACAGTCCAGGCACCGAGATTCAATCACCGAATCTTGCAGGTGGTTTGTATACTTCCGGCCAGGACTATTTCAACTTGCTAACAGCGCTGTTTCCCGATGCAAGGGGGCACCGCTTGCTGTCTGAGGACAGCATTGGACAAATGGAGAGCGACCAGACTTCTACATTAGTTCATGAATTTCGCGCGCCAGGCGTAATGGGAGATTGGTCTTACGGGCTCGGCCTGTGGTGCGAATCCCCGCTTGAGGGGCGCTGCACGCAGATAAACAGCGCGGGTGCGTTTGGCACATTTCCCTGGGTTGATCGAGAATCAGGCACTTATGGCGTGCTGGTAACCTTGGGTTCCATCGCGGAGGTTCTGCCCTTTGCTATGAATTTGCGCCGCCTGGCGATTGAACTGGAGCGCGAGAGGGGTACTGCCAAATAAATTCTCGTAAACGAGATCAATGGAGACCAAAAGGCCAAGGGGTCAGACTCCTCGAAAATTATAGTATTTGTATAATAGTAAACATTAAAACCTTCCTGATAATAATTTGAAACGGAGCACGCCTTATGTCCCATAGAACAAACCGAGTTATTCATGATGCCGACGCCCATTTTATCGAGTATCCAGGATGGCTGGAGAGTTATGCCACTGAGCAAGTCAGGAAGAACCTACTACCGGGTTTGATACCCATGGATTTCCCGCCATTGGTACCGCTCATAGAAAAGTCGAGGGCTCGGGTAGCCGGAGCAAACCCTGAGCTGACTGCAGAGTTGAAGGCAAATCTTTGCGGGCACAAGGAAAAGCTAAAGCAATGGATGGCTTATGGGGCGTTTGATAGCGCGGAGCGGAGCGAGTCGCTGGATATTTTGGGGCTGAGTTCACAGCTAATATTTCCAACCATTGCCGCCTCCAGATTTGCCCGTCATGAAGATTTGGATATCGCCTATGGTGGTTGCGATGCGCTGAACCGGGCCATGGTCGATTTCTGCAAAGCTGACAAGCGCATGCTCGCGGTTGGCTTCATGGTTCTAAACGATCCTGAGCGCTCTGTGCAACTGGCCAAAGATGCCGTCAAGATGGGCATCCGGGCGCTGTGGATTACATGCGAATCGGTAGAAGGTAGGGCTCCTTCTCATATCGCCTACGACCCTATCTGGGCAGTACTTGAAGAAGCTGGCGTAGCGGTTACCCTGCATATCGGTAGTGGTAAGAACATGACCAAAGAATATATGAACACCGGCGTTGATAAAGATCGCAGCCTGCGACTGTCCAACATTGAGACTACCAAGCCCAAAGACCTCAACGTGGTTCACCACTCTCCCGAACGCTGGCTAACCTGCATGATCTACGATGGCGTTCTGGATCGCTTTCCCAATCTGCAGATCGGCATGATCGAGCTGGGTGCCAACTGGGTGCCAGCGATGCTGCAAAACCTTGATATGGGCGTTGCCTTGTTGGGCAAGTTTGACCTGGAGCTTAAGAACCTCTCGCTCAAGCCTTCTCAGTTCGTAGAGCGACAAGTACGAATTACTCCGCTACACACGGAAAATACAGGCTGGATACTGCGCAATGTTGGCAAAGACATACTGATGTTTAACACTGACTATCCACACCCAGAAGGAGGCAGTGACCCGTTTGGAGCGTTTGAGCGCAGCCTTGACGCGGTAGCCGCCACCCAGGATGAATTGGACCATTTCTACACACGTAACTTCGAAAGCTTTATGGGTATTTCCGCTTAAGATAGTGGGTCCGTCGGGAGAGTTGTATGAGTAATGATATTGATACAAGAGCATTTAGACGCGCATTGGGCAACTTTGCAACAGGCGTCACCGTTGTTACAGCACAAAATCCCCAGGGACAAAAAGTTGGGATAACGGCAAACAGCTTTAATTCTGTGTCGCTGGACCCGCCGCTTGTGCTGTGGAGCCTGGCAAAAGATTCAGGCAGCTTCAATGTATTTGAATCCGCCAGCCACTTTGCCATCAACATATTGGCATCGGATCAAATAGAACTCTCCAATCATTTTTCACGGTACCAGAAAGACAAATTCGCAGCAGTAAATTGGGAGGCCGGTATCGGTGATTGCCTACTACTGCCGGGCTGCGCCGGTAGATTCCAGTGTGAATCTTATGAAAGAATCGATGCCGGTGATCACTGGATTTTTCTGGGTAAGGTGGTTGCGTTCGATGATTTGGGCCGCGCTCCGCTGTGCTACCACCAAGGTACTTATTCGATAGTTTCAGCCCACCCTGGAATGAACAAAAAGGAGGATCAAATTTCTCCCTCGGACATACCCCAGGGGCGGCTTCGTGAAAACGTGTACTTTCTCATGCTCAGAGCCTTGAACCTTTATCAGAGCTCCTATCTGCCCAAGCAAGAAGCGCTCGGCACTAGCATAAGCGAAGCGCGGGCGATTATTCTCCTCAGTGATAACCCTGAACTATTTGCCGACGGAATTCCACAATTCGCGAATGCCCCGCAATCAGAAGTAGTTGAAATATTGAAAAACCTTAGTGATCGTGGATGGCTCGCGCAGGCGGGCAATGGCTACACCCTAACAGACAAAGGACAGATTAAAGCTGAACAATTGTGGGCACTAGCGGACACACACGAAGGCATAATTTTCAAAGATTTGAACGATGAAGAAATGACTTCCTACAAACACATCCTGCGCAATGTCGGCCACAACCGCTAAAGGTATACCTGCATAAAAAACGCCATTAAAAATGGCAAGGGAAACCGGCAAGTCGTGAACACTTTGATATCATTGATGAACATCGCAATATCAAAGGTTACTTTCAATTTGGAATTCAACCAGAATACAAAGAATAAATAGGGTCGGGGGAATAAATAGGGTCGGGGTGAAATTTACAAAAAACTCACATGAAATCAGGAAAAAACACTAGGCTTATTCGCTCGATTTGCCTATATTTTCCTATTTGGGATAGAGGAATAATTCAACCTCAATCAGTTCTAAAAGGTTGTTTGTCTCATGCCCAGAAAGCGTCGATGCCTGCCTGTTGGCATGCCAGCTCACATCATTCAGCGAGGCGTCAACAAACAAACCTGTTTTGCATCTGATGAGGATGTGGCGGCTTATGCAAATTGGCTTTTAGAAGGCTCATTAAAGTTTGGCGTGCTGATTCATACATGGGTGTTTATGACCAACCATGTCCATCTCCTCATGACACCGACGCAAAACCGATCGATTTCAGATTGCATGCAGTACCTTGGTCGACTCTATGTCAGATACTTCAATTATCGATACAAACGCACCGGGATTCTGTTTGAAGATAGATTTAAATCCCATCCGGTTCAAACGACACGATACCTTATGGTGTGTTCGCGTTATATAGAATTGAACCCTGTTCACGCTGGTATGGTCGAGGACCCAGGTGAATACAAATGGTCCAGTTATTGTGCTCAGGCGTTGGGGCGACACGTGAGTATGTGGACACCGCATGCAGAGTATGAGCATTTAGGATCGACAAGACGAGCGAGGTAAATTGCCTATCGCATTTTATTCGAAGAGGAGTTGGAAGCTGAGCTGATTTCAGAAATTAAACATGCCCAGCAAACTGGCTTCGTACTCGGGACTGAAAAGTTTCGCCTGCAATTCGAAGATCTGACGGGCTTCGCTCAGTCGCACAAGAAAAGAGGACGGAAGCCACATCAGTAAATGTTTCTATTTTGTAATTTTTACCCCGACCCCATTTATTCCAATACCTCATCAATGAAAAAAGTACCCCCATATCCTTGATGTTTTTTACGCAATCTAGCCGCATATTTGGATCCAAACTTGTTGCACCACAACCTAATTGATTCGTGTGTAACCCTAATTCCACGTTGAGCGAGTAAATCCTCTATATCTCGGAGACTGCGGTTGAACCGAAAATACAGCCAGACAGCATACTGGATGATTTCAGGTGGGAATCTGTATCTTTTGTACATATTTGAATTAGTCATTTGGATATTATCGCTGATGAGCAGTTAAGTTGGCAGTACCCAAACTATTGGTCAAAAATTAAGCAGTTGATGGATAAAACCTTCAATCTAGGGTCAGCGGTTAACTTGGCAATACCTTGACGTAGAACACGATCACTATTACACTATACGGTATAGTGAATACATCCAGTTATTTATGATCAAAAGCTTTTCAGGTAAAGTCGCAAAAGACATTTGGCAAACCAATCAATCAAAAAGCTTGCCTCGAGAATATTGTATCCGCGCAAAAGCCCTGCTCACGATCATGCATTCTACATCAACGCTTGATGATCTTCGAATTCAGGGCGAGCCTCCTGATATCAGATTACATAAATTGAAAGGAGATAGAAGAGCATACTGGAGCATCACGATTAAACTACCTTGGTGCATAACTTTTCAATACATGAACGGTGAGTTTTTTGAAGTTAAAATAGAGAACTACCATTGAGGAAAAAACATGATAACCAACACTCTTCCATTACATCCAGGAAAGGTCTTGTCTGAGATTTATATGAACCAGATGAGCCTTAATCAATCTGCACTGGCCAAACTTTGCAATTGTTCTCCGAGAAAAATTAACGAAATTGTAAACGGCAAGCGTGGTATTTCACCGTCTTTTGCAATCATTCTTGAATCAGTCATAGGTACATCTGCAGAAATGTGGGTCAGAATGCAAGCTGAATATGATTTGTGGGAAACACGCCAAAAGGCAGCATAGAGAAGAAAACTGTGCCGGTGTAAATCTCGACAATACCATCACTATGGAATCACACTATCTCTGCTAACGTGTAATATTCGTGGTCCCAATCAAACATTGAAGGTAGGTCAATCAGTTTGAAAATCCCTGTGTCGGTGGCCTAGGCGGCCCCGTTATTCCATCGCATCGGCGCCCGCACCAGCCACCAGGTTTGTGGCTTTTTTCTTCGAAAAAAACACAAACAACCCACCTCCAGTATCCCACGACGGCAGCTTTTCAGGCCGGTCCGACGTCTCGGGTGAAACAGTGGGGACGCCTAGTCGGGGACGCCTAGTCGCGAGTCCATGACAATGGGCTCTAATGTTCCAGTTACCCCCTGCACTTCTTAGCGATTTCATAATATATTCACAGAATAAATAGGGTCGAATGAATAAATAGGGTCGGGATAAAATTGAATAAATAGGGTCGGGGTAAAATTTACAAAAAACTCACATGAAATCAAGAGAAAACCTAGGCTTATTCGCTCGATTTTCCTACATTTTCTTATTCGGGATAGAGGAATAATTCAACCTC
>JBLHIH010000085.1:0-15652 GCA_047616645.1 Flavobacterium sp. | reverse complement strand
TTTAGCTCCGAGATATTCCCTTCTATGCCTGCTCTAAAATTGCGTAAACGTTTAAAGGTTTTCTGCTTCACGCCCATGGCGAGATAAGATATGCCCACACGTTTGTGGAACACAACATGCTGTATACCCAATGCACGACCTTCCTCAACATTATCTTTACTAGCAGAACCGCCATCACACGCAACTGATGTTGGCTGGCAACCCACGTTCTTTTGATGTTGCTCCAGTACCGGCAAAACCCTGTCAGGGTCAGCCGGATTACCCTCTTCTATCAACAGTGTTGTGATAAAACCTTTTCCCTCACTACTTAAATTTATCTTGTGCCCATACTGCACAACGCGAAGGCCTTTAACAATGATGTCGGTATGTTCTTCAAATAGACTCACAACCTTTTCTGATGAAGGCACAGTTTCCTGATGGATAACCCGGCGCTCGATTTGATCAACAACTTTCAATAATAGATCTCTATAATGGACCACCTCAGCGACCCACTTTTGTTGCGAGGGTGACAATACGTCTAATGCGTTAACGAGGAACAAGTTCCTTTCCACTTGCTTTAACACAAGGCGAACTAACTTGAGTAAATCAAGATAAAGTACGTTCTTTACGGCCTTTTTCGCATTAAATATTTGAAAGGCCAGTGACTTTGATGCTTTTCTTTGATCCGTAAACCGTAGTTTAATACCGGTCATGTCTCGACTCTTGGCTAAACAGCGGCTCAGTGCTCGCACACCATCGTTGAGTAACTGACTATCACTGGGCGGCGCAATATGACTTGATACCACGGTGCTATCTATACGCAATTCGTTTACCGACAAATGTCCTTGCCGATGCCATGTTGATACTAGGTCTTGATGAATGCGTTCTAAGGTAGCAGGTTTTATACTTCGAATGGTTGATTGAAGGCAGGATTTTTTAGGTGACAAATGCGGTGGCAGTCTGACAAAGGTTCTATAACGCATTGAATCTGACAAATGAAAAGCGAGTTGTTCATAACTGAAACCAAATATCTGCCTCAATATCAGACATCTAAACATGTTTTCTACAGACAACCCTGAACGCCCGACCGGCTTACAGGACTTCTTGACTAAATCCGCTTCAACAAGCAAAAGGATATCAACATGCGAATCTAAGATGTCTGCAAGCCGACTAAGTTGAACACCAATATCGTGTTTTGAGTAATTATCGAATACACTTTTTTGCGCGATGCGGGTCTCTCGCATGGTAAATCCTTCCGTTTTGGTTTTTCTCGTAAATTAATTTTAACAAAACTTGAAAGGTTTTTTACATCTTATCGAAAATATCCTTTGTATTTCAACAAGTTAGATATTAATGGATGGGCACTAACTAGTGCGGATCCAGAGACTATTACATCGAAGAAGGTATCCTCGGGACTTTCCTTGGAAGTTTTTGAAACTGTTACTTAAGATATCTATTGTTTTGCAATATTCAGCAGAATTAGTCTATATAAAGACGGGAACTAACTAAATGGTAAGCCTAACCCTCAATACTCCTGATTTCGGTACGATGGATGAGTTTTTGGCTTCAGCTCACCGTCGCAAATATCCTCGTGGCAGCACCATTATCTATGCTGGCGATGAGAGCGACTCAATTTATTACATTACCAAGGGGTCGGTAACCGTATTAGTCGAAGATGAATCTGGACATGAGATAATTGTTGCTTACCTTAATGAAAAAGACTTCTTTGGCGAAATGGCGATGTTCGGCAATCGCACCAGAACTGCCTGGGTAAAAGCCAAAGCCGATTGCGAAGTCGCTGAGTTAAGCTATACAAAATTCGCCGAAATCAGCAAACGAGACACGGGTATGATATACAACGTAGCCAGCCAGTTAGCAGAGCGGCTAACCAAAACCACTCAAAAAGTAAGCAACCTAGCCTTTTTAGAGGTTACTGGGCGTGTTACTCGTTGTCTTCTGGACCTTGCAGATGAGCCAGATGCCATGACCCATCCCGATGGTATGCAAATTAAAATAACTCGCCAGGAAATCGGTAGAAATGTAGGTTGTTCTCGAGAGATAGTAGGCCGAGTTTTAAAAACCTTAGAAGATCAAGGTTTAGTAACCGCCAAAGGTAAAACTATGGTTGTCAGGATTGCGCGACATTAGGTGTCCGAGCATAGCTCATCATTTTGCTTTAATTGAAGAATAATTCTCTTAATTTCCGTCCTGGGCTTGATTCACGCATGAATGATTCTCCAACGAGAAAACCAAAAACATCTTCATTCAACATTAACTGCACATCTTCTCGAGTATGAATACCACTCTCTGTAACAATTAAAGTACCTGGTTCCACAAGTTTCTTTAATTCAAGTGTTGTATCCAAACTAACCTCAAAAGTGCGTAAGCATCGATTATTGATTCCAAGAATATCAGGATTAATTGACAGGGCCCGTTGAAGCTCCTCTTCATTGTGTACTTCAACCAAGACATCCATGGATAACTCCTTAGCCAGTCCTTGAAAACCTGCAAGCTGTTTATCATCTAATATGCCAGCAATCAATAAGATGCAGTCAGCGTTAATTGATCGTGCTTCAAAAATTTGATATTCGTCAATAACAAAGTCCTTTCTGAGTACAGGTATATCAACAGCTTCTCTTGCCTTGCGTAGATATTCATTGCTTCCTTGAAAAAAGGATACATCTGTCAGTATTGATAGGCAACTTGCACCAGAACTCGCATAATCAATTGCGATACTACCAGGATCAAAATTTTCCCTGATAATGCCTTTGGACGGCGAGGCTTTTTTAATTTCTGCAATGACCGCAGGTTCACTAAGGCGCGTTTTTTTAAGTAATTGTTGTTTAAAATTTCTGACTGGATCAGCGTTTTCAATGTTCTTTTCTATATCGGATTGTGGTCGATTCTTCTTTAGATCAGCAACTTCTAACCGTTTCACAGCAACAATTTTTTCTAAAATGTCTGCCTTTTCTAGAATAGAAACTGCCATAATTAACCCACCACTTGCTGAGTAAAATGAACAAACTCACTCATCTTTTCTTTTGCTAACCCAGAGCCAATTGCATCTTGAGCCATTTCAACACCAGACCCAAAAGAATCACAGAGTCCAGCAAGGTAAATTGCCGCTCCTGCATTTAGAGCAACGATGTTACTTGCTCCTTCATGCTCCCCATTAATTGCTTTTTTTAACAGCACTAAACTGGATTCACTACTATCAATTACAAGCTCTGACAATGGAGAAGGACTTAAACCAAAATCTTCAGGCTTCACAACATATTCACTTATTTCACCATTCACAAGTTCAGCAACGTGGGAAGGTGCTGAAATACTTAATTCATCTAGGCCATCTTCAGAATGAACCACCATTACATGTTCACTTCCCAAATCCCTCAATACTTCTACTAGGGGCCGTACCCATTTTAACTCATAAACGCCAATTAACTGGCGACGAGCCCCAGCGGGATTCGTGAGGGGTCCCAACAAATTAAACATAGTTCTAGTCAACAATTCACGACGTGGCCCTATTGCATGCTTCATCGCACTATGATGGCTCTGTGCAAATAGAAAACCCACTCCGATATTATCCAGGCACCTTCCAACCTGTTCCGGGGACATCATAATTTCTGCACCAGCAGCTTCCAAAACATCGGCACTGCCACTTTTGCTGGAAGCCCCACGATTCCCATGCTTCGCGACTTTAGCCCCTGCTGCAGCAGCAACAAAAGCACTTGCAGTTGATACATTAAATTTATTTAAACCACTGCCTCCTGTGCCGCAGGTATCTACCAGGTGAGTTAATTCAGACTGTACCGGCGTTGCAAGTTCTCGCATAACAGTCGCTGCCGCGACTAATTCATCTATACTTTCGCCCTTTATGCGAAGTCCAACTAGAAAACCTCCAATTTGAGCGTCACTGGCTTCTCCACTCATAATGCAACGCATAACGTCCAACATGTCGGAACGGCTCAAATCCTGACCGGCAATTACACTGGCGATTGCTGTAGGCATTACCATTATTGTTCATCCTTAACAAAAGAGTTAGATCTAACCTTACGCAGAAAATTTTCTAATAAGTCGTGGCCATGTTCTGTCAAGATTGATTCAGGGTGAAATTGAACACCTTCCATCATAAATTCTTTGTGTCTAATACCCATGATTTCATCCACCTTCCCATCCGCTTTTCCATCCACCTGGGTCCACGCACTCAGTTCAAAACAATCGGGTAAACTCGCCTTATCAATAATCAAAGAATGATAACGAGTTGCAATAAAAGGATTAGGTAAATTCTCGAATACACCCTGGCTATTGTGATAAATCGGAGAAGTTTTTCCATGTTTTACCTCCCGAGCACGCACTATTTGCCCACCATAAACTTTGCCCATGCTCTGATGTCCGAGGCAAATCCCTAGCAAAGGAATCTTACTGCCAAAATGCTCGACGACCTCCATTGATATACCCGCTTCGTTAGGCGTACAGGGACCCGGAGAAATTACAATAATATCAGGTAACATGGCTTCAATTTGAGATACGGTAATCTCATCGTTCCTATATACTTGGACTTCTTCTCCTAATTCTCCGAAATATTGAACAAGGTTATAAGTAAACGAATCATAGTTATCGATCATCAAAATCATTTATTTGCCTCCTTTTGTCCAACAACATTTCGTTCTTCATCTAGATTTATTTGTCGTGGATTCTCTTCAGCTTCTTGTAATTTTAGGCCGTTCTCAGCCATCTCAGCGGCTCTAAAAATCGACCTCGCCTTATTAATTGTTTCCTTCCACTCAAGCTTCGGCACAGAGTCCGCTACAACACCTGCCCCTGCCTGAACATACAATCTGCCGTCCTTGATAACCGCAGTTCTGATCGCAATGGCGGTATCCATATTCCCATTCCATGATAAATAACCTACAGCCCCACCGAATATGCCACGCTTTTCAGGCTCAAATTCATCAATTATTTCCATAGCCCTGACCTTTGGTGCACCACTCAGCGTGCCAACAGGTAAGGTGGCCCTTAACAAATCCATTGCAGACAAACCGGGCTTTAGTTTTCCTTCGACATTTGAAGCAATGTGCATGACGTGGGCATACCGCTCTACAATCATCATTTCGTCAACTATCACAGAACCCGTTTTACACACTCGACCAATATCGTTCCTGCCTAAATCGATAAGCATCAAATGCTCGGCTCGCTCCTTAGGATCTGCAAGAAGTTCTACTTCCATGTCCCTATCTTCTTTTTCATCTCGTCCTCTGCGTCTTGTGCCAGCTAAGGGGCGGACCGTCACCTGACCGTCATCAAGTCGTGCTAGAATCTCCGGGGATGAGCTAACGATATGAAATTCGCCTAGATTCATATAGTACATATAGGGGGATGGGTTCAATGACCTTAATGACCTATAAAGGCTAAGAGGATCTGCTTCTAGCGAGACCGACATACGCTGGGACAAAACGACCTGCATAACATCCCCCTCAACAATGTAATCTTTTATTCTATCCACATCTTTTTTAAATTGGTCCTCGCCATAACTTGATACAAAATCTTCTTCATGAATGGCCGGCCCCACAGTTGATTGTCTAACCTTGTCCGGAATTTGACCCTGCAGGCTAAACTTCATTTCCTTAAGCCGCATCTGCGCATTCTTCAATGCATCTAGCTCATTCGGATTAGCATGCGTAATTAAGTGGATCTTACCTCTCACACTATCGAAAACCATTACGTCATTTGACACCATCAATAGGATATCGGGTGTCCCAATGGTATCTTTTGGTTGGCTATTTTTTATTTTATCTTCGACATATCGAACTGTATCGTAGCCAAAATATCCGACTAGACCTCCCGTATAAATAGGTAAATCGTTAATAAGTGGATATCGATATTCACCTTGAAAAGACTCAACAAAGGACAATGGATCTTCAACTTCGAAGCGATCAACTTCAACACCGTCTTCTTCAATCACTACCTGATAAGCAAAAACCTTTAAGATTTTCTTAGCGGGTAAGCCGACCATGGAATATCGGGCCCATTTTTCTCCACCCTGGTTAGCTGATTCTAATAAGTAACTATAAGGCCCATCAGCTGCTTTTATGTAACTTGATAAGGGTGTATCAAGATCGGCCAAAACTTCTTCTGTAATCGGTATGTGATTAAATCCCTGAGCTGAATATTCAGCAAATTGCTCGGGTGTCATGGAAATTCTCCAACGAAATACCATCTAATTTAAGGTGCTACCAAACATTTTTAATGTTCATAAGCAGTGGAACGAGATAACTAGATCAGCTTCGCCAAGAATAGACCGAAGGAAGGGTCAAAGTATGAACAGGGCAAAGGTGCCCCGTGATTAGCATTGTTGATTGTTTCATGAATTGAAATACTGATTGCTCATCATCCGGCCTAGCTTAATTGAGAGTACAGTTTGAATCAATGGTGAAAGCGTTAGAAATCGCCTTTGGCGTACCCGAGACAAGCTAAACCTTTTCTATTAGGCGTTTCATTTCGGCGATTGTTGTAGCGTAGTCGCCGGAGCCAAATATCGCCGATCCAGCGACAAAGGTATCAGCACCCGCCTTAGCAATTTCAGTGATGTTACTTACCTTGACACCACCATCAATTTCTAAACGAATATCTCGACCACTCTCGTCTATTCTTTTCCTAGCCTCAGCCAATTTTTGGAAAGTCATTGGAATAAAGCTCTGACCGCCAAAACCCGGGTTGATTGACATGATAAGTACCATATCAATTTTATCCATTACATAATCCAAATAGCTCAGAGGTGTCGTCGGATTAAATACTAAGCCACATTTACATCCTCCTCCTCGAATAAGTTCAAGAGATCGGTCTATATGTTCGCTCGCTTCTGGGTGAAAAGTAATATAGCTTGCACCTGCTTCGATAAAGTCACCAATAATTCGATCGACAGGCTGTACCATCAAGTGCACGTCGATAGGCGCTTTAATTCCATAATTTCTTAAGGCAGAACATACCATGGGGCCGATAGTCAGATTGGGGACATAATGATTGTCCATCACATCAAAGTGGACAATATCCGCCCCCGCATCCAGAACGGCATCCACCTCTTCACCTAGTCTCGCGAAGTCTGCAGATAAGATTGAAGGTGCAATTTTTGCTTCCACTATGATTTCTCAACTCATAAAAAGTCTATTCTAACGGAATTACGTGCCGCTGATAACGGCCTATACTCATAACTATGTGTTTTCTCAATATATTAGCTTGCTCACTCGCCTCACTCATACTCGTTCAACCTCTAGAGGAAGAACATGAAGTAGTCAATCTTAGCATGGAAGAACAAATATTCGAGGCCGACTATTATTTCGAAAAAACGGGTGAGCCCAAAGGTGGAATCATCCTGGCCCACGGTGGAAATCATGTAAAATTGGCATCAAACTTAGGGTATACATTGTCTCAGCATGGTTGGTCAGTGCTTATATTGACGCAAACACAAAACCAAAGTCAGCAAGATCAAGATAAAATAGAGAATCCTGTGTCTGTGCAATTAAGTGCCGCTGTAGAATTTATGGAGACAAAAAAGGGATTATTTAATCTTGTCTTGTTGTCATCTGGCCCGTCTTGGCCAAATGTCAGCCGCTATCTTATGGATGCCCAATCGAAAACAGAAAGTATAAGGGGCCTTATCCTACACAATGCACAACGAACAATGGATATAAAGGATCTCAATGACAATCTCGCCATTTTAGACCTCGTTACGCACAGAGCACCCACATTCGCATACCAAGGTCGAAAACTTCACTCAAAGCGATTCAAGATGTCGAACTACCAGCAATTAAATCTGCACTTGCCACAGAATTTAGTGTTGTACGGAGAAGATAAACTAAGTAGGCGGATACGTGGTTGGTTGCGAATTCATGTTCAAGGCGTGGAGATCGAGAAAAAGACTTAATGCTTAATGCGAAAGCATTAAGAAAAAACCCCTTCAAATGCATAGATTAACTTCCTCCAATCGTTCGGGTGTCCCGACATCAACCCAATAGCCATCAAAGTATTCACCACTCACTATGCCTTGTTCTATCGTATTCTCAAACAAGTCCCTTAATAAATGTGGCCCTGGTCTAAGACGACTAAAGTAAGCAGGTGAATAAATTGCTACGGCTGAGAAGGTGAGTTTGTCTCCACACAAGGACAATTTTCCATCAGCCCTTAATGCATAATCTCCCTCTGGGTGATGATCGGGATTATTCACAAGGAACAAATGCGCTTGACTACCATCGGGTAAACCTTCTATTTTCGAAAAATCCACATCCATCAAGGTATCGCTTGGAACAACCAGAAAAGGCTCATGCCCCAACAAAGGCAATGCATTAAGAATACCGCCCGCAGTTTCCAATAAATTTTCTTCAAATACGTATGCTATCGAAACACCTAATTGACTACCGTCTCCAAGATAATCCTGAATTTGCCACCCAAGATAGTGCAGATTGATAACAAGATCCGTAATGCCTGCTTTTTCTAAGGCCACAATACGGTGTTCTATCAACGGTACACCATGAACAAGTAGAAGCGGTTTCGGTAGATTCGCGGTTAAGTGCAGCATTCGTTCACCCCGCCCCGCTGCTAGTATCATTGCTTTCAATCTATTCTTCCTAAACAATCAGATAATAAGTGAGCGTTCTTCGCCAATCAGATCTTGGCACATCTCGGTTGAACTTCTTCCCTTAACCACTTTCCAAAACAACCCAACTCTTCGTAAATTTCACATACTTCTAGTAAATATGACATCACCAAGGGGATATCATTCAAATAACGAGATTTTCCATCTCTAATATTTAACCTCGAGAATATCCCTGCTACTTTTAAGTGGCGTTGCATTCCCATCAGATCGAACCAACGAAGAAATTGTGCAAAATCCACTTTGAGATTGTCCTCCAAATTCCCTTCTAAAAGGTACGCCTTCCAATAAACTTTCACCCATTCAACGACCTGTTCCCTCGGGAACTGCCAATAACAATCTTTCAATAAGGACACCAGATCATAGGTAAAAGGTCCCTTAACTGCATCTTGAAAATCGATCAATCCAGGCGTATTTTGATCTAGGACCATCAAATTTCGGCTATGATAATCTCGATGCACAAAAACCTGAGGTTGTTCCAATGCATTTTTAACCATTAAATCAAAAGTTGATTCCATCAAGTTTGAGACATCTTGATCAATAGTCATATTGATCTGTTTGGATAAAAACCAATTGGGAAACAATTGCATTTCGACTCTTAGCAACTCTTCATCGTAGGCTGGCAGGTTTGTACAACAAATACCCTGTAATGCACTTAATGAAGCCAATGCGGATTTGTAGAGTTTGGTGATTGAGCTTGAATCTCCAGCTTCAAGCTCATCTAAATACAATTTGTTTCCGAAGTCTGAAAGCATCATAAAACCTTCATTCAAATCATAATCAAGTACTGCAGGGGCACTGAGACCTTGCTTAGATATTAAATTAGCGATGTCAATAAACGCTTCGTTATTTTCATGTTGCGGCGGAGCATCAACAAATATGATCCCCGTTGCCCCGCCCTCAGGATCCTTAGCTCTATAGTACTTTCGAAAACTGGCATCATCCGACGCTATACAGAGTTCCAGTTCAGAATTGAGGCTGACGCCATTATTTTTTAACTTACTACTGGCCCAACGCCCCAAGGCTTTCATTCGAATCGCTTTATTCTCTTCAATCAAAATATGACCTGACCTCGTCTGGTGAATGCTTTATTATCAACGTTCTGACTTTCGCAATGAAATAGCATAGATTTTAAGTCAGGGTTTCAAAAAACTTGTTGGACGGAAATCATTAAACATACAAGCTTTACATCAATTAGATACTGTTTTTCTCGTGCGCTGCCACTTTTTGCCGCAATCTCCTTTCTGACTGCCACAGCATATACCAAAGGGGATCAGCTTACCGCAGCCCAGACAGACTGGCACCCCATAAAAGTCACTAAAGAGAACGCTATAAATCAACTCTTTAAAACTCCACCATTCTGTCAAGGTCAATATATTGATCCGTTTCTCCCGCAGAATTCAGATTCCTCAATAGACGGAACGGCTGACAATGCAGTTTACATTAAAGGCATATCAACCTCCCTATCTGGAAATGTTCTGCTCAAGGGTGCAGAGAGAGAAATTCGCTCACCTCGCGTTATTCAGAACGACATCACTAAAATCGCAGAAATTGACGGACCACTCAGTATTCGCGAACCAGGCCTATTGATGACAGGTGAACACGCCACCGCAAATATATTTGATGGTACTGGTGTGATCGATTCCGCTAGCTTCCTTCTTCATCAGACAAGCTTTCGCGGTCGCGCTTCTCAATTAACCCGTGATGCAGAAGGCCACTTATACCTCGATGATGCAACAATGACCCGTTGTGACCCAACCAGTAATACCTGGTCCATGAATGGCAAAGATATCGAGTTGATACCAGAAAAGGGGTATGGGATCGCGAGGGATTTAACCGTAAGCATTCGAGATATACCAATACTCTACACGCCATATATCCGTTTTCCGTTGGATGACAACAGACTATCTGGTTTTCTGCTGCCAGGAATAGGTTACGATTCAGATGGCGGCACTGATATTGAAATCCCTTACTATTTCAACATCGCAGCTAATATAGACGCGACTTACCAACTGAGAAGTCTATGGAAACGCGGCTTAATCCATGATGGTCAATTTAGATTGTTAACAAAGCAATCAAGTAGTGAGGTTAATGCAGGTTATCTCCGCAAAGATGATAACTATGATGATAGAGATATAGAGAACCTCACATCCACAAACACAGATACTAGTGGGGTGGTCTTTCCTGAATTTCAAAAACAAGATAGATGGTTTCTTAATTTACAACACGAATCCGGATGGAATTCTAACTGGAAGGCGACGGTAAACTACAGCGCCATATCTGATATTGATTACCTTCACGACATCGGTGGTGATATTGGCACCAACTCTGTTCAACAATACACTCCTGGTATTAGCTCAAACCTCACTAATCGTCGAACAGCAGCGCTGGATCAAATTGGCCGCGTTCAATATAGAGGGGTTAAATGGAATGCCGATATTCTACTGCGTGAATATCAAAACCTTGATCTTCTCCAAGCCGAGCAATATAAGCAGCTGCCGTCTATCAGTGCAGACTGGTCCCATAGGATAGGGTCTGTAAAAATAAAAGCTGATATTAACTATACATTTTTTGATAAAAATAATGACGATATCACTGGGGTCCTAGCTATTACCGGCAGTAGAACCGTCAGTGAAGTCAGCCTCTCTTTACCCTTTAGCCGTACCTGGGGTTATTTGAGACCCAGTTTTGGCTTAACTACTCGAGGATATAAGCTGGATGATGTTTCAAGGGGTGTAGACAGAAATCCATCTGTAACAACCACCCAATTCTCACTAGATTCAGGTCTTTATTTCGATCGCTTTTTCGATTGGGGCGATCAAAAAATTCAGCAAACCCTCGAACCTAGGTTATACGCTCTCTATGTTGAGGATGACGACCAAGATGATCTTCCCGTGTTTGATTCATCTTCGACAATCATGAGTTACTCCTCGCTTTTTAGGGATAATCGCTTTGTTGGTAAAGATAGAATTGGTGACGCTCGCCAGATCAGTCTTGGACTCACATCTCGCTTTCTAAGGGAAACAACAGGTGAAGAAGTTTTCTCTGCGAGCATTGGCCAAATCCACTATTTTAAAGACCGAAACGTTATCTATAACGCTACTGTCGCGGAAGACCCAAGTTCATCACGCTCTGCCATTTTCACTAAAGCCCGCCTATCCCTCAATTCAAAGCTTTCAGTGGCAGGGTCTTTTGAGTGGGAACCGGAAGACAATCGAACCAATAGAAGCACTTTTTCACTAAAATACCGAGAAGGCCAGAATAAAATAGTCAACTTTAGCTACATATATACAGCCTCAGAAGTCAGAACCCCTAATCTACTTAATAGATCAGAAGAATCTGATGTCAGTTTTATCTGGCCAGTTGCTGATCAATGGAGTTTAATTGGGCGCTGGAATTTCGGTTGGGATGATAATCGAACTATTGAGTCATTTACAGGTCTTGAATATAACGATTGTTGTTGGAAATCTAGGATATTGATCAGACGCTTCCTAAAAGAGCCCAGATCTATTACTTCGATAATTGATGATCCCAATTCTCCTGGTTTTATATCAATTTCAGAAATTAAAACACCAGCGGATGTCGGCATCTTTTTTGAATTCCAATTAAAGGGATTAGCGACACTGGGTAAACGTATAGATTCACTACTTGAAGACGCAGTTTCCGGTTACAGAGCACAAGAAAATAGAATAGGTTTATAAATGTTTAAATGTCGTTTTTTATTATTACTGGTTTTATCCAGCATTACGGCGCAACTGAATGCGTCAACAGTCATTATGGATACTATCGTCGCTGTGGTAGACGAAGATGTTGTCATGTTATCTGAGCTCCAAATGAGACGTAATGCTGTTCAATCCCAACTCACATCGAATAAGCAGCGCCTACCAGCGGACGATATTTTAAATCAACAAATCGTTGAGCGATTAGTTATCGAGAGTCTGCAATTGCAAATGGCTGAGAGAGGCGGTGTCAGAATTAGCGATGAAGAGCTCAATGGAGCTATGCAAAGCATTGCACAGCAAAACAGAGTCGACCTCGCTGAATTTAAGGTCCAGATTGAGAAAGATGGTATCTCTTATCTTGATATGCGTGATCAGGTTCGACGAGAACTTGCCATCTCTAGAGTCCAGCAAGGCATTATGCGTCGCAGGATTCAAATTTCAGAACAAGAAATCATGAATTTCCTATCTTCTGAGGTCGGCAAAATTATTACCGCCGACGAATATAGGCTCTCTCATATTCTCTTACTATTTCCAGAAGACGCTGACTCCGGAGATATACGGAAAGTAAAACAAAAATCGGAAGCTCTGATTCAGCAACTGGCTGAAGGTTCTGATTTTAATACAATGGCTATCGAGAAAAGTGCTGCACCCGACGCCCTAGATTTTGGCGATCTTGGTTGGCGAAAAGCAGCCAAGCTACCGACAATGTTTACAGACATTGCACCCAACATGGAAATCGGTGAAGTCCGTGGCCCTATTAAGAGTGGTAGCGGATACCACATTCTTAAATTAATGCAAAAAAGAGGTGCTCAAACAGAAGGGCTAATCGCCCAAACTCAGGTTCGACATATACTCATCAAACCTTCTGAAATATTAAACGATGAGGAAGCTGAAGAACTCGCTGAATCCTTACGTCAAGAAATTATCAATGGACGTCCCTTTGAAGAAATCGCCAAGTTGCATTCCGATGATCCTGGTTCAGCGCTTAGCGGAGGCGATCTCGGCTGGAACAAAGCCGATACTTTTGTTCCTGAGTTTGAAGGACAAATGAACAACGCTGAATTAAATGAATTGTCCTCAGTCTTTAAGTCACAGCATGGATTTCACTTTCTTGAGGTAACTGGGAAGAGGATAGAAGATTTCAGTGAGCGATTCAGAATGGGGCAGGCTGACAATTATCTTCGAAATCAGAAATTTGAAGAAGAATTGCAAACTTGGCTAAGGGAAATTCGTGAGGATGCCTTTGTCGAGATCCGAATCTAATAAGACTGCATGCAGGCTTTCTCTCAATGCATGAAATAAAACTTGCCATAACACCAGGTGAACCTGCGGGGATTGGTCCGGATTTAGTACTCTTAAACCAATTCGCAAAACTTTCGGACACAGGCGACTATCCAACTCAAATCGTTCTTGCCGATCCTGAATTATTAGAAAAACGAAGCCAAGAACTAGGATTAAATACGCTTAGCCTTCATAGTATGAATCACGAAACGGATATAGCGTCTAATGCCATTAATATCTGGCCTATCAAACTACATTCACCCGTCAAGTCAGGCGAATTGAATACGGCTAACGCCGATTATGTCATCGCATGCTTAGAAAAAGCGGTTAGCTTATGCGAAAACGGCATTTGTCAGGCAATGATCACAGGCCCTATTCAAAAATCCATTATTAACGAATCTGGGATCCCCTTCAGCGGACACACCGAGTGGCTAGCTGTGAGGACTAAAACGCCCTTTGTTGTGATGATGTTGGAATCAAGTAATCTCCGAGTTGCACTTGCGACAACTCATTTACCTCTCCGGGAGGTGGCTGATGCAATTCAAGTGGAACCGCTTTTGATGACAATGGAAATAATTCACGCATCTCTTCAGCAATATCTTGGTAAAAAAAATCCCAGAATACTGGTATGCGGTCTCAATCCTCATGCAGGGGAAAATGGCCATTTGGGTATGGAAGAAATTGAAACAATTATTCCCGCGGTAAAACTGGCTCAAGATAAAGGGATAAATGTTATTGGTCCTTTACCCGCAGATACAGCTTTTACGCCAGCGAGTTTACAGGGTACAGATATCGTTTTAGCGATGTACCACGATCAAGGTTTAAGCGTACTCAAACATCAGGGGTTCGGGGAGGCTGCAAACATCACACTGGGACTTCCCATTATTAGAACATCGGTGGATCATGGCACCGCTCTAGATATCGCAGGAACAGGTAAAGCAGACATTGGAAGTTTAAATACAGCAATTAATATTGCTGCCGAAATGGCTCGCCAAAAATTCAAAACAAATCTAAAATAGCGCATTCAATAAATTAGGCTGACAGGGCCAAATACTATGAGGGCCCGTAAACGCTTTGGACAAAATTTTCTTCAAGATCAAAATCTGATCCGCAAAATCATTCAAGTGATCAATCCCCAGCCCGGAGACCACATTGTTGAAATAGGTCCAGGGCGTGGTGCCTTAACGGAACTTCTACTCAAATCAGGGTGTAAACTTGATGTCATCGAGATCGATCGTGACCTAGTAGCATCTATGCGGCAAAAGCATCCTGACCTAAATGTCATTGAGTCAGACGTCCTTAAATTCGATTTCACTCAGATCAAAGCAGACAAACCATTTAGAGTTGTTGGAAATCTGCCTTACAACATATCAACGCCACTACTCTTTAAACTTTTTGGCAATCTCGATTTGATAAAGGACATGTACTTCATGTTGCAACTAGAAGTTGTCAATCGACTTGTTGCATCTCATTCTCACTCTGATTATGGCCGATTGTCAATCATGAGCCAGTATTACTGTGACAATGAACTCATGTTTACAGTGCCACCCGAAGCTTTTGTGCCTATGCCGAAGGTGATGTCTGCCATAGTTAAACTGTTACCCACAAAAGAAAAACGAATATCTGCAGATACGGCTTTATTAGAAAAAATTCTCATTCAAGCTTTTAGCATGCGCCGAAAAACAATCCGCAATGCCTTAAAAGGTTTTGTAAACGCAGAACAAATTGTCTCGCTAGATCTAGATCCTCGCGCTAGACCCGAGAATCTCAGTCTGAATGACTACCTCTCGATCACGGCTTTAGCAATAGAGCACAATTCAACGATCTCCTCATGAGTACCTCTTCATGAGTACCTCTTCATGAGTACCTCTTCATGAGTACCTCTTCATGAGTACCTACGTTTTCGGTGACATTCAAGGATGTTTTGATGATCTATCTGCGCTTTTACAACGCATACAATTTGATCAGGAAAAAGACAAACTCTGTTTTCTTGGAGACTTGATCAACAGAGGGAATCAAAACC
>JBLHIH010000084.1:0-15824 GCA_047616645.1 Flavobacterium sp. | reverse complement strand
ATGTTTCGGAACATACAATTAAGGCACATTTATCCACTGTATTCTCGGTTCTGGGCGCCAAAAGCCGGACAGAGGCCGTATACAAAGCGGCGAAATTGGGAGTCAAACTCTTCTGATTTATATATATATTGTCCAAACTAGGCGAAGAAATGAAACTTGGAGAGAAGACAGACGATGCTAGAGATACATTTGATGAGTTGAAGACAGATTGGAATGGTCCTGATCATCAACTTCGTTTGACAAGAGCAACTCAAACGCTACGTGTGTCCCAATCAAAAAGAACTGTTCCTTGGATTTGTATTGCCAGCCTTATTTTCATCCTTGTTTATTTCAATGATCCCGCACTGAAAAATATTCTTATATGGGCTGGCTTGACTACCTTGGCAATGGTCTCTAGATTTTATGTTGCACGTTATATCAGCTCCCGCATCGATTCCTCAGAAATTGAAATGCTCAATAAATTTGAAGTATGCTTGTTTTCCACCTCTATGTTTAATGGACTTGTCATAGGTTCAGGTGTTTGGTGGGTTGGCTTGTTTGCAAATGGATCACAAAATGTTGTGTATGCCGCGACACTGACCAGTGCAGTATATGCTTTTGGCTCGATGATAAATGCATCAGTTCAGTACCGCAGCTTTGCCCCCACGGTTGTTGTTAACGTCGGCCAAAGCGTAATTTATTTCTCAGGATTTGTTGATGGCTGGGGTAGTGAACCGGCATTATCATCCTCCCTTCTTATTATTTTATTTGCGCAGCTTGGGCTAGGTCGAGTTAATGCGAATCAATTCGAAGAATCGATCAAAATAAGAGCAGAGAATGTGCGCTTAGTTAAAAAGCTTAGTAGCGAAAAACTATTGGTTGAAGATGCTTTGTTGCTTGCGCGTCTGGCTAATGAATCAAAAAGCAACTTTTTGGCTGCTGCCAGCCATGATTTAAGACAGCCGCTGCATGCGCTTAGTTTGTATCTTGGAAGTCTTTCAATGCAAGTAAAGGATGAGAGAGGACAACAGCTGCTCGGTCGAATTGCGAATACAACGGATGTGCTAAGGGAACAATTCAACTCACTTCTTGATCTTGCCAGATTTGACGCCAAGGGTGTCCGTGTTGAGTTATCAACTTTTAGAATGGATGAATTACTTGTTCGATTGGCTGCAGAGTTTGAATCTAACGCAATTGAAAAGAACCTTTCCATTCAAGTTGATTCTGTTCCATGTGCGGTAACTAGTGACCCCTTGCTACTTGAACGCATGATTAGGAATCTTGTCGAAAACGCCATTAGATACACAAAAGAGGGGGGTGTATGTATTTCCACTGAACCTTCTGCTGAAAAAATAAAGGTTACTGTTATGGACACAGGGCGTGGTATTTCTGTGGAGGATCAAGCGAGGGTCTTTGAAGATTTTGTTCAACTACACAAGCGAGAAAGAAATCGTTCGAGTGGTGTGGGTTTAGGTTTGGCAATTGTGCGCCGAATTAGTACAACATTGGACTTAGGTATTAGGGTTGAATCGAATACCGAGGGTGGTGGAACATCCTTTTTTTTCGAAGTGCCTATCGCCTTTCTGCATCAGGCTAAGGTACCAGACACGCATAGTGAAATTCCAATAGATTTCGGAAAGGACGTTTTGGTTTGGGCGATAGACGATGATGAAGATGTAAATGAAGCACTCAAGTTGCAATTTGAATCATGGGGCTGTGTGATTCACCTTGCGGGCTCATGGTCCGGTATTAAGCGCTTGCGTGTAGAGGATGGTCGTTGGCCAGATCTTGTCCTCTTAGACGATATGTTAAGAGAGTTAGATACAGGGCTGGATATAGCCAGAAGATTGGCAGAGGAGATGCCGCGACATCAGATTAAATTGGTGACCGGAAATACTAAAGCAGAAAGGCTTAAGGAAATCCGTGAAAGTGGGTTCGAAGTACTGCTAAAACCCACACAAATTCAGAAGCTGAAAGAATTAGTGGTGAGAGCAAAGGAAATGCAGCGTTAAGTAACTCATCATGGAATCCGACTATACCGTATAAACTGAGTAAGCCTGCTGAGGTTCTGTTCGGGCATAAATATACCGATAAGATTGAAGTCGACACTTTGATAGTGGGTTCTGGATATGGTGCAGCGATGTCTGCATTTAGATTAAGTGATGGTCTAGATAAAGAACAAGCTCAAAAATGTGGGTTCTGGAAAGAGGAAGGGAATATTCAGTTGGTCAGTTTCCAAAATCAACGTCAGATCTACCCGCTTACTTATCAGGTACAAGGGATGCCGAAAGGTTTGGTCAGCGTGATGCACTTTTTGATTTAAAAATCGGGGAGAACGTGAGTGCTTTAGTGGGAAGTGGATTAGGAGGAGGATCACTTATTAATGGTGGTGTTGCATTTGAACCCCCTGTTGAAGCTTTTGAGAAATGGCCTGGCGGTAATGTGTGGTTTGACCGTTTGATGGGAACGAAGACCGATAATGTTCGGCATGTACTAGGGGTTATCGATCGAGAGAGGAAGAAGAACTATCACCCAAATGGATCGGGTTTACCCAAATATAAAGCACTGGAAAAATTAGGAAAATCTCTGGGTATAGCACCAACATGCCTTCCCCTTGCTATTACTTTTGAAGGGTCAGGCAGCCGCGGTGAAAATAGTCAGGATAATGCTGTCAAGGTAGAGCAAAGGCATTGTATAAATTGTGGTGATTGTATGATGGGTTGTAATATTGGCGCCAAAAATACCCTCGCTATGAATATTTGGCCATTGGTAGTGAAACGTGGCGTTCAGTTATTTACCGGTGGAAAAGTAAATGTAATCAAAAAGGTTGAGGATAGATGGGAAGTTAGCTTCGAGCTTACCTCCGTTGAACCGGGACGCGATGATTATCAACATAAAATAATCAGTGCAAAACGATTAATCCTTGCTGCGGGTACTTTCGGCAGTACCGAAATTCTACTTCGCTCGAAAGATGATGGGCTTCAAGTTTCGTCTCAGTTAGGTGAACGACATTCAATTAATGGTGGCCTTATGGGCTTTGGTGTTCGTAGGCCAGACAAAGTGGAAGGTGTCGCTAATAAACCTTCAACTAAAGATGATCCACCTATTGATCAAAATATTGGTCCACTTACAGTTTCAGAAATTCGTGTGCCCACTTCTCACGGAAACATTTCCTTGCAATATGCCACAATTCCTTATGCTGCAAGAACAATAATTGCTGAAGCAATGGTAACGGGTCATCTGGCGGGTTTGTTTGCGGATGGTAAGGAAGCTAGATTAGGAAATAACGATTCGCAGGCAGTCAATCAAGATTTTCTGGATCACAGTCAAGTGATTACTTGTATGGGTTATGAGTATGGCGCTGGGAAAATCTCATTGGTAAAAATGAAACAACGAGAGTACGAGAAACAAGAGTCCGATTGGTTTGCCTCTCCAGTGTGGAATGACGCGGAGCTTGAGAGTACTTTGAAATACCTTGAAGAAGTTGAAGAAACCTTCACCAAGGCGGCGGAGAATAATGGGTTTGATGGTGGTCTTTATGTACCCGCGCCACCGTGGCGTCAATTGCCAAAGAAGCTGGTTGATTCCATGGATGGAATGAATGATATAAAACCGCATTTGTTGGCGAGCCACCCTTTGGGAGGTTGTTGTATCGGAAGTAGTGGCATGGTCGGTGTGGTCAATGAAAATGGGAATGTTTTTAGTGGTGATGGCGACGAAGTTTACGATGCACTTTATGTTCTGGACGGCTCAATTATTCCTGGCCCCATAGGAGTGAATCCCTTTATGACGATTTCTCTTTTGGCGTATTTTTTAGCGGATAAAATGGCAGATATTCAGGAACAAAGTGAACCAGAGAGTGGGGATGCAAAGTATAAGGTTGAATATTCAGATGGCGCCAAGCTTAAAAATCCCGAGGAAGAGCATGTAAGGGCAAAATTTAATGAACGTTTTTTTATTGATGCACCAAAATATAGAAAGAATCCATTTGACCAAAAGGGAAAAAATGAATTAAGACATAAGTTCGGCGTAAATGATAATGAACGCCTTGTGTTAGATGTTGTTTCGAAGATCGAAAACTTCGAAATGTGGTTGTAAGATGTTGATAAGCCATTAATGGCAGAATTCACCTTCAAAAAATGTTTTATAGATACGGTATTTCCCTCGGATACGGTTGATGAGAATGAACTTATTGACATTGAAAATGAAGCTCCTAATTCCGGGAAAGTTATATTGATGGGGTTAGATCATCCGCATAACTTTATCGTCAGAATGTATCGTCGTTATAAAGCGGGAAGGCACTACTTTAACATGCGGCGAGATGACATTTTTAGTCCTGTTGAATGAAGTACTATGTTGCAAAAACTGGAACGGATGATTAAAGGGTTCTGCGTAAGTTTTCGACAATCAAAAGTGCTATCTGACTATAGAGTTATGAGGTATGAATTTCATGCCAAGAGACTGGGGTTCGATTTTAAAGGACAAAAGACACTTGCTTATCGCGAGGATGAATTTGATCCACTTAATGCGCTAATACGCTTGCCATTTACAATTGACGGCAGCAAACCAAGAAGTCGTCATGCTGAATTGATGCGGGTTGATCTCATTAAGATGACTGAGGATCTGACGGCCGTCCAAGCGACAAGATCGCCCGATACACCGACAATATTATTGCTGTCTGCCAGCACGCTTGGTCTGTTTTTTAGAGGGATTGTTCAAAGTCACTTTTGGAGCTTTGGTGCGCCCAGTTACAACAAGTATAAGAGTTTTAAGGAGGTTAATTTACCAAGGAGGGCTGCGCCTCCAGCAAGATTGAAATACGGAAAATTAAATGATTTGGTAGCAGAGAGGACACACTATATTGTCAATACGCATCAGAAAATAAACGCCGACAATAAGAAGAATGAATGTAAAGGACTAATGCGCTTAATCGCATATGAACCTCATCGAGTTAACTCGGGTAAGGCAGAAACACAATACCCACCGGTCTTACTGATACATGGTATGGCTCACGGCAGCCGTGTTTTTTGGACTGAGACCATTATCAACAATATGGCGAGTCACCTATTGGAACAAGGCTATCATGTCTGGATGCTTGATCATCGCTTGAGTGTCAACCTTAAAGTAGATCCTCTACCTGGTTTAAGTATTGATGATATTGCGGAAGTAGATATACCTTGGGCTGTGCATAATATCTACCTAATGACAAAGCAAAAAGTAAGAGTATTTGCTCACTGCGTTGGTGCTGGTGCATTTCAGATGGCGATGTTAGAGGGTAGATTGAACGATGATGGTATTATAAAAAAGTCGAAAATTCATTCGGCTGTTATTCACGCTGTACCTGCATGGTTAGTGGCCTCTGAGGATAATCGCTGGCGCGCAAATGTTGTGTCAATGTTTCAGAATAGGTTTGAGGATGTTCTATTTGAGCCGATTCCCCACAATAGGCCTACCTTGATGGAGATGATGACTGACAGGTTTTCTAATTCCTTTGGTTGGATAAAAGAAGAATTTGATTTACACAGGCTGAATGATTCTCAGGACGATCAAATGGGCCGCAGTATTTGTAATCGTATGACGCTGCTTTATGGTGACGAATGGCTGCACACTAACCTTGATGAAAAGACACACAGCAACTTGAATACTTTAGTGGGCCCCTCACCAATTGCGTCTATGCGTCAGGCCTTCTACTGTATTGTCAAAGGCCGTTTAACTAAGAAAGAAGGGGAGAATAGTTATGTAAAGGAAGAAAATATTAAGTCCTATTGGACCTTCCCAACCTTTTTGCTGCACGGGGATAGCAATAAAGTTTTTAAAGCCCAATCTACAAGATTATTAAGCATTATGGGCACATGGATATGCTCTTTGGTAAGACCGCCCACCTTGACGTTTTCCCTGAAATATCTACATTTTTTAAACAGCCCCTTGTTTCTGATCAGCCCATTGATAATACATTGCCGCAAAGACAGTTTACTGGGCCGATTATTTCGCACCCCCGATTAGAAGGTGATAAAAAACTCATTTCCACATGGACAGAAATATCAAGCTTTAGTGAGGTAGCACCTAAGGTGGTTTTCCTTGGTCCTAATGAACTGAAGCAGATTAATGTTAGAGAGCTAAAAACTGCGTCAAGAGATATAAGAATTTTCGACCTTGTTATCAGTGATGTGAGTAAAAGAGTCCGAGTAACGTTGGATTACGGTTATATTAGTACGCGGCCAACAGATAAGTTTAGCTGGCGTAACTTACCTTGGTTTAAGTGTGTTTTTGATGGGGGAAAAAGATGGGTTACTCGTTTTATTCTAGGGTCTTGTTTGTATCCCGGTTCTCCTCCGGAAAGAGAATTGTCAGATAAAATATTCTTGGCGATGCGCCCATTTATCAAAAGTGAAGAGAAAGATACTGGCTACGGCGTTGATCATATGTTGTTGATGGGTGATCAAATTTATTCTGATGCCACCGCCGATCTAATTGACCCACTCACCCAGCTAGAACGTTTCCAGGAAAGGTATCAGCGCGCATTTGGTGGGGAATCCAGATTAAGCGGTTTGAATGCACATTGGGCGATGGCGCATCTACCAACCTATTTTGCTGTGGATGATCATGAAATCGAGAACAATTGGCCTCAGAACGTTAGTCGAACAAGTATGATGCAGGGCACAAACGTAGAAGATGATTTTAAAGCGGCTCGAGATAATGCTCGGGACTTTCTTATTCATCACTCGGTGACGCAAACTACACTTTGGTACTCCTTTGTTAGTATGGATTTTCCATGTTTCGTATTTGATACACAAACAGAGAGGTCACTGGATGACAGAACAAAATTAATGGAAAATAGTCAGATGAAAGGCTTCATTAATTGGCTTGATAATGTCCAATTTTCCTCTAAACCCATCATAATAGTAACAGGGTCTCCTTTAGGGCCAATTTTAGACAGTGAGCAAAAATTCCCAGAATTGACAAAAAATTCAGATACTCTCCTCCGTTACCCGAGTTATTTGAAGCGATTAATCAAAGAAGTTACGCGGCGAAAAATCAAGAAGCTAATGTGGTTCTCTGGTGATAACCATCAGTCAAGTTTGTGTGAATACAAAATAGAAGATGTAATTACACGTCAGTCTATTGATGTTGTACATGTCATTGCATCTGGCCTCTACGCTCCTCTACCTTTTGCCAACAGAAATTGGGTTGACTATCCTTCGAATATAAAAATTGAATTGGATGGTGTGACAATAAGCGGAAAACAGACGCTCATTACTGATGTTAATAGCCATTTCCTTCAAGTCAGTATCGTTGAGTCAGAAGTAAACGATAATAATCAATGGGTACTATCTGTCTATTCAGTTAACGCAGATGGTGAAAATTCCCGTGAGCATCATGTTGTTATTTGAAAGCATTATGTGAAAAATCTCTGTATGTGTACTTGCTGTTTTAAGTGAGGAGACTATGTAATGTCGAACTTAATTCTCTATCTTGAAATTGTCATCTTCACGCCTCGCCGTTGAGCAAGCTTGGAAAGAGCCTGTGCCATACTCGATTCCCCATCAGCCAAGCCGACAAATTCCGGTAAGAATTCTTGTACAATACAGTCTGTTTCTGCATGTATAGCGGCAGATCGAGGTTCACCTGTTAGAAATGACATTTCTCCGAACACACTGCCGGAGCGCAACCAAGCAAGTATGTCGTCTTCGCCGTTAGTATTGGATAGAGTGACTCGCATAAGCCCGGCGTTGAGGATAAAAAAGTTTCTGGAAACTTCACCTTGTTTGAGTAAGGTAGTACCGGCTTTCACCACACGAAGACGCCCATATAATTCCAAAGTCTCAAGCTCCTGCGTATTGAGCTCTCTCGCAAGATTGCTTTCATAGAGTGAGACAAAATCTCGGGATTGCATTGCGCCTAACATATTTGCCTTGGAGTCAGTTTGGGTGAACTCCCAAGCGAGCTCATTTAAGCGCTCTCGATGTATGTATCGCCTTTCATCATCAATTCCGATAGACGCCAAGTCTACTTCTGCAAAACAAACACCTGCCTTGTCCATGGCCTCCATAGCGTCAAGTGCTGTCATGTCGGGAAGCAGAATTAGCGCGTCTTCTGCGGTATCACTTTTCAATATCGCGAGATTTTTTGACTCTCGTTCATCCTGCTGTCTGATGTCTTCAAGTGATGTTGCCAGCTCACGTATAGGGGTGACTCCCAGTCTGCGAACAGGCGTTGATTCTTCATAACTTAGGCCACGTTCTCGAAGACGTCTATCGAAGAAAGATCTCCCCATAAACCCTGAATAGAGATAACAAGTAATGACACAGGTTGAGAAGCCAAGAGAAGCAATTTGATAGCTTTGCGTCATTTCCAAGATGATGATGGCTGCTGCGAATGGAGCACCTACAAGTGCGCTCGCGACGGCGAAGGCTGATATAACCGGAAAAGCGTTAATCGAAGTTTGAATATCTGGGATTGATGCGAGGGGCGTTGCAAGAAGAATGTTCCCAAAAATCGCACCGACAAGCGCGCCAATAAACAGACTAGGTGCGAATAGACCGCCGTAAAACCGAAGTGCCACACTGACACCTGTTGCGAGCAACTTTGCTAATAAAAGTAAGACCAAAAGTAAAGTCGCGTGCTGGGTTGTAAAAAGGCTTTGCACGAAGTCTATACCGGTGCCAAGAACATTAGGCATAAAACAGCCTAAAATGAATAAGAACGCAGCAGCCCAGACTGGACCGAGGGCGGGCAAGGGTACTCGCTTCGGTAATTCACGGAGAAAGACCTCGATAGCTTTAGTGAAAGCTATTGCCACCAAGCCTAGTGCTATTCCCAGAATTGCTGCCGTTATAAGGCTGCTGACACCTAGCTGAAAATCACTTGTTGCGATTGTAAATACGGGCTCTGAACCCATCGCTAATGAAATTCCCCAAGCAGAGGAGCTGGATACTGCCAAAGGTAAGAAGTCGCGTAAATTCATTCTTCGCATGACAAATTCCGTTGCAAATAAGGCCGCCCCAATGGGTGTTAAAAAGGCAGCAGAAATTGCAGCAGCGACACCACAGCCGACCAGCGTTTGCCAGGAAATATGTGCAGTGCCCATGAGACGTCGCATGAGTTCTGCGATGAAAGATCCAAAATGAATTAATGGCCCATATAATCCAACTGATGCCCCGCTGGCTGTGCTGATCCCGGCAATCAGAGTCGACACTATACTGGTAAGTGGTGGCACGCGATGATCCGGATCTACCAGAGAATGCAGGGTGTCCGGTGGGGAAGATACCTTGCCTTCAGGTAAGGTTCTCAAAATGGCGCTGACGAGTAATGACCCGATGAGTAATGCGCTACCAGAATACAATATCCATTCTGCGTCCGGCAAAGACAAAATTTCTTGGGAAGCGTTCTGGTGCCAGTAATTGAAGACATAACCTGACCCAGTTGTTAGTAACCACGCGGCCAGAGCTGTTGTAATACCAATAATGGCACTTGCGATAATCCGCATTCCTGCGTCACTAAGAAACTCCCGATAAATCAAACGATCCTGTTGTGCCATGAATCCACCTTATAAAGAGCAGAATGACATTCTAGGGCTTAGTGAGTGAAATTGCACAGACTAGTGATTTTGATCCGATTATGGACAGTTCTACTTTCGCATTTCGACGCATCCTATCCCTAAGGTATTTGATCTTTCTGAATCCGCATGCAGTTTCGTAGTATGATAGGAAAACCCTGAGTATCTGTGTCAAGTCGAAATGGAATAAGGCTCTTGCGGTTTTGTTATAAGCCCTTGCTCATAAATTACGAGTTACAATACGCCATTTGTTAAACAAAAATTCGGATAAATATAAAACGATATGAACAAAAAATACCGTAAACAACTGCCCGGTTCCCATTTGGATTATTTTGATACTCGCCAAGCTGTCGAGGATATTCAGTCTGGCGCCTATGAAAAATTACCCTATACCTCTCGCGTGCTGGCCGAGAATTTAGTTCGATGTTGTGATCCAGAAATGCTTGAAGCATCCCTTTCTCAAATCATCAACAGAAAACAAGAACTGGACTTCCCATGGTTCCCTGCAAGAGTTGTGTGTCACGATATACTTGGCCAAACGGCTTTGGTTGATCTTGCTGGTCTGCGAGATGCCATTACAGAAAAAGGAGGAGATCCGTCTCTCGTTAATCCCGTTGTACCTACCCAGCTTATTGTTGATCATTCACTCGCGGTGGAGCATGCAGGGTTTGAGGTCGATGCATTTGAAAAAAACCGTGCCATTGAAGACCGACGTAATGAAGATCGATTTCATTTTATAAATTGGTGTAAAAGTGCTTTTAGAAACGTAGATGTTATTCCTCCTGGTAACGGCATATTGCACCAGATTAATCTTGAACATATGTCCCCGGTGATACAATCACGCGGAGGCATTGCGTTCCCTGATACTTTGGTCGGCACAGACAGCCATACGCCTATGGTCGATGCCCTTGGTGTTATTGCCATTGGAGTAGGCGGACTTGAAGCAGAAAGTGTCATGTTAGGTCGAGCCTCTTATATGAGGCTACCTGATATCATCGGTGTTGAACTAACAGGAAAGCCACAGCCAGGGATAAATGCGACCGATATTGTATTGGCACTGACAGAGTTTCTTCGCGCAGAAAAAGTAGTTTCTAGTTTTCTAGAATTTTATGGAGAAGGTACTCGACATCTCACTTTGGGTGATCGAGCGACGATTTCTAATATGACACCAGAATATGGTGCTACCGCCGCGCTTTTCTCAATTGATGAACAAACAATTGATTATCTAAAGTTGACGGGTCGCGAGAGTGATCAGATTGCCCTCGTTGAAGCCTATGCTAAAGAGACGGGGCTTTGGTCCAGTAGTTTAGAATCTGTCGAATACGGACGTATTTTAACATTTGATTTGACGAGTGTTGTTCGCAACATTGCAGGTCCCTCCAACCCACACAACAGAGTGGCCACTAGCGACTTGGCCGAACGTGGAATCAGTGGCAAGTTTGAAAGTATTGGTGATCAAATGCCGGATGGTGCGGTTATCATTGCGGCGATTACAAGTTGTACAAACACCAGTAATCCCCGCAATATGATTGCGGCAGGGTTAATAGCGAGAAATGCTAACGCACGAGGATTATCTCGTAAGCCTTGGGTTAAAACATCCCTTGCACCAGGCTCAAAAGCCGTGCAACTCTACCTGCAAGAGGCGAAATTGTTACCTGAGTTAGAACAACTTGGATTTGGCGTTGTGGCTTTTGCCTGCACATCCTGTAATGGTATGAGCGGTGCGCTTGACCCTGTAATCAACAAGGAAATTATAGAGCGCGATCTGTATTCGACTGCTGTGTTATCGGGCAATCGCAATTTTGACGGACGTATTCACCCCCACGCTGATGAAGCATTTATAGCCTCTCCTCCCTTGGTAGTGGCTTATGCGATTGCTGGGACTATCCGCTTTGATATTGAACGTGATGTATTGGGTATTGATGCGGAAGGCCGTGAAGTGAGACTAAAAGATATCTGGCCAAATGATGAAGAAATTGATGCAGTCGTCAAAGCGAGCGTCAAGCCAGAACAATTCCGTCAGGTTTATATTCCTATGTTCAACATAAGCGAAGAGGATTCCGAGGATGTTGAGCCGCTTTACGATTGGCGTCCGCAAAGCACTTATATAAGACGACCACCCTATTGGGAAGGTGCATTGGCGGGACAGGCGAAATTAATCAATATGCGACCACTGGCAGTCCTTGGAGATAACATCACAACTGATCATTTGTCTCCATCAAATGCGATTCAACTTAATAGTGCAGCTGGGGAATATCTCGATAAGATGGGTTTGCCAGAGGAAGATTTTAATTCTTATGCTACTCACCGAGGTGATCACCTTACTGCTCAACGCGCTACATTCGCCAACCCTAGATTGAGAAATGAAATGGTAGTGGAGGATGGTCAAATTAAAGAGGGTTCGATGACGCGTATTGAACCAGAAGGTACAGTGTCTAGAATGTGGGAGGCAATCGAGATCTACATGGAAAGAAAACAGCCATTGATCATCATTGCTGGTGCCGACTATGGTCAGGGCTCATCTCGAGATTGGGCGGCCAAAGGTGTACGTTTGGCCGGGGTAGAGGCGATTGTTGCAGAAGGATTTGAGCGTATTCATCGTACCAACCTTGTTGGTATGGGCGTATTGCCTCTGGAATTTTCAGCAGGAAAAAATCGTGAAAGTTATCAGATAGATGGTAGCGAAATTTATGAAGTGAAGGGCAATCTAGCACCAAAAGCCCCATTGATTTTAGTGATTAAAAGAAAGAATGGGGAGTGTCTTGAAGTGCCAGTAATTTGCCGATTAGACACTGCGGAGGAAACGTCAATTTATCAATCAGGTGGTGTGCTACAGCGATTTGCACAAGACTTTATTGAAACTGCTACTGCAAGCTAATGTGACGCGCAATTATTTTGCGCTATGAGAGAAGATATGAGCCATCCACCTCAAATTAAGATACCCGCTACTTACATGCGTGGAGGTACGAGCAAAGGTGTTTTTTTTAAGTTGGAAGATTTACCAAAGGCTGCTCAGATACCCGGTGAATTCCGCGATGCTTTGTTGTTAAGAATCATCGGCAGTCCCGACCCCTACGGCAAACAGACTGACGGCATGGGAGGCGCAACTTCCAGTACCAGTAAAACAGTCATTATTTCTAAAAGTCAGCATGAAGGTCATGACGTTGACTACCTGTTTGGCCAAGTAGCGATTGATAAGCCATTTGTAGATTGGAGCGGAAATTGCGGCAACCTATCTGCTGCTGTTGGCTCCTTCGCCATTAACAGTGGTTTGATTGATGCGAGCAAGGTACCAGAGGAAGGTATTGCGATAGTGAGAATATGGCAAGAGAATATTGGAAAAACAATCACCGCGCACATTCCTGTTTCAAAAGGTGAGGTTCAGGAAACAGGTAATTTTGAACTTGATGGAGTTACCTTTCCTGCAGCCGAAGTGCAAATAGATTTTTTACGACCAGCGGACGATAAGGGCGGCTCGATGTTTCCCTCTGGAAATTTGGTAGATATCTTGGCAGTACCTGGTGTTGGTGATATAGAAGTCACGATGATCAATGCGGGTATTCCTACGATATTTGTCAATGCTGCTGCACTGAACTACAGCGGTACAGAATTACAAGAAGATATAAACGGTGACGCAAAGGCCCTCGAAATATTTGAAAATATTCGAGCTCACGGCGCCTTAAGAATGAACCTAATCCAAAATTTAGAAGAAGCGATTGGCCGCCAACATACGCCTAAAGTCGCGTTCGTTAGTCCTCCGAGTGAATATAAAGCATCTAGCGGTAAAAAAATCACTGAAGATAAAATCGACCTCAACGTTCGTGCTTTGTCGATGGGCAAGTTGCACCATGCCATGATGGGAACGGCAGCCGTAGCCATTGGTACAGCCGCTGCTATTCCTGGCACCTTGGTAAATTTAGCAGCGGGAGGTGGAGAACGAAAAAGTGTAGAATTCGGACATCCCTCAGGAACATTGCGTGTTGGTGCTGAGGCAAGATACGAAGGTGATGAGTGGACAGTCGACAAAGTGACAATGAGTCGCAGTGCGCGCATATTAATGGAAGGATGGGTGCGAGTCCCTGTGGAGTTTTGAATCGGAGTATTTAAAGAATGCCTTTGCTTGCCGAGTCTATTCGGAAAATTTGTTTAAGCTTTTCAGAAACGCAACAAATGCTCGTTGGTTCGGCTCCTGACATTTTTTTGTTCCACCCTATATCGGACCAAAGGGTTGGGTAGGTGTTGAATTGAACAAGGGCCTTGCTTGGAAGCGGGTTTTAAAACTCAGTTACGAAGCTTATTGCCGAACTATTGTTCATCATCCAGTTCTGCAAGTTGCTCAAGGCCCATGTTAAAGAGGGTAAAGCCAAATATATCTGCGTACTGATCAATGATTTTAGAAACAGGTGTACCTGCTCCATGCCCGGCTTGGGTTTCTATCCTAATTAAGGTTGGCGCGTTGCCTCCTTGCTTGGCTTGCAAGTGAGCAGCAAATTTAAAGGAGTGAGCGGGAACAACACGATCATCATGATCACCCGTTGTCACGAGTGTTGCCGGATAAACTACGCCCTTTTTAACATTGTGAACGGGTGAATAGGCCTGTAGATATTCGAACATATCTTTACTTTGTTCGGCTGTACCGTAGTCATACGCCCACCCAGCTCCCGCTGTAAAGGTGTGATAGCGTAGCATGTCCATTACACCCACCGCAGGTAAGGCAACTTGCATGAGGTCAGGTCTTTGAGTCATTACGGCGCCAACTAATAAACCACCATTTGATCCTCCTCTTAATGCGAGGAATTCTTTAGCGGTGTATTCGTTTTCGATTAGATATTCTGCGGCAGCAATAAAGTCATCAAAAACATTTTGTTTTTCCATCAACGTTCCAGCCTTATGCCAAGATTGACCGTATTCACCTCCACCTCGAAGGTTAGGTACCGCGTAGATGCCGCCTAATGCCATCCAGACGGCATTGGTGATACTAAACGATGGTGTCAGGCTGATATTAAAGCCGCCATATCCATAAAGAATTGTTGGATTCTGGCCGTTCATATCCAATCCCTTTTTATGGGTAATCATCATGGGGATTTTTGTTCCGTCTTTCGACTGATAAAAAACTTGATTAGAAACATAATTGTCCGAATTGAATGTAGCTTCAGATTTTTTATACACGCTAGACTCACCTTTATGTGTATCAAAGGCAAAAATGGTTGAGGGTGTTTTGTAATTTGTAAAGGCGTAATAAAGTGTACTTTCTTCTTCTCTACCTTTAAATCCAGCTGCTTCTCCCAATCCAGGTAAGTGGACTTCCCGAACTTTTTCGCCACTATAGGTAAATTGATAAATACTAGAAGTCGCATCGATCATGTAATCTGCAAAAAAGAAACCACCACCAGATGTTACGTCAAGAACGTTTGTTGTTTCTGGAATGATGTCGAGCCAGTTTTCCGATTGTGGTTCTGTAAAATCCACTGAAACGAGTCGATTGTTTGGCGCATTGAGATTTGTTTCAAGATAAAGTGTCCCAGAAAGGTGGCCAACCAGACGTGTATTAGAATCCATGTTGTCTAATAGAGTGAGAAGAGGTCGCTCTGGCTTGCTTAGATCTTGGATATAAAGATCATTTCCCGAAGTTGAATTTGCGCCTGATATCAAAAGATACTTGTCGTCTTCGGTTACTTCCCCGCCAACATAACGGCGCTTTTCTCTACCTCCAAAAACTAATGTATCTTCATTTTGTTTTTGGCCGATTTGATGGAAGTACAGTTTATGTTGATCGGTTTTCGCGGACAATTCGCTGCCATCGGGCTTGTCATAACTAGCGTAATAAAATCCTTTGTTTGCCAACCATGAAATACCTGAGAATTTCACATCAACAAGTGGGGTTTCCAGTTCTTTCTTTGTTTCTACATCTATGATGATTATCTTTCGCCAATCGCTACCGCCCTCTGATATTGAATAAGCGGCAATTGTTCCATCTTTAGAAAATGTGAGTTGAGACAGTGATGTGGTGCCATCTTCGCTAAAGGTATTTGGATCTAGAAATAATTCGACCTTATCTCCTTCTTGCCCATCTTCTTTTTGCCGATAGACGACATATTGGTTTTGTAAACCATCGTTTTTGTAAAAGTACTTATATTCACCTTCTTTAGTTGGTGCCGTCGTTTTCTCATAGTTCCACATTTTTTCAAGACGGTTTTTTAACCGACTTCGGGAAGGTACTTTGTCTAAGTAGTCAAAAGTCACTTTGTTTTGTTTGCTCACCCAGTTTGCGGTTTCATCGCTCAAATCA
>JBLHIH010000083.1:0-15936 GCA_047616645.1 Flavobacterium sp. | reverse complement strand
TCTTAGCAGCAGGTTTCTTCTTAGCAGCTACCTTTTTGGCGGCTGGTTTCTTAGCAGCTACTGTTTTCTTAGCGACTACTTTTTTCTTAGCGACTACTTTTTTCTTTGCAGCAACTTTTTTCTTTTTTGCAACCACGTTGACACTCCTATCTTCCGTTTGGAAATTTGACCTAACATTAGTACAGCAGTTTGCTTAGCAGCTATATCACATCTCCTCGGCAGTTGTGTTAGACACATTCAAGAATTAATGCATACAGTTGCGAACTACAAAGAGGAGTTTAGGAAAAAAATATTTATAATGCGAACTTTATTTCAAAAAAATGTAACTTTTTCAGTGTTTTACCCAATTCTCTTCAAAATATTATCATCTGCCTAGCCTAACGACAGGCTTACGTGGAGATTTTGGCATTATCAATCCAATATCGAGAAAATCTTCCCTCTAATCTCTTCAGTTGAACCAGTTCCTTCTATGGCTTCATATACTAAATCACCATCAGATTTGGCCGCTCGCTCTTGATAAAATTTTACTAACGGTTCAGTCTGCTCGCGGTATACTTTTAATCTTTCTTGAACTGTATCTTCACTATCGTCCGCTCGCTGTATTAAATCTTCACCTGTTACATCATCTTTACCTTCTACTTTTGGCGGATTATAAATAACATGGTATACACGTCCAGAATCTACATGGACTCGACGCCCACTTAAACGGCTTACAATTTCTTCGTCTGGCACTTTAATTTCAATCACACCATCAATATTCACATCTGCAGCAACCAGCGCTTCAGCCTGTGGGATAGTCCGAGGAAAACCATCTAATAAAAACCCATTGCTACAGTCCTGTTGAGTAATTCTTTCTTTAACTAGATCGATAATGATTTCATCTGTCACAAGAGCACCACTATCCATCACACTTTTGACGCGCAAACCTAATTCACTACCTGCCTTAATCGCTTCTCTTAACATATCACCTGTTGAAATCTGAGGAATCGAATAATTTTCTGTCATAAATTGTGCTTGTGTTCCCTTTCCGACGCCAGGGGCGCCTAATAGTATAATATTCACCTAAATCTCCAGTAATAAGGTCTTCATTAGTATTGTTAAAAATTTAATTCTACCGGCTCGGCTAGTTGGTTACTTTTCGTCGTGCTGAAATAACATTGGGGACTTGCTCAATCTTTTCGAGAGTCTGAAGCAATTCATTTAAACTGATCACTTCCATTGTCATGTTTACTAGGACACTATTTTTTAACTTATCAGATACTGATTGCATCGCAATTACATTTGTTCTGCTAGCCAAAAATACACCGGTGATATCATGGAGCAAACCAGATCGATCAAAAGCATTGATTTCCAGGTTCACGGGGAAAGTTTGCTTAATTTGAGTCTGCCATTCCAATTGCATTAATTTATTATAGCTTTCCGGTCTTAGGGCAAGTAGGCAATCTTGCTTGTGTACATGCACAATGTTTTTGTCATCTATCAGACCAACAATCAAATCCCCCGAATCTGGAACACAACAAGAAGCCATTATATGTTCAAAGTCACCCACCCCACGCAAAGAAGAAGGGATCTCTTTTTTCGATACATTACTGAATTGAAAGCCTAATTGTTGTTCATTTACTTGTATCGAAAATAATTCAGAGGCTGCACCAATGACATCCAGCGAATTAAGCTCACCGCTACCAATAGCCGAATAAAGATCGCTCATCTTATTATACCCAACAAGCGCTAAGATCTTTTCATCTTCTAGACTATCAATACCGAGATGAAAAAGTTCAGCAGAGAGTAACTTTTCTCCCTCAGTGATATTTTTCTGCTTGTTTCTATTGCCAAGCCAAGAGCGTATCTTTGCGCGAGCGCGACCAGTTGAGATATATCCCAAATGTTCGTACAACCACTCTCTTTGTGGTTCGATGTCGTCTCCTGTAATAATTTTTACTTGGTCTCCGGAGCGTAATTTGTGATTTAAGGGAACAACCCGACCATTAATTTTAGCTCCCCGGCATTTATGTCCCACTTCAGTGTGAACACGATAAGCAAAATCAATCGGTGTTGCGCCTGGCGTAAGGTCAACTACATGGCCATCTGGCGTAAAAACATAAATTCGATCTAAGGCAACTTCTCTTAGTATATCTTGTGTTAAGTGAGCAGTATTAATTGAGTCGTCCTGCCAATCTAATATCTGACGCAACCAAGAAACCCTTCCTTGGTAATCTTTCGCCTCAGTTTCACCCTCATCGGACTTATACTGCCAATGGGAGCACACACCTAGCTCTGCTTCTTTATGCATTTCATGTGTTCGTATCTGAATTTCTAAAGCTTTGCCTTCAGGACCAATGACTGCCGTGTGCAATGATCTGTATCCATTTTCTTTTGGGGTGGCAATATAGTCATCAAATTCGTAGGGTACATTGCGCCATAAGTTGTGAACGATACCGAGCACGCGATAACAATCGTTTACTTCTGGGACGAGAATACGTACAGCTCTAACATCGTAAACTTCTGAAAACTGAATTCCCTTTCTACGCATTTTTCGCCAAATACTGTAGATGTGCTTTGCTCGACCGCCAATTTCGCCAACAATGTTAAACAGTCCTAATTTCTCTTCAAGAATGGAAACAATTCGAGCGATATATTCCTGTCGATCGCTGCGCTTCTCATCCAACAATCTTGCAATTCTTTTATAGGCATTTGTTTCAAGGTAACGAAATGCTATGTCTTCTAGTTCCCACTTTAAATGACCAATACCCAAGCGGTGTGCTAGTGGCGCGTAGATATCAAATACTTCTCGAGCCAACTTAGTCCGATTATCTGCTGAACTGTGAGCAATATTTCGAATGGCACAAGTTCGCTCTGCCAATTTGATGAGTACAACACGAACATCATCTACCAAGGCGACCAACATCCGACGCGCCTGTTCCAACTGATCGGATCGCTCTCCGAGAATCTGTTGATCCGAACCAAGCTCTATATCACTAATGGCCGCCATTCGAAGTATGCCTTCAACTAGACCAGCAACATTATCACCGAAGGTTTTTTTTACATGATTCAGGGTAATTTGATTTTCTCGAACAGCCCGATAGATAAGACCTGCTACTAAACCATCTTCATCCATATAAAGTTCAGTTAGGATATCGGCAATATCCAAACCAACCTTAAAGCTGCTAACACCATCAATCCAAGCACCATTTGTCGCAAAAGCTCTTTCTTCGGCCTGTTGAGACAAATCACAGACCTCTCGAATTCGAGCAAGATTGATATCCGGACAGCGCTCATTTAATTGACTGAGCCATAATTCCAAATCAATGCTGCCATCAAAGTGTAGCGGTTGTTCTGCTCTGACTTTAACCATAAATATGTATACAGACTATTTTACAAAACAGGCAATCGACTCAACATGTGTAGTATGAGGAAACATATCGATTACCCCTGTTCCTTCTAAGGTAAACCCAGCTTCAGTCAGTAATACAGCATCTCTGGCCAAGGTCACGGGATTACAGGAGACGTACACTACCCTTTCAACCTCGGTGCTTGCAAGCTTTTTACAGAGTTCAAGCGCTCCACTTCTGGGCGGGTCGATTAGGACTTTATTGACCTCCGCGAGGCTAGGTATATCAAGGCTCTCAGCAAATAGATCCTGTTCAATAAAATCGCAATTAAGGACGCCATTTTTGTCCGCATTTAGCTGAGCTCTATCTACACAGTTTTTGGAACCTTCAATACCGATTACTTTCTCTGAATAACGTGCTAAAGCCAGACTAAAATTTCCAATTCCGCAGAAACCGTCAAGTACGATATCTGATTTTTCTAATGCTAACAATTCGATTGCCCTTGATACCATTTTTCGATTTATTAATAGATTAACTTGAGTGAAGTCGTGGGGATGAAAGTCATATTCCAAATCATATTCAGGTAGGGCGTAAGTCAGGAGTTCGACGCCATCTTCGGGATAGAGTTTTTTTGTGCTATGTAGATCACCTGGCTGAAGATAGATGTGTATATTATTATCTTCACCAAAACGTTTACATAAATTAATATCTGTTTCGTTTAAGTCTTCTAAATGCCTAAAAACCAAGGCCGTATCCGAATCACCCACTGCCACTTCAATTTGCGGTACAAATCTCGCAATACTCAATTTCTCTATTAGTTCGGCAAGATCAGGGATGAGTGAAGAAACAGTTTCACGTAGAACGGTACAGTCATCAATGTCTGCAATATAGGGTTTCATTTTTTCTCGGAAACCCACTAGTACTCGATTCTTTTTCTCAACAAATTTTACACCTAGGCGGCCTTTTGATCTGTAGTTTTCAATCGGACCTGTTAGTGGAGGAAAATAAACACTTGCCTTTACATCCGCTAAGCATTCAAGCAAAAATTGATGTTTGAATTTTATCTGCTCTGCTGGATCAAAATGTTGAAGACTACATCCGCCACAATATCCTGCCGCAGGACAACTTGGTTCAATTCTATGGGGAGAGGCACGATGTATTTCCACAGCCTTTGCAAAGATTTTTTTCTTGCGTTTCGAGAAGGGCATGACAGTCAATTCTTCACCTTCTAAGGCGCCAAAAACACAAAGCTTTGGATCATCGCTTGTGCCATAACCATCAACATGAAGTTTGTGTATTTCTACACGTGAAGACTGAAAAGATTTTTTCACTATTATTAATACCTAGATAAAATTTATAAAAATTAAGACGGTTTTCTCAAATACTCTTTAGAAGGCGCTTAAGTTGGCTCTCTAGTTGAGAATACACCAGTCGAAAGATACCTATCACCGCGATCACAGATAATGGCGACAATCACGGCATTTTCTACTGATTGACTAATTTGCAACGCGCCAGCTACAGCCCCTCCAGATGATACACCACAAAAAATACCTTCCTTTTTGGCTAGATCCTGCATCGTTTTCTCCGCATCTTCTTGGTTTATGTCGATGACGGAATTGATTTGTTTCCTATCAAAGATCTTAGGCAAATAAGCTTCTGGCCAGCGTCTTATACCTGGGATCGCGGCACCGTCAATGGGTTGCAATCCAACTATCTCTACAGAGGGTTTAACTTCCTTTAAATATCGAGACACGCCCATTATCGTGCCCGTTGTCCCCATCGCACTAACAAAATGGGTAATGTTGCCATTCGTCTGCCGCATTATTTCAGGTCCTGTTCCACTATAGTGCGCTAAAGGATTATCCTCATTAGCAAATTGATCTAGTACAAGGCCTTCACCCTTATCTTGCATTGCTTGAGCGAGGTCTCGTGCACCTTCCATTCCTTCTTCTTTGGTCACTGTGATGAGTTCAGCACCATAAGCCAACATTGCAGACTTTCTCTCTTCACTCATGTGATCAGGCATAATGAGCACCATACGATACCCTTTGATAGCGGCAGCCATGGCCAGTGCAATTCCTGTATTGCCACTAGTGGCTTCAATGAGGGTATCTCCAGACTGAATGTCACCCCTGGTTTCTGCTTGAGAAATCATATTCATTGCTGGTCTATCTTTTACGGAACCTGCAGGATTGTTTCCTTCCAACTTAACAAGAATAGTGTTGCTTGTATCACCAGGCAATCTTTGTAAGCGGACAAGAGGCGTTTCGCCTATGCATGATTCTATTGTTGGATAATTACTCATGTATTTCTCAATTTCAGATCTTTAGAATGACATAATAGGAGATCTTCTTTCTTTCCTATAATATCAGCTTTATCTAACCTTATAACCTTCTCAACTTGTGAAATATACTCAACAAGCCCTCTTCACCCTCGCACTACTTCCAGTACTGCTCTGCGGGGCATTTCTGCTTTGGTTTGTTAATAATAGTCCTGAAGACTTGATTCCCGCCGCTTTTTTATTCATGAGTTTACTCATCACGGCATCCGTTACCATTCACCATATTAGAATTATGTACACTGAGCCATTAGTACACCTTGCCCAACAATTGGATGAGCCGGCCCTCTCAGTTAACGCTCAATTGCTTAATGCAAATTCACCCATTCGACATATAGCGTCTTCCCTACAAGCGCTCATCAAACAAAAAGAGGATACGCATCGGGACCAAATAGCCTTGTTAAATGCAGATCATCAAAGATTGAGACGTTCCGAATCTCTGCATAAAAAGTACCAGCATGAAAGAACACGACAAAATAAAATTGACGAATGTCTAATTAACCTTTCAAAACCCCTCCTGGATAATTTCATTGCATACAATAATTTGATTAAGTGTGAATCCACTGCGGAGCTGAAATCCGATCTAGATTTTTGCTGTGAGCAAATACTATTTTTACTACAAGAATTTCAAGAACATCCCTATGGCTCTCTTGAGTTAATACCCATCGATATCTACAACGAGATCGATGAAGCCATCGAAATCTTGCATCCATTACTCAACCGCAATGATATCGATATTACGCCAATTTTTGACTTGTCTTGTCCGCAGAAATCAAACCTTACCCCCAACAGTTTTAAAGCACTGGTTTTCCACTTCATTCTATTTCAACTCATTCAGAATGATCTAATCGGCAGTTCACATCAATCGACTACTCAATCGAGAATTCGATCGAGAACGAATCAATTGTTTCTCGATGTAAAAAGCCTTTTTAGACGAGATATAGATATCTCAATCTACCCTCTACCAAACACCAACCTCGACAACCTTTCTTCACGGCTAAGTACTCTGGTCAATTTTTTCGAACTCAGTTTTAGCGACGGCCGAATGTGCATCCCTCTACAAAATATTGAGGCGGATACGCCGATTGTGTCTCATGACAGGGCTGCACAAGTATTTGCTGATGACAAATTACACAAGGCTAGCCTCGAAAAACGCTTAAAGAAACTTGGATTTCTTATCGTAGACGACGACCATAAAAAAAAGGCAGTCGACCTCTGTTTTATTGCTAAAAAAGAACACGAAGAAATAATATTACTAGCGGGAAATCAATCTCCCGACACTTTGGTTTTACTCATGTGTAATCAACAATACTATCTCGAGAAAAACTGGTATCAACTTAGCTTTCCTCTTCGACATAAGGCGCTTTGCCAAATAATAACAGACCACTATTCACCAAAAATATTTGACCATGACCTAGCTTTAAAACGCGCGGATAACAGACCCGAACTCATGAAAGAATTACTGGCAATTTTGCTGGAATCATTATTAGAAGACATGCAAAGTCTTGAAGCCGCTTTGCGTCAAAATAATTTGGCAAGTTTGAGGGAACTCTTACATAAGATTAATGGCGCTCTTCGCTATAGCGGTACAGCGAAGCTTTCTCACTCAGTGAAAAAGTTTAGTGACATTGCTAAAAATGATGCCCGTAGCAAGTACAATAACAATTTACTTAAGAAAGCATTCTCTGACGTTAAAAAGGACATGCATGAACTAGAGCAGTGGTATAAAAAATATTAGTGCTTATTAAACTGTCGAAATAAGGATCTACTTTTTAGAAGCTTCCCCCCCAGCAGATGATCAAAGGACGATCTAATGATCTGCTTAGCAGTGGAATCAACTCCCGGCGAGTCTAAGCTCCCCCTTGCCAGTGCAAGCAGATGTGAACCACAATAGGTATGAGGCGTATCTGCTTTTGCTAAATAGAAACCTTGATTCGCAACAAAACGATAAAAAAGATGATGTTCAATTGCTTGATTTCCTCCAGCCTCCACATCAAAGGTAAGACCATAACCCAATTCAGCAATCAGTAAAAACTCAAATGCCCGCAACTGTCTACTTATTTGACCCGTTGATGCAAGGGTCTCTAACAAGCCCTGATAAGACTCAAATAAATCTGGCATTGCATCGAACTTACCTAGTAGGCGGACGAGTAATTCATTTACGTACATACCAACAAATAGGTTATTGCCAGAGAGATTGGAGCCACTCAATACCTCAATCTTTGTGGTCGTTTTTAACTCACCGCGTCCGCGATATGAAATCAACAATGGTGAAAAAGCCTGAGCAAAGTTACTACCTGCCTTCCCACCCCCACGAACAATCGCAGAAATACGCCCGTCGCGTGCAGTAAACAAATCTACTAACAAGCTCGTATCTCTGTATCTACGACTATGTAGGATATATGCAGGCGTTAAATGGCTATCACGACTAGATGTCGTCATATCCCAAGCTCTTCAATGCCCTTTCATCATCAGACCACCCAGTCTTAACTTTCACCCAAAGGCGTAACATGGTTTTTTGATCCAACAACTTTTCTATGCCTCGACGAGCATCCGTACCAATTCTCTTTAACTTTGCCCCGCCTTTTCCTATGAGGATTGCCTTTTGTCCATCTCGCTCAACAAAAACCAAGGCATCAATATGCAAAATATTTTTTATATTCTTGAAACTTTCAATTTGAATTGTCGCAGCATAAGGAATTTCTTCGCCTAGTTGACGCATGATTTTTTCGCGAATCACTTCAGAAACTAAAAAACGTTCACTGCGATCTGTAACCTGATCTTCTGGAAATAGGAAATTGTCATAGGGCAAATTTTGCTCAACAAGTTTCTCCAGAGCATCGAGATTATCTCCGTTCTCAGCAGATACAGGCACGATATGCGCATCGGGGAACTTACCTTGAAGCTCAAGAATATGAGGTAGGAGTTTCGTTTTATCTTTAAGAAGATCAACTTTGTTTACGACGACAATTATATTTGCTTTTGCGCCTATCAAACAGTCCGCAGCAACTTGATCATCAGAATGCCATTCTGTTCTATCCATAACAAATATGACAACATCGACATCACGCACAACACTTTTTGCCGTCTTATTCATGTATCGATTTATGGCTCTTTTTTCATTTCCATGAATGCCGGGAGTATCCACATAGAGTAATTGCGCACTCTCTGAAGTTTTAATGCCCAGAAGTTTATGACGTGTCGTTTGCGGCTTTTTCGACGTTATACTCAACTTTTGACCAAGAATATAATTTAGCAATGTTGATTTCCCAACATTTGGTCGACCAATAATCGCAACGTATCCACAACGACGGGTTAATTTATTCACTGTCAAACTCGATACCTAAATAACTTAGCACTGTTGATGCTGCATTTTGTTCAGCAATTCTACGACTGCTACCTTGCCCACTCACTTTATTCTCGAAAAGCTCACATTGGCATTCTACAAGAAAAATTTGTTCATGAGATTGCCCAGTAATGTTAACAACTTCATAAGTAGGCAAATTGATCTTACGACCTTGTAAATATTCTTGTAGACGTGACTTCGCATCTTTCAAGGGTTTATCAAGAGACAACTGGTCTAGCCGAGACTCAAACCAAGTAACAACATGGTTTTGAACGAATGCTAAATCTGTATCTAGATACATCGCCCCAATAATAGCCTCAACTGTATCTGATAATATTGAGTCTCTCTCAAAGCCACCGGACTTTAATTCTCCGATTCCAAGAATCAGGTAGTCACCTAAGCCAAAATCTCTGGCTAGATCTGCAAGCGTACTCTGTCGCACTAACTTTGCTCGTAGACGACTGAGCTGTCCTTCATTGGCCAAATTAAATCTATTATAAAGGCTTTCACCAATGGCGAAATTGAGAATCGAATCACCGAGGAACTCTAGGCGTTCGTTATTATGTGAGCTAAAACTACGATGTGTGAGTGCCTGGCTTAGCAAACCTTCATCTGTAAAGGTATAAGCTAGACGTTTCTGCAGTTTAACTAAGCTATTAGATTTACTAAGCACTCGTTACCTGCTTCTATTTTCGCAGTTCAATTTCTTTGCCAAATGAGGCTACTAAGTCTACGTTGCCAAAAAACGCAACGCGAATTTCGTAGTTTAATATGACATTGGTACCGTTTTTTGTTCTTTCAACAACAATATTTTCATCCAGAGGAAAGTTCCGAATATTATTCAGTTTTAAACGTCCTTCCATCAATTTAATAAGAACTGCCTTCCGCCTATCAGCTAAACCATCATCGGCTGCCATTTTATCCATGAGGTTGGAAATGGTATTGTGATCAACATAGAGTGGTATTAGCTTGGTACCCACAGTTGCAACAGTCCCAAGAACCAATAACATAAACAACCAACCAGCGAGGCTTGCACCACCTTCTTTTTTGGAAAGCATTATATTTCCCTCGATTTATGTTTAATTCAATCGCTACTTTATCCAACCATTGTTGGAAAACCCTGGTATTTTAAGCCCTGGCTCCTTATTTAGCCATATGGCAAATGCCTGGCCAACAATATATTCCTCTGAAGCGTAACCCCAATACCGACTATCACTACTTTGGTCCCTATTATCCCCCATCATGAAGTATTTCCCTTCAGGCACTATCCACTCTTGGACACGGTCATCACGATATATGTTTTTGTGAATAATATGATCAACGCCGCCAACTATCTCTTCGAAAACAAGATATTCTGGCTGATTTGGCGGTATTTTCGCTATAAAAGTCTGGGACTGCTCTTCGCCATTAATAGTTAACTTTTTCTCTGCATAACGGATGGTATCTCCCGGTATGCCAATAACACGCTTAATAAAATACTGATCCTCGTGAGGGGGGATGAACACCATTACATCGCCATTCTTAGGTTCCCCAATATCAATTATTTTGGTTCCTATTACCGGAAGGCGAATGCCATAGGCGAATTTATTCACTAAAATAAAGTCTCCGATTTTCAGAGTCGGTATCATCGATCCCGTAGGAATTTGAAAAGGTTCTGCGAGAAAAGATCGTAGTACCAGCACGACAAACAATACGGGGAAAAAGGATATCGAATACTCGACGATCAGGGGTTCTCGAGAGCCAGTCTCTGGATCAGCGCTCAGCGGTTCTCTTTTGGGTTTTAAAACAAATATTTCGATCAACCACACTAAACCTGTGAAGGAAGTTGCTAAGACCAATATCAGGGGAAAATTAATACTCATTTATCAACTCTCAACACTGCAAGAAAAGCTTCTTGAGGGATTTCAACATTACCTACCTGTTTCATTCTTTTCTTACCGGCTTTTTGCTTCTCTAACAATTTTTTCTTACGTGTGATATCACCGCCATAACATTTTGCGGTAACATTTTTTCGCAGGGCTTTAACGGTTTGCCTCGCAATAATTTGCCCGCCAATAGCCGCTTGAATAGCGACGTCAAACATTTGCCTGGGAATAAGCTCTTTCATTTTTTTTGTCAGTACAAAACCTTTATTTCGAGCATCATCTCTATGTGCAATTATGGCTAATGCATCAACTTTATCACCATTGATTAATACATCTAGACGAACCAAATTCGAGACCTCAAATCTATCAAAAGAATAGTCTAAAGAAGCATACCCTCGACTCACCGACTTTAGTTTGTCAAAAAAGTCTAATACAACTTCGTTCATTGGTAAGTCGTAAGTGATAGAAACTTGCTTACCAACAAATTGCATATCTTTTTGAATTCCACGGCGTTCAACACTCAGGCTGATCACGTTACCCAAATATTCCTGGGGGACGAGAATATTTGCCGTGACTATTGGTTCACGCATCTCTTGAATTGTAGAAGGGTCGGGAAGTTGTGATGGATTATCGACACGTCGTGTTTCGCCGCGTTTATCAACCACTTCATAAATGACGGTTGGAGCAGAGGTAATAAGGTCAAGATCGTATTCTCTTTCTAATCTTTCTTGAACTATTTCCATATGTAACATGCCAAGAAAGCCACACCTAAAGCCGTTACCTAAGGCTTCTGAGCTTTCCGGTTCGTAAACGAGCGATGCATCATTTAATGTGAGTTTTTCAAGAGCATCTCGAAAATCCTCAAAATCATCGGCACTTACTGTAAACATGCCAGCGAAAACTTGGGGTTTTACTTTCTTGAATCCCTTAAGACTCGATACCTCTGGATCTGACGCTAAGGTAATCGTATCACCGACAGGAGCGCCTTTTACGTCCTTGATACCCGCTACAATAAAACCAACCTCACCTGCGCTCAGTATTCCAGTCTCGACTCGTTTTGGCGTAAATATGCCAACAGAATCTATTTGGTGAACTTTACCGATGGATTTCAGAATGATTTTGTCTTTTTTAGCAATTTTCCCCTGCACGACTCGGACCAAAGAGACAACACCTAAGTAGTTATCAAACCACGAGTCAATTATTAGCGCCTGAGTCGGTTCATTTCTCCTATCTACAGGAGGCGGTATCACTTCTATAATTTGCTCAAGCAATTCTTTTATACCGTCTCCACGTTTAGCACTCACATGCAAAGCGGCAGTCGCATCGATACCAATTATCTCTTCGATCTCTTGGCAAACTGTATCAGGATCAGCTTGAGGCAAATCGATTTTGTTAAGTACAGGAAGCACCTCAAGCCCTTGTTCAATAGCTGTGTAACAATTTGCTACGGACTGAGCTTCAACGCCTTGTGCCGCATCAACAACCAACAGTGCGCCTTCACAAGCGGCTAATGATCGAGAGACTTCATAGCTGAAATCCACGTGTCCAGGCGTATCAATAATATTAAATTGGTATTGATTGCCGTCTTGCGAATCGTAAAAGAGCGTGACACTTTGCGCTTTGATAGTGATGCCGCGTTCTCGCTCAATATCCATTGAGTCTAGAACTTGAGAGTTCATTTCCCGTTCACTAAGGCCGCCACAAATCTGAATAAAACGATCAGCCAAGGTCGACTTGCCGTGATCGATATGGGCGATAATTGAGAAATTACGAATGTATAGTGGATCTGGCATTAACTATTTTGAGTTACAAAACCTAGAAGAGAAAACAAAGCCGTGGAGTCTATATTATTCTACGATTTTAATCACGAGGAATTCTGGTCTTGCTGCTCTCACCACACGAACAGAAATCGCCTCGTTTGCTGGCAATTCAAGTACTTTTTGTTCAAATTGGGAAACAGACTCTATTCCTTCACCATCTAGGGTGGTAATCACATCAGAAGTTTGAAAGCCCGCAGTTTCAGCCGGACCACTACCCACTTGACTAACCAGTACACCTCGATCCACACCTGCATCTTTGGCCGCTTTAGCGTTAAGCCTTTCAACCGTCAATCCAAGGCGGTTTGCGCCTCGAGAACCCACTAAGCGCTCACCTCGGCTAGGTAACAAACCCACTTTAATGTCGATTTCCTTACGCTTTCCACTACGCATAATAACGACTTTAGCTATAGAGCCCGCTTCAACTCGACCTACCACATGAGGAAGATCGGAGAAAAGGTCAATTTCCTGCCCATTAAATTCGAGGATGATATCTCCCTCCTCAAGATCACTTAAGTCCGCCGGACTGTCCTTTACTATTTGGGTCACTAGCGCCCCTACAGCCCGATCAAGGCCAAAAGACTCTGCTAAGTCATGGTCAACCCTTTGCATAAGAACGCCTAACCAGCCCCTAGAAACCTTTCCTTTTTCCTTGAGCTGAGTAACTACTTCTAGTGCAACATCGATGGGAATGGCAAAAGACAAACCCATGAAACCCCCTGAACGGGTAAATATTTGCGAATTGATACCCACTACCTTTCCCTCCAGATTTAATAGCGGTCCTCCAGAGTTACCTGGGTTAATGGCAACATCGGTTTGAATATAAGGAACATAGTTCCCGGTTTCATCCGGTAAGCTTCTGCCTTTGGCACTTACAATTCCGGCCGTGACTGAGTGCTCGAAGCCAAATGGAGAACCGATTGCCATCACCCACTCACCCACTTTTAAACTTTCCGATTTACCAAATTCAACAGCCGGTAGATCTACTTCATCAATCTTTAATAATGCAAGATCTGACATTGGATCAGCACCAATTAATTCTGCTACTCGCTCTCGTCTGTCACTTAAAGCAACCAGAATTTCATCGGCACCTTGAATAACATGATTGTTAGTGAGTATGTAACCATCGGCGGAAATGATAAAACCTGAACCTACTGCTGGTCTCGGAGCAGGCATCGATCTGCGCCCCTGGCCGTCAAAAAAACGTTTAAAAAGCTCAGGGACTTCTTGATTATTAATCTCCCCTAGAGAAGGTCGCGAACGCGTAGCGGTAATGTTTACAACTGCTGGAGATGCGCTTTCAACTAAGGACGTAAACTCAGGCATGGATCTAGCATCGGCTGCGATTGAGGCAGTCAATGAGAAAAAAGCCACATAAACAACGGCTGTTATATATCTCGCTTTTCTCTGAAGAACGAAAAAAACCATCACAATACCTCTTTAATTTTTAGACAAGAAATTGAAATTTTTCTACATAGTAGAATACCAATGATTAAGCCTATCATGGAACACAAAATCACTTGTACTTCTGCGCTTCCAAGGCTTTCTGCAACAACAGCACCAAGCACAAACCCCAATAAAGGTAAGAGCAGAGAGTTTAACAATAGGGATAGTTGACTGTTCATATTAATGGAAAACTCAATATGACTCGCTGAACTAGATGGCAGAAACGACTTGTGCAAAGAAAGCTTAATTTGTTTCTTACAAAATTGTTTACACCCTAGACAGGGGGTTTCGAAAATCATATTTGTATGTTCAGAGCTACGACTAAGCACTTTGACGCGTCGAGATATCATGTAAATTAGTTCCCGTCCTGAAAGCGGTATACCTGCTTGAAAATGTCAAATGGTTTATAAATTTTATGTAGTTAATTCAAGAGCTTACAAGGAAAGTATCTGGGAACGCCTAGTTCGACGTTTTTGATTTCTGGATGTACATAAACTCGTTAGTAGATGATAGGCTCAACAGATTCGGCTACTTTCTTGGCAGTCTCTAAGGGGACTTCGCCGACTACCGTGATTTGTTTAGAACTTCCTTTCACATGTCTTGTGATCACGACTGTGCCACCGATGAGCGCTTGCGTATTGCCGAGTGTCGATTTAGGTGTGCTCTCGACAAATACTGACAACGTGGCGATACCATCTGTAAAGGACATGCCGGTATTATTGTTTTTCACTCTCTTAAATCCTCGTGGAACCCATGCGACACGCCAGTCGTGTTTGACCGCTTTCTGTCGCGCTATTTCTTGCTCCAGTGTAGAGAGTGTATGTTGAACCGTATCCCCTTTAAGAGATGCAATAAGTTGAGGTTCATTGATGTCTTCCCCAATACTGACTTGGGAAAATTGGAAAAATTCTAATATACGGCCATCGTTCACCAAATTTGACTTAAGCAACAGCCCAGTTTTTGAGTCAACCCATAGTCGATATCCGTATCTATTGGCATTAAGTGGGCTAATGGCGATACGCATTGCATCGTGGCCAGCAATACGATCTGAACCGTGGACGCTAATATTATACAAAGCTTGGTTTACACTCAGCTTTTCTCGGAAGTTATGAGAAAAAGGACCCATTGGCATTGCATGAGATAAATCGAGGTTTTCACTTTCAATGTGATAACAAACTGTCTGGCCGTTTGAACGAATAATTTCGCGCTCTTCGCCATTCAAACTGGTCAGTCTTTCCAGCTCTTCTCCATCCTTAAATTGATGCACTATCTCTATGGTTTCAAAATGAGACCCGCGGGCAAAAACAAAAGTACCAGTATAATTCTGCTCGACTAAAGCCTTGTCCATCAGCTCGAGCCATTTGATTCCATCTTCCTTATTTGGCAATGGCTCTTCCATCGCAAAACTTGCACTGCTAGCAATGACAAGCGCGACGAATCCGATAGTTTGAAGAGAGCCCTGGCGAAGAGAGTTAAGCATTGATCAGTTATGCGTTGGCTTGGGAGGATAGACAACAGTTCGAGAAAGCGGATTTTTCCGTGTTACCCGCTCATGTCGATTAAGATACTCTCGCAATCGATTCTGTTTCTCTGCATCCAATGCTTGAAATTCTAGTTCATCACCATTGGTAGCAAAGGTAGTAGGACCAGTAGTCGCGACTGTTGGCAAATCTGAAATGGTTGTTGCTTGATTTTTTGCCGTCGACACAGTTTGAGCATCAATAACTTTTCTAGTAGTACCACTAGTACTTGAGATAGGTGTCTTAGCCAAAGTGTTAGCATCGGGGGGTAAGTC
>JBLHIH010000082.1:0-16170 GCA_047616645.1 Flavobacterium sp. | reverse complement strand
ATGATATTTCTTAATCCAGGTGTGTAGGGTGTTAACATTAACGCCTAGCTCTCTGGCCGTCGCAGCTACAGAATATTCACTCTGCCTGGCGAGTTTTACAGCGCTTTCTCTAAATTCTGGAGAATAGCTCTGCGATTTATTTTGACTTGATTTCATCGTGACACACCTCATACTTCAGTTAACATTACTTGAGTTTATGTGTCCGTTAAAGTCTAGCCAATCCAAAGCTGCTTGGGCAAAGTTCGAAGCACAAAGGACTTGATAGTATGGAGAACACATCGCCGAAAGTATTAGTGACTCGAAAGCTACCAGCCATGGTGGAAAATCGTTTGCGTTCAACCTATGACGTGAGTCTGAATACTACTGACCAGGCTATGAGCAAAGCAGCGTTATCTGCTGCGATGTCGAAGTTCGATGCCTTGGTATCAACAGTAAGTGATCCCCTCGATGCGAAGGTACTGCAATCGAGTAACCGTCGAGTTCAATTCATTGCTAACGTTGGCGTCGGCTACAGTAATATCGATACCAAAACGGCGTGTGACGAAGGCATTGGGGTATCCAATACACCCGATGTTCTGACCGATGCTACTGCGGACATTGCGTTGTTATTGATATTGAGCGCCACACGGCGAGCCTATGCAGCCGAGCTTAAGTTGCGTGAGGGCCGATGGGAGGGGTTTTCTCTTATAGAGGGTTTAGGGAGTAGCATGCAAGGCAAAGTTATTGGCATCATCGGTATGGGGCGTATAGGTCAAGCTACCGCACGCCGCGCGATATTTGCTTTGGGAATGAAGGTCGTCTTTTACAATCGTTCACCGATTGCGGGCCTTGATTTTGAGGCGACCCGTTTAGGCACGATTGATGAGCTGATGGCATTGGCTGATGTAGTGTCGATACATGTGCCGGGGAGTGGGTCATCCCCTACCGTGAATGCTAATCATATTGCCTTACTCAAGCCTACATCCTATTTGATAAACACAGCGCGAGGTGACAGCATTGATCAAGCTGCGTTGATAGCGGCGCTGACTGAAGGCAGAATCGCCGGCGCGGGTCTTGATGTCTACGTGAATGAACCTGATGTCCCTGACGAGTTACTTATGTTGGATAACGTGACACTCTTGCCGCATATTGGATCCGCAACCGAAGAAGTTCGCACAGCTATGGGAATGGTTGCTGTTAATAATTTGGACGCGTTTTTTTCGAACTCCCCCCTGCCTAACAAGGTTGTATAATTAGCGTTAATCCAGTTGTTCTGCTAATACTACGGGGAGCCGTTGTTCAGCAGCCAGTTGCCGCGTAACAGGCACATCTGCCTCTTGTAATTCTGGTCCCCAATCCTGCCACATATCCTCGTGGGGTGGTGCTAGACGCATGCTATCAAGATCAGTTTTGCTGAAATCAAATAACACGGCCTGACGGATGCAGGGAGGCTCGCAGGTATTAGTGCCTGCCATATGTCCCATTCGATGATGCCAGAACACAAGATCTCCCGCTTTTCCATAACAGTCAACTGGTGGAGTATCACTTTCAACTTCTTTTACTTCGTCTATGTACTCCGGAGGATGAATGATGCCTTTGAAGGAGGGCAAGTGTTCGTAATATGGCACTCGCGTTTGGTCGTATTGCATGGGAAACAAGGGGTAGAAGCGATGATGGCTTTTAGGCCACACTTTAAATCCACCTCCTCCGGGTGGGTTGTCTTCAAGCAGGCAGACGGCGCCAAGGTGAAAGGGGTGCCCGTCTGTGTGAAGACTATCTGCGGGTACGGGCTTGGATTTATCCCAGGGTAGGGTTGCGTAAATACCTCTTATGCCATCTCCCAATGCAGGATCCACTGGGCCGCCTGGCCACGCTGGACCCCAAGAACCCATGGGTTTACCGTCGATTTTTGGTTCTTCCAATGAACCCTGCCCCAGCAATTGTTCTGCCCAGGCGCAGATCTGACGATTATAAGCGAGTTCGATAATATCAGACTCCGTACTGGCAGAACGTAGTTGCCAACGCGTACCCTGTTTGATGAGTAAGGCGTCATCTGACTCGACTGAGGCCTCTATAGGCTTCCAAGTTGAGGGGTCATCTCTCAGTATTCCTTCGGGCGCGGTTTCCCACATTCTACCCAGTGCCCGCTCGCATGCAGATATTGAAACTGCCTGACTTTTCAGTAGGTAGCCGTACTGTTTAAAGAAGCACAGTTCTTCTTGCGTGAGTGGTGAAATATTATCCGATTGCTGATTGCTCATGGTTTCTTTCCTCTACCTGGCATGGGTAGATTAGTCTCTTAACTAGTGATTGGCATCGCATTTGAAATAGTGTTTACGATCATGATTCTAGCATCATTCGATGAGTCATCGCCCACGGAAATCAAATCGTCATCTTAAATTGATATTAATGAAGAGGGGCTGCAATAATCAAGTTTACTCGGAAATACCCCGTTTCTGCGGGGTGTTCCAGAAAAGCGCGAATAAGACATCTTGTTCTTGGAACGCCACCACTTCTCGTAACCGTTGTCGCACGCGGCAAACAACTTGATCAAAATTCTCATTAGGGAGATTTAATCCATCACAGATACCTGTCTTGGTCTCCTCTCGCAAATAACAACGCTGCAGAATTATTTTGTCTCTTGGCATCTTTAGGTTGCATCAACCCGTCCTCTAATCCCGTTTGCTGACTTAGTAAAGACTCATCGTGGATTGAATCAGCTTGATTATCCTTCAGGCAATTCCAATCGAATAGATTAAATTTCTCGGTTTTTCTAAAAAAACTTATAAGGCGCTAAGGAAGCTCAAAATAGCAATCACTCGATGTTGATGGTAAAAAGTATCTTCCGCTTTCTTATCACTATCTTGAATTGAAAGTATCAGTTGTTGCGCACAGCTAAGTGACTTGGCGTGTTACTTCAGTATAGACGATTATTCAATGCCAAAAAGTAGTCAGCTCAGAGCTTGATAGTCATCTTCGTTGGTACCGATAAGCAGATACTCACCATAATGAGTCAGACTCGAATCCCCAATTTAGGGGATAGGGATATACTTCACTGAAGCTGTTTGTTAATTTTTTGTTTCAATTTTTACGTGTTTTATTGAATGGCGTAACCACCATCGACTGCTAAACAACTGCCGATCATATAGCTAGATTTGTCCGATAATAGAAATATGACAGGACCTGCTATTTCGGACGGTTGCCCGATTCGCCCGATAGGTGTTGCACATCCAAATGCTTCTTTCATTTCTTCTCCTGTTTGGTTTGGATTCCATATTTCTGTTTCGATTGGTCACGGTAAAACTGCATTGATGCGTATGCCGAGCGGTGCATTATCAATCGCGCTACTTTTAGTTAGTCCAACAAGTGCATGCATAGTTGCGGAATAGGTAGCAAAACCAGCAGCGCCGACGACACTAGCAGCCGAACCACAGTTCACTATAGTGCCTCCATGTGTTTTCATTGCAGCCGATTCATATTGAAGAGACCAAAAAAGGGATCGCAGATTGACGTTGAATACATGATCAAATTCATTATTGGGTAGTTGGTCTAAACTGCCCACTCCACCAAGGATACCGGCGTTGTTGAATGCGCCATCTAAACGCCCAAATTTTTTAACAGTGCCCTCTACAAGGGAACGTATGTCATCTTCCACTAATACATCACAACGGACAAATTCTGCGTTGCCACCATCTGCACAAATTGCTTTAACGATTGCCGCGCCCTCTTTCTCCCTTCTACCAGCTAGGACTATTGTGGCGCCTTCTTTGGCCGCTCCAATCGCCGTGGCTTTACCAATCCCTGATGTTGCGCCGGTAATAATGATTATTTTGTTGGTTAACATGTTCATTATTTATACCTCTTTTTGAAAACGAAGAGTATCTTCCGAGTATAACGGTAGTATCTATTTTTTCTATCGTTTTATTTTAAGGCAATGACTGTTTTAAACGTTTCGATTCCACGAAATATGCATAGTGTCAATGACCCAAGCAGGGTAAGAGGACGTGAAGTCTATCTCTATACTGAACGCCCTAACAACCAATTTCCACCTTAGGAAACTGGTTGAATAGTCGTCCAGTTACTATCTGATATGGTTTTTAATCATGCTTTTCGTTAAGGTCGCTACCAACAAATATAAACTACAAGAGTTACTAGCATGCCATCACCGCTGGTACTGATAAAGTGGTCATTCGTTATTGCGGCAACGCTAACTGCAATTTTTGTTGCTCTATTACTTACACCTGCAGCAGATTTGCAATTGAATATTTATCAGCCGAAATAGGTTTTAGATATAAATAAAAGTCATTTCATTTTGAAATACATCTAAGCAGGACTAATCCCAACTAGCTTACGATGCTGCCACCAACGCAGCCAGTACGCGTCTCTCACCCGTAAAAGGTCGGCGTCCGTGCATCACTAAATGGTTATCAAGTAGCACAATATCACCTGTATGCCACTGCATGTCGTAAGACAATTCGTCACCTAAGTCTATGGCAACTGCCATGTCTTGTTGGCAGATTTCCGAACCATCGCCAAAACAAATAGATCGGGTGGATTTATTGCGACTGTCTTTCCACCCTCTAAATGCGGCAATAAGTTGATTGAAGAAAACACGTCTTCCATTTTTTAGTGTCTTGATGGCGGGTAAAACCGGTGTAGTAACCTTCAAAGTTTCATTTTTTTGCCACTGCCACTCGTAGCTTAATGATTGCAGTTTGGCTTCGGCATCAACTTTGTTATCGACGCTCAAAGTACTAGACCAACTGCGCCCTTGCCCTGACTTTGGATCGTCCTTCAATGGCATGATGTTGGAGTAACGTACACCGAGTTTTTCGCAATTTTCAATAAAATCTGGCAAGCGTTGCTCAAGTTTTTCAAGTAAAAGATCTGATCGGCAAAGGGGCGTGGCACCACCTTGTTCTGCGGCAAGCTCACAGAAGAAAAATAACTTTGCTGGGTATATGGGTGTCTGGGCCATTTCATGATGAAGGTAAATTGAGACCGAAGGCGGGGCTTCATTAGCGGTAAATACTTTTGATGTGCGATTATGCCGCACGGCATTTGAGAGTGAGTCTGCATAGGTGAAATTTGGTAGATTGAAGGCTGACAAGAATGCATCAAAATCATTGTCATCGATAAGGGGGAAATCTCGAAATAAAATTGCACCGTGTGTCGCGAGTTTTTGGACTAATAACCTACGATTTTGTTCCACCCACTTAATGCATTCTACTAGTGTGTCCCCACGCGTTGTTTTCGCGTAGATCAGTGGGAATACATCAGCGTGCTGTTGCTGGGATTCGGTATTAATTTGCTCTACCTGTAAGATTGACATAGACCTACCTTTTTACCAACAGCATGAAATGTAGTGAATGCACTTTTACCCAAGATCTTAATGTCATGTCGATTGTTTCCTTGATATTGATGCCTGCCCTTTGAGAACAGTTGTAAGTTCATGTTCTTTTGTAAATTCCGCTATGTCGATAGCTTCTCCGCTGAGCATCGATTGCTGAGCGGCGCTAGCGACGACCATTGCCCAAATCCCCTCTTGAACAGTTGCGCTGGCGACGTGCTTACCTTCAAGCTGATCAAGAAATGCGATATGTTCATAGTATGTGGATCCGTGATGACCGCTGGATTCGATAACAGCGGGGTAAGCGAGATCTTGCTTGCGTGATGCAGCCTGCTCTCCCAACTCAATTGTGAGGGATGTCTTAGTCGGTTTTTGATGTTGGAATGCGACTTTCTCGGATGCGATTAGTCGACCGCGTTCTCCTACCACAATCATTTCTTCGTCGAAATCAGGGCAGAACATATTCAATGTAAAATTTGCTCGTACACCATTTTCATATTCGATTATGACAAAGCTATGATCATCAATGTCAGATTTTTTTCCGTCTTTTTCAAAGTCCAAAAAATTTACCGCCTGACCGCCGCTAGCGAATACTCTGCATGGACGTGCCTGCGCCATAAGGTTAATCAGATCGAAATAATGGCAACATTTTTCGACCAGTGTTCCGCCAGAAAATACATTAAATTTATTCCATTGTTTAACTTTGTCTAGAAAAGGCGGGCGGTACTCACTGACACTGATTGTTTTTATTGATCCAAGCGTTTTTCTTTCCAGCGCTTCATGAAAGGCTTCGACATACTGTGCTTTATAACGGTACTGCAAACCGATTTGAATAAAGCTTGAATATCTAGTCGAGATATCCGCAATTGCCTTAGCATCTGCGAGTGAAGTGGCCATGGGTTTTTCAAGAAATATGGGCTTGCCTGTATGAATGACCGTATTTAAGACGTCAAAGTGAGTGAAGTTTGGTGTACAAATCAAGATGGCATCAACGCGATCGTCGGCGCAGAGATCATCTATACTCTCATAACGGACAAGGGTTTGACTGTCGTATCGAGAAAATTCCTTAGCTGCTATATCCATGGAGTGGCTTTGGATATCAAAAATCCCATGGATTTTTGCACGGCCTAAAAGGTGGGTGACACGCATGTGTTCTTGGCCAATGGTACCTGTGCCAATGATAGCGAGGTGATGTTGAGGGACCGGCGCTTTATATAGATATCGATCCTCGCTGGTAATGTGGCGCTGACTACGCGCATTTTCAAACGCACGAAGGCGGATTTTTTTCTGTTCAGTCACGTGTTATTCGTCCAATTTTTGATAAATGTATGAATTGTTTTTGTAAAATATTGATCACAAAAACTGAGAAACAAGAGTATAAACCACAATTTCTTAAAACGATCGAGTATCGTAAATCTAATATTTTTCTTTCCACATTAATGCTAGGTAAACGCTATAACTCTTGGTATATCAAGGGAGGGTATGGATGTGCTTCCAGGCAACATGCGCCTTAGGACATTTTATGGTCACCCGTTCACCACGTCGAGACTCCGGGTAATAATCCCACACAGCATGATGATGTACGGCGCGATTATCCCAGAGTACCAGCGTGTTGACTTGCCACTTAACGCGGCAGTGAAAGCGCGTGTTCGTTTCGATGTGGCGATACAACATATCTAGTAGTGCGTCACTTTCGCGTTGTGAGAGCTCGTTGATACATTCAGTAAAGGATTCATTAACATAGAGTACGGGTCGTCCGGTATCAGGATGTGCAATCACTACCGGGTGGTTTGCTGTAGGATAGACATCTCCAGGTTTTGCTTGGTAGCCGTAAGCACGTAAATCTTTGAATCCATTATGAAAGGCAGTGAGTCCTTGAAGCAATACTTTGATGGGTTCACTAAGCGTTGAATAGGCCTCATACATACACGCAAACAGCGTATCACCACCTCCGGAAGCTGGTACCTCTTTGATGTAAAGGGCTGATGCCATTGGTGGTATCGGCTCACAGGAAAGGTCAGTGTGCCAGGATTCGCCATTGGCGACCTTGGTTTTAGCGTTTATATTAATATCGAAGATCTCGGGGTCGCCTGGGACACCAAGATTAGTTTTTGCAGGGTGGGTTTGTAAAATTCCAAACTGTAGTCCGAATTTTTTGTGTTGTTTTCGTGTTAATTGTTGATCACGAAAAATCAGTACCTGACGATCCAGAAAAGCTGTCTTGATTTCATCCATAGTTTCTTTGTTGAGGTTTCCAAGGTCAACACCAGAAACCTCGCCTGCGAGTCTTGGCGTTAGGTTTTCAACCGTTATGTGCTTGTACTTGCCTTCCATTGAAACTCCGTGAGTCTTATTGGCTTTTTTTCAAGGATACAAGCACATCCTCTTGAAGACAATATCGTGTGGTCATAGCCCATGATCCTGATGGTAGGCTTATCGAACTTTGCCTTCTTTAAGTGCAGTCGCAATCGACTGGCTTATACGATACTTATCTACCTCTTTAGCTATGATACGATCAACAACAATCTCAATATCACGAGTTTTTTATCTATCAAATTGCTTCTTTGGAGAATAGGAAAGTTAAACCGCATTTACCCGGTTTTTAAAAGTAGCCTGATTGGAATTTTTTGTGAAAATAAGTCTGTGGGGCAGTTTTTCGTTGAAGGATGGTCAATGTCTGAATAGCTAAGGATCTACTTTCTTACAGACTGTCGGGTTGATCACTTGCTCAACATTGTTGGATAATAAATATCACAATAATATTGAGGGCTTTGCTTCTTGTTCTCGAGAGAAGTGAATTAAGTAAGCGTAAAAATTAGAAGAGACTATTTTAGTCACGGAATAACTTGTGAGTGAGAAATTCATGAAAGCAAAAAAACTACAATCACCCATTGTTCTTAAGTACGCTCGAGTTTTCCGGCCAGGCCACCCTTGAAGAAGTCTTGAATAAAATGCCGCAGGTAATGCCGGATTTTACCCCTAGAATCAGGGGGACACTGAGCCCCTAGTGACTTAAGCTAAAAACCTCAGTTGAACGCATCTAAGCAACATTTTTTTAACGCCAGTTAATCCGAAAAATGCCTGCTGGTTCTACATTACACTGGTGCTAACTGTGGTGCATTTGCTTTCAAACCATCAAAGAATCCGTTCAAAGGTTTTCTGTACATAATCAGATTTAGCATGTGTGCTGGTGATGGTCATCGTCTTCTAGCGAGGTCACTAAAACGGCATATTCGAAGCGGCAAATGTCCTCTGCATCCGCTAAAAAACCAAACCCTTGTTACCCACCTAGTTTCAACAACCCTATAAAGAAAGGTAGCCTTTGCTTGCAATTTCAATGATGCAGTTGTACCCTTACTTCAAATGGTACATAGGCTAGTCGATAAAAGTGTTGCTCAGCAGGCAAAGTTCTCGATTAGTCTAGGGTCACCACTTCGCACACAAAAATTTGCCTAAGTGATAGAACACAATATGGAAATTACCATCGATATAGAAGCGGAAATGCCGCTGTTTGAACAACTTGTTGATCAAATAAAAAAGACTGTAGCTCAAGGTAAGCTGCAGCCAGGTGCTAGCTTGCCATCTATTAGGCAGTTGGCAGGTGATCTGCAGATTAACAACAAAACTGTTGCTAAGGCTTATAGGCTTCTCGAAAGAGACACTGTGATTGTAACGAAAGGTTACCGTGGGACTTTTGTGCACGAGAACGCGGTGGCGAATAGTGCGATTGATTTTAAAAGTAATATCGTTGAAAAACTTAAACAAACCATTAACCAACTTAAAGCGACCGGCGCCACTGATTCAGAGATTCGTATTGTATTTTCGAGTTTGATGAAGGGCGAGGACAAAGGAGGGCGACATGCCAAGTGACATTATTTTCAATCTAGCTTTTTTGAGCCAAATCTTATTTATTTCCGTCTGGCTTCCCTGGAGAGTGGTTAGTAAGGCGCGGCGAGTCATTCAAGCTCATCCTGCCCAAGACTATCCTAGACTCTATCCTAAATCGCCTTCGTGGTACGAACGCGCGCTTCTGATGTTCGCTTACCTTAATATTACGATTAGCGTGATTGGGCTATTTTTCTGGCTCGTCTACAATGCCGATGATACAAAAACGGATTATGCTGGTATTGTCTGGGCAATATTTATGCTGCAGGGTCTTCCTTATATACTCCTCGAAGTGTTTGCCTTTCGAACATGGAGGAAGATGCGGGAGGCGGATGAGCGCACCACGAGACAAGCAACACTTCGACCACGCCGACTCAGTGACGTTATTTCAATTGAACAACTAAGCATCTTGGGTATCGTTTTTCTCGTATTCTGCTTCTTCATATATTGGGTAGAGCAATTCAACTACCCTTGGTTTGGTGGGATCGCGAACGTCTTTATCATCGCTGGCACCTATGCCTTTATGGGTGGCGTAATAATCTGGAATCTATTCGGTAAATCTAAGGATCCTTACATTGATGACGAAGACCGAATGCGCAGGATTCGGCATACGGCGAAGCAAATGTGGCTCGTATGCATTGCGCTCACCCTTTACGCGATGGTGACAATATCACTTCAAGCGTTTGATCTTCATGCATACAGGCAACTGGCGATGACATTGTATTGTCAACTATTGGTCGCTGGCTACTATGTGACAATCTATCGGAAAGAGGGATTTAACTTTGAAGTTTATCGAGGAGATGCCATTGCGAGCCCAAAGGTAACTAGCTGAGGTTTCGGGAAAAGGTTTAGGCAATACGAATCCTGACCACTTTCATCGTCTCGAAGGGTAAGTCTGCGACTGTTTCAGTTACTGGGTAATAGGTTACGTTAACGTGTGCGCCAACCAAGTTTTTATATTGCTTTAAGCGCTTATATTTAAACGGCACGTCGTATCCATCCATCATGATGGAATTGATGAACCACTTACCCGATTGGCGTTGCGTATGGGAAACAACTTTTTTATCTTCAAGATGGTTAAGCGCCTTGTTTTTTTTAAGTAGCTTATTGGCATCACTCTTTATCATCGCATCGCTCTTAATTGATGGATTAAGTTTTAGCTTAGTTTCATGCCTGCCAAGGTACCTTCTTCTCTCCATGCATCCATTTCTTCAAAGAACTTAACGGGTCCTCCACCATAGGCGCCATTCTGAATACTCTTGGGGTTCGGTTTACCTTCGTTGTTGTAGTAACCCGGCGTACAGGATTCCAGAAAGCTCTGACTAAAACGAGATAAACTTTTGATTGTCTCGACCCACTCGTCTTCCGCTTCGATGGTTGTTTCAACCACTTCAGCATTCGATTGCTTACAGTAATCAAGAATGTAGGCGATCTGCTTTGCCTGCTCGTTCATCGCGTGGGGGAAGTTCACCGTAAATCCTGCCTGGGAAGTATGGATAATGAAACAGTTTGGGAATCCGTGTGTATGAATACCATGTAGACTACGTATACCGTCTTGCCACTTCTCCTTTAGGCTCTGTCCGTTTCGACCTATCACATCGTAACCCGAACGGCGGGTATATTCTGTCCCTACTTCGAAACCTGTTGCAAATACAATACAATCCAATTCGTATTCAACACCATTGGCGACTATGCCTTTCTCTGTAATACGATCAATACCCTTACCTTGAGTGTCTATTAGCTTAACGCCTGGGTTGTTAAAGGTTTCCAGGTATTCGTCGTTGAAACAAGGTCGTTTACAGAACTGTCGATAGTAAGGTTTCAGTGCTTCGGCGGTATTAGGATCATCCACCAACGCTTGGGCTCGGTCGCGAATTTGTTCCATTTTTTGAAAATCAGCTAACTCCATTTTTTCCGCGATTTCTGCCATGGGAAGTGGTGTGTCAGATTTAAAATTCACCATAGAGGCCAGGTTACGGATAATCTCGGTCCAGCCATCATTAACAAGATCGACTTCTGCAAAACCGCCTGAGACTAATGCGTTAAAGTTATCCATGCGTTCTTTCTGCCACCCTGGCTTCAAGCTCGCTTTCCACTCTGCATCAGTTGGGCGATTTGCTCGCACGTCTACTGATGATGGTGTACGTTGGAAAACAAACAACTCGTCTGCACTGCGACCAAGGTGGGGTACGCACTGAATCGCTGTAGCGCCTGTGCCTATGATGCCAATTTTCTTGTCCTTCAAACCCGTTAAATTTCCCTCAGGGCCTCCGCCTGTGTAGTTGTAATCCCAACGACTGGTATGGAAGGTATGGCCTTTGAACGTGTCGATGCCTTCGATCCCTGGAAGCTTAGGTCGGTTTAATGGACCATTCGACATCACAACATATTTCGCCCTCATGCGATCGTTTCTATTGGTTGTGACAATCCATCGCTTACTGCTCTCCTCCCATTCCATGCTACTGACTTCTGTTTGGAGGCAGGCATCTTTATACAGGTCAAATTTCTCACCGATTGCACGGCTATGGGCTAGAATCTCAGGTGCATGGGTGTACTTTTCCTTTGGTACGAAATTCAATTCTTCACATAGTGGTAAATAAATATACGATTCCACATCGCAGGCGGCACCGGGATAGCGATTCCAATACCATGTGCCACCGAAGTCTCCGCCTTTTTCAATTATGCGAATCTTTTCGACGCCTGATTCACGCAACCGAGCGCCAACGATTAATCCGCCAAAACCGCCGCCGATAACAATGGCGTCAACTTCATCTTCAAGGGGTTCGCGTTCAATTTTGGTTTCTATATAAGGGTCATCGACGTAGTGAGAAAAGTCCCCTTTTACCTCAAGGTATTGGCCATTTGCATCACTGCGCAAGCGTTTGTCGCGCTCAGTACGATACTTCGCTCGTAGCTCGTCAGGGTCAAAACCGAGGTTGGTAGCAGCGTTGCTTGCCATATAGTTCTCCAAATGCGAAATCGCTAAACTTGATGAATACCATTAAACGCAGGCTGGAAGGAAGATGCCAGAGCAATAAATCATGCGAATCATGACGAATAACGTAGGCTTTAGGCGTGGATCGTTGTTTTAGGAAAATAATGAAAACAAAGCGCATGTTTCATTTTCGTGCTGGTAGGTATCAAACCACCTGCTATTGTGTCCTGTTGAACTTACTTCTTACCGCTTCTATTTTTCAGTGAGCAAGTATTGATGCCGAGCCACGACCAACCGTAGCAATAAGCAAAGACGGTGTTATATGCCAAACAGAGAATAAGTATGCTATATATGAGTTCCAGCCAGCCATATGATTCTGCTTGGATCATCAATGCGCATAGTACCAATGCGATAACAAATCGCGTGATTCTGTCAATTGTTCCAATATTTTGTGTCATAACATAACTATAGTAATTATCATACCGCTTGTACGCTCCGTAGACCGTCTAGATCTCTAGCATTTCACTATCACTAGTGCTTATTTGATGGTGTAGGTTATCTAAGCATGCATGGCTGCCCATTATATCAATCTGAGCAGTTTGGGCAGGTATCTTGACGTTTTAGGGGTTATTCTTGAGTTTAATAATACTAGGGTAATTTAGAGTATGCCTCACACCCATTCTCGCTATGCTGAGATGAAAACTTGGCGGCATGACATCCATCGCCACCCAGAACTCGGTTTTGAGGAAAACCGTACTGCCGAGAAGGTTGCTAAATTGCTTATCTCATTTGGGCTCGAAGTTCATCAAGGTATTGGCAATACGGGGCTTGTTGGCCTTCTCAAGAAGGGTGATAGTCAACGCTCAATTGGCTTACGTGCGGATATGGATGCCCTCAAAATTCATGAACAAAATACTTTCGAGCATTGTTCGCGAGAGGACAATAAGATGCATGCCTGTGGTCACGATGGCCATACAGCGATGCTATTAGGTGCTGCGCAGCATTTAGCCGAGCAAGGGAGGTTTGACGGTACAATAGTATTTATTTTCCAGCCAGCAGAGGAGCATGGAGAAGGCGCGAAGGCCATGCTTGCTGATGGTTTGTTTGAACGATTTCCTGTCGATGCTGTGTATGCTATTCATAACTTCCCCTCGCTTGGTGTGGGAAAGTTTGCGATACGTGCAGGCTCTATTATGGCAGCCGAAGACAATTTTGAAATTATCGTCAACGGCGTTGGACATCATGCAGCAATGCCACACCTCGGTGTCGATGCGATTGTTGTCGCTGCTGCGATTGTGACGGCCATGCAATCTCTTATTTCAAGAACGCTGAACCCAATGGATAATGCTGTTGTGTCGTTTACCGAGTTTATTACTAACGGAACCGTTAACGTAGTACCAGGGCAGGTTATACTCAAAGGGGATACTCGCTCGCTAACGATAGAAGTACAAAAACACATAGAGGCAACAATGGAACGCATAGTCAGGGGTATTTGCGAAAGCTACGGCGCGCAATATACTTTCAGCTATCAACATAATTTCATACCCACCATTAACTCACTCAAGGAATCCGAAATAGCAGCTAGTGTGGCTCGCAAATTAATCGGTGGAGAGAATGTGATCACTGATGGCAGTGCCGTGATGACATCAGAAGATTTTGGTTGGATGCTGAAGGAGGCACCAGGCGCCTATTTATTATTGGGTAATGGAGATAAAGGCCCAGGATCGACCAGTTTGCATAATCCCCTATATGACTTTAATGATGAGATCCTGGTAACAGGGGCTGATTTTTGGGTTGAATTAGTGCAATCACAATTGGCACCTAATACTGCGGAAACCAATGAATGACAAATTTTCCATTTAAAAATAGCCCTGTTCAATATTTTCATAATCATAAAGTCGAAGAGCGCAGCGACTGGCCATTGGCGCTGAATGATATTATGAACCCAGTTGCAATAAGTACGGCTACTACTGAAATTAGACAGTGGCCTAACTACGCAAGTACAGCATTACATCGCTTGGGCGGACTAGCTCAAAAGCTCGAGGTTGCTGCTGTCTATTACAAAGATGAATCGACTCGCTTTGGATTGGGAAGTTTTAAAGCCTTAGGCGGCGCTTATGCTGTTTTGTGTTTATTACAGAAAGAGCTCTCTAAAACAATGCAGCGTGAGGTTACATTTGATCAAATTCGTAGTGGCGGTCTTAAAGCATTTGCCGCGAAAATAACAGTCGCGACAGCAACAGATGGAAATCATGGGCGTTCTGTTGCTTGGGGTGCTCAGCTCTTTGGTTGCCAATGTATCATTTACATTCATGCAGAAGTCAGTGAAGGTCGAAAGGCGGCGATGGAAGCATTTGGCGCCACAGTCACCAGAGTCAGCGGCAACTATGATGTATCTGTAAATGATGTTGCCAACGACGCGCAAGATAATGGTTGGTTTATAGTCTCTGATACTTCTAATCCTGCTTATGTTGATATACCGAAAAATGTAGTCGCTGGATATGCAGTTTTTATGGAGGAGGTATTGGAATCTTTAGAGGAGGAAAATCATTCTGATTCGGCTTTGACCCATGTATTTTTGCAAGGTGGAGTAGGTGGGCTTGCCAGTGCTGTTTGTGGTTTTCTATGGCAAAAATTGGGTAAAAGTCGCCCACGCTTTATTGTGGTCGAACCCAATAGGGCGGATTGCTTATACCAAAGTGCAGTGAACGGACAACCAACCCTTGTCAATATTACCCAGGAGACTGTCATGGCGGGTTTGTCTTGCGGTGAAGTATCTTATCTTGCCTGGAAAATTTTGGATGCTTGTGTCGATGACTTTATGACCATAGCAGATGAGCTGGTTGCTCCAGTTATGGTTCAACTTGCCGACGGTTTGGCAGGGGCCGATCCCATTGTCGCTGGTGAATCAGCGGTCGCAGGTCTATCGGCATTGATGGCGGCAGAATATCGCCCAGAGCTTAAGCGTAATCTTGGCTTAGATGCTAATAGTCGAGTACTCGTCATTGGTACTGAAGGCGCAACTGACCCAGACATTTATCGTCGTATTGTGGGGCGAAGTGCTTCAGAAGTTTCCCTCTAAATCTTATCCTTTGCAGTCTCTTTTGCAACTTCAACCACAAGTTCGTTAATGCGCAGCTCTCCTTCCCGTGTTTGCGCGCCCATCACCAACGATTGTTTCATGTTACGCTGAGCCTCATCGAGGCGCAGTGTTTGTTGAAAGAGGTAAGCTTCCTCTTTCAAGCCTTCATCTAAAGGTAACTCGCTGTTCAGTACGGATGCTTTCGCAAGCCCAATTGCATCTGCTGGCCAAAGGGCAATCCGGTTGGCCAATTGATCAACAAACTCATTCAATAATTCTGCTGAATCAAAAATTCGATTGAGATAGCCCCATTTTTCTGCGGTTTCCGCATCAAGATCGTCGCCACCGAGAATCATTTCCATTGCGCGTCCTCGTCCTATGAGCCGAGGCAGGTGTTGTGTTCCCGTGCCTCCTGGCAATATTCCCAGTGGTACTTCCATTTGATTCATGCGCGTCACGCCGCGAATGCCAAATCGCATGTCACAGGCTGAGCAAAATTCATTGCCACCACCCCCTGCTCGGCCAGCCATTTTGACAATGGTTGCCTTGGGCATAGTGCGCAGGCCTTGACACATTAGATGAAAATCCGATAAGCCCGCCTCCCGCACAGCTGGCTTATCAGTAGGAAAGGTCAAGATTAACGCAATGTCAAAATGTGCAATAAAGAAGTCTGGATCAGCACTTTCAAAAACGACGACCTTTACACTTTTATCCTTGGCCACTTCATCGGTGAACGAGGCCAAGTCTTGAAATAGCTCGCGTGTCATCACATTAATCGGCGGATTGCTGATGGTTACCGTTAAGACACCAGCACTGAAATCCGTCGATAGTGTTTGATACTCGTACATAAAGACTCCACTTTTTTAGTTGTTATATACTCAGGATACACTATTCAGAGTCCTTCTCGGTTTTGACATCATCTAGACGTTTCGCCACTTC
>JBLHIH010000081.1:0-16250 GCA_047616645.1 Flavobacterium sp. | reverse complement strand
CTGCTCTTGATAGAAAGCTGCTCTTGATTAAAAATTATACCGCGTTTTGCCCACCCTTATACATCTCTTCAGCATGGGCAAGTGACTGATCTGTCATCTCAATGCCGCCTAACATTCTTGCTATTTCAGCAATCTTTTCTTTGTCGCTTAGTGCTGCCACCTGTGTTGTCACCAATTTGCTTTCGCTGGATTTAGCGACTTTAAGGTGCTGATGGCCTTGTGCTGCGACTTGAGGTAGGTGGGTTACGCAAATAATTTGGGCTTTTTCTCCCAAGCTTCGTAGTAAAGTGCCGACAACTTCAGCAATGCCGCCGCCGATGCCAACATCAACCTCGTCGAAAACCAAGGTAGGGACTTTTGAGGTGTCTGCTGTAACGACTTGAATAGCCAAGCTGATTCTTGATAATTCCCCGCCGGATGCGATTTTGTTTAAAGATTTTGGTGTTTGTCCGGGATTCGTGCTGATCAAAAACTCTATATCTTCCATGCCCTTCGGGTTGGGATGATCTTTTGCTAGTGTTTTCAATGCGATATCGAATTGTGATCCTCCCATGCCTAAGTCAGATAATTGGCTAGATACGCGATTATTCAGTGTCTTTGCTGCTTTTTTTCTGCTGGTGGACAGCTTTTTCGCCTGTGTGAAATAGTCATCCCTTGTGCTTTTTACCAAGGCTTCACACGCTTCAATTTCGTTATCGATATTACTTAATGTGGCGAGTTCTTCTTGGATGTCTTTTTGCAATTGAGCGATTTCGTAGCTTTCTATGCGGTGTTTTCGGCAAAGATCGTAGATCAGTGTAAGGCGGTCTTCTACTTCTGCTAATCGGCTAGGGTCAATATCAAAATCATTGCTGAATCGTGATAAATCCAATATGGCCTCCTCTATTTGGATTTTTCCTGAGTTAAACAATTCGGTAATCGGGCCAATTTCCTCTATCGAGAGATTGCTCAAAAGCTTGGTGCTTTTGGTCAGTTGTTCGATCAAACCCTCTCCATCTCCACATATGTCGAGCACTGCTTGGCAGTTTTGCAGAATAGTTTCTGCGCCGGCTAATTTTTTTTGTTCTTTCTCTAAGCGCGCTGTTTCATCCTCTTTAATGTTGAGTTGCTCTAGTTCTTCCCCTTGATAGGAGAGTAGCTGTAGGCGAGCGGCTTGATCTGTATTGCTATTGATTAAGGATGTCAGTTTTTCTTTTTGGCTTTGAAATTCCCGAAAAAGGGCATCCACTTTGCTTGCGCTGTTTGCTGTCCCACCAAATTCATCCAGCAGTCGTCTATGAGTGTCTTTCTTTAGTAGGGATTGGTGTTCGTGTTGAGAGTGGATGTCGATTAATAACTCGCCCAATGCTTTCATGTCATTTACTGTGCTGGGGATGCCATTTATATAGCCTCTGGAGCGTCCATCTTTGCCCAAGACGCGCCGTAGCAGGCATTCTGGCTGATCTTGGGAAAGGGATCTCTTTTCTAACCAAGCAATGGCCGCTTGATTCTCGCTTAGGTCAAAGCCGGCAAGAATTTCTGATTTTTCGCCATACTGACCGATTGTCCCAAGGTCTGATCGATCCCCCAAAGTTAAGCCCAATGCATCGAGCATAATCGATTTGCCGGCCCCAGTTTCTCCGCTTACAACCGTCATGCCTTGCGAAAATTCGATTTCGAGTCGATCTACAAGGGTAAAATTGCTCACGGTTAGGTGGCTTAACATGATTTTCCTATTTGCTTAGTTTTAGTGAAGGTAGCCATTAAACAAATTAAGTGTCTAGACTGCAATAAATCACCGATAGTTATTCAACATTGGCCTAAAGGGTAGGTTCTTTAATTTGTGTTCTGTTTTTCTACCTGTATACCCTTGAATGCAGTAGGGGTAAACCCCATATCACTCACCACATTAAGTATTGATAAGTAGCGAGCATGGTTATCTGCTGCTCGAGTGACGTGAGAGAGGTCTGAATGTCGAAACCCCAAGATCAAAATCCTGCCAAAGAGGCTGGAGAAACAATATCAGAGCTAGAATCTGAATTAGCAGATGTGCAAATTGAAAGCGCTGATATTGAAGGCATTGATAGCAATGAAGCCTTAGATGAAAAGATGGATGAAAAGACGGAAGAAAAAGCAGAAGTAGATACGATGGAGAGTCTACAAGCCAAATTAGAGCAAGCACTCGAAGAAGCCAGTAAATCGAAGGATGTGGCTTTAAGAGCTGAAGCCGAGATGCAAAATCTTCGTCGCCGTGCGTCGATTGATTTAGAGAATGCGCATAAATATGGCGTAGAGAAATTTGTCCAAAGCATGCTGCCCGTTGCTGATGGTCTTGAGAAGGCAGTTGAGTCTGCTGAAAAAGCGGCGAATGATGAAGCAAGCAAGGCGATTTCGGATGGCGTCGGTATCTGCCATAAAATGATGGTTGATGCGCTCAAGAAGGAAGGCATCGAAGTTGTTGATCCAAATGGAGAGCCCTTTGATCCCAATTTACACCAAGCCATGTCGATGTTAGAAAACCCTGACGTAGAGCCAAATTCAGTCGTTGCGGTTGTGCAGAAAGGTTACACATTAAAAGGTCGTTTGCTTAGACCTGCAATGGTGATGGTTTCAAAACCTAAGCCAGGCAATACACCAAAAATTGATGAAACTGCTTAAGGCCTCTTGAAAGCAAATTTTTAGAGCCTATATAGACAGCAGTAAATAATTAACCCCGCCCTGCAAAGAGTGAAGCGCGAAGCGCAAATTGCAGGGTTTAGTTTGAAGACTGGAGAGAACAATGAGCAAAATTATCGGAATCGACTTAGGTACTACCAATTCCTGTGTTGCATTTTTAGAAGGCAATACCCCTAAAATTATTGAAAATTCAGAAGGTGATAGAACAACACCTTCTATTATTGGTTATACCGAGGATGATGAAATCATTGTCGGCCAAGCCGCTAAACGTCAAGCGGTAACCAATCCAACCAATACACTTTTTGCTATTAAGCGATTAATTGGCCGTCGTTTTGAAGATGATGTCGTTCAACGCGATATCAAGATGGTCCCTTACAAAATTGCCAAAGCAGATAATGGTGATGCATGGGTCGAGGTTAAGGGTAAGAAGATGGCGCCACCTCAAATCTCTGCACAAGTTTTGGCGAAGATGAAGAAGACCGCCGAAGATTATCTTGGTGAAGAAGTGACAGAAGCGGTTATTACAGTGCCTGCCTACTTTAATGATTCTCAACGTCAAGCAACTAAAGATGCGGGTAAAATCGCCGGTCTAGAAGTAAAGCGGATTATCAATGAGCCGACTGCAGCTGCACTTGCTTATGGAATGGATAAAGCAAAGGGCGACTCTACCATTGCTGTATATGACTTAGGTGGTGGTACTTTTGATATTTCTATCATTGAGATTGCAGATGTCGATGGCGAGAAGCAGTTCGAAGTTTTGTCTACCAATGGTGATACTTTCTTAGGTGGTGAAGATTTTGACCTTCGTTTAATTGACTACTTAGCTGATGAGTTTAAGAAGCAAGAAGGCATGGATTTACACAATGATCCGCTAGCGCTTCAGCGTCTAAAAGAAGCGGCGGAAAAGGCAAAAATTGAGTTGTCTACTAGCCAGCAAACAGAAGTCAACCTGCCTTACATTACAGCAGATGCGACTGGCCCTAAGCACTTAGTGATTAAAGTCACACAGGCAAAACTTGAGTCACTTGTTGAAGATCTAGTTGATCGAACCTTAGAGCCACTTCGTCAAGCAATGAAAGATGCAGATGTCAGCACATCAGAAGTAGATGACATTATTCTTGTTGGTGGCCAAACACGTATGCCAATGGTTCAGAAAAAAGTGAGCGATTTCTTTGGTAAAGAATCTCGTAAAGATGTTAACCCTGATGAAGCGGTAGCTTTAGGTGCCTCTATACAGGCAGCGGTATTATCAGGTGATGTAAAAGATGTATTGCTACTTGATGTAACGCCGCTATCTCTAGGTATTGAAACCATGGGTGGCGTGATGAGCAATTTGATTGAGAAGAACACCACTATCCCAACCAAAAAATCTCAAACATTCTCAACGGCGGAAGACAATCAGCCAGCGGTCACGATTCATGTATTGCAGGGTGAGCGAAAGCAATCTGCGCAAAATAAATCTTTAGGCCGATTTGATTTGTCTGAGATTCCAGCCGCACCACGGGGAACGCCACAAATCGAAGTGAGCTTTGATTTGGATGCAAACGGCATACTCAATGTTTCGGCTAAGGATAAGGCGAGTGGTAAAGAGCAGTCTGTTGTCATTAAAGCTTCATCTGGTTTGTCCGATGAAGAGGTAGAAAAGATGGTTCAGGATGCGGAGGCCAACGCTGAAGAAGATCGTAAATTTGAGGAGCTGGTGACTGTTCGTAACCAAGCAGATGGTTTGATACATGCCACGCGTAAAACTTTGGAAGAAGCAAAAGATGCGACTGACGAAGAAAAGAGCAGTATCGAAACCGCCATAAATGAACTTGAAGATGCATTAAAGGAAGGTGATAAAGAGGCAATTGAAGCTAAGACAGCTGCCTTGACGGAAGTATCTTCTGGACTGGCTCAGCGTATGTATGCAGAGCAAGCTGCACAAGCAAGCGAAGCAGGAGCGGCGCCAGAGGGTGGCGGCGCATCGGCTGATCCGGACGCTGTGGATGCAGAGTTTGAGGAAGTAAAAGAAGAAGATAAGTAAGTCTTCACTAGGTAGCCAATCCATTTGGCATTAGAGATACCGGGGGTTTTACCGACCTCCGGTTTTTTGCGTTAAAACACTGAAGAAAATCATGGCAAAAAAAGATTACTACGAAGTACTTGGTGTCTCTCGGGATTCTACCGAGAAAGAAATCAAAAAAGCCTATCGTCGTCTTGCGATGAAGTACCATCCTGATCGAAATTCAGATGATGTTAATGCAGAAGATAAATTTAAAGAAGGCAGTGAAGCTGCTGAAGTTCTGACGGATACCGAAAAAAGACAAGCCTATGATCAATACGGGCATGCCGCATTTGAAGGTGCCGGCGCTGGTGGATTTCAGGCAGGTGGTAACTTTGGCTCTATATTTGAAGACGTCTTTGGTGACATTTTTTCTGGTGGCCGAGGCGGTGGTCGTAGCCAAGTACAGCGAGGATCTGATTTAAAGTATGTTTTAGATCTCGATTTAGAAGAAGCCGTTCGTGGTACAAACCCTAAGATAAAAATTCCAACATTAGCTGAATGTATGGAATGTTTGGGTTCTGGCGCGAAAAAAGGTTCCTCTCCCATTGACTGTGTTCAATGTGGTGGCATGGGTCAGGTGACTGCGCGGCAAGGATTTTTCTCGATACAGCAAACGTGTCCAAGGTGTCATGGCAAAGGCAAAATGATATCCGATCCTTGTAATAAGTGTCGGGGCCAAGGTCGTGTAGAAGAACGTAAAACCCTCTCTGTAAAAGTGCCTCCTGGTGTGGATACGGGTGATCGAATTAGATTAACAGGTCAAGGCGAGGCTGGTGTAAACGGTGGCCCAGCGGGGGATCTGTATGTTCAGGTTAATGTTCGGGATCATAAAATATTTACCCGTGAAGGCGAGCACTTATATAGCGAAGTGCCTATCAGTTTTGTTGATGCAGCCTTGGGTGGAGACTTAGAAGTCCCTACATTGGATGGTAAGTTGAAGCTAAAAATCCCACCAGAAACGCAAACTGGAAAGTTATTTCGCTTGCGCGGAAAGGGCGTCAATGTCACTCAAATTCGTGGTGGCGGTATTGGGGATCTGTATTGCCGGGTGACCGTCGAAACCCCCGTCAATCTTTCGAAGAACCAAAAAGAGTTGTTGAAAGAATTCGCGGGTGAATCTCATTCAAAACAATCCCCTAAACAAACGAATTGGTTTGAAGGTGTTAAAAGCTTCATCGACAATCTGACTGACTAGCCCTTATTCTCCGGTTCCGTTATTCTGCTTCCCACTGAAGCACTAGGAATATCAAATGTCTGTAAGAGTCGCCGTTACCGGTGCAGCCGGTCGCATGGGCAAGATGCTCATCGAGTCAATTTTCGAAAGTCATGATCAAAAAAACGGGGCACTGATTCTTGGCGCTGCTATTGAACGCCCTGATAGTTCTCTTCTCGGCGCGGACATGGGTGAACTTGTTGGAATCGGTAGTAATGGGATCAAACTTGCGGGTGATCTTTCTGCCGTACTCGATGATTTTGATGTCCTGATCGATTTCACAATTGCGGACGCAACCGTGAACAATGTAGAAGTCTGTGCGAAAGCCGGAAAGAAAATTATCATTGGTACTACCGGTTTAGATGAATCCCAAGAAGCCCGCCTGACAGCCTTATCCGATACAATTGCCATTGTATTTGCACCTAATTATAGCGTTGGGGTGAATGCCACATTTAAACTCCTAGAAATGGCGGCCAAAATTTTTGGTGATACAGTGGATATCGAAATTACCGAAGCCCATCACCGTAATAAAGTCGATGCACCCTCAGGAACTGCGCTAAAAATGGGTCAAGTTATCGCCTCTGAATTAGGGAGGGACTTAAACAATGTCGCTGTCTATGGGCGTGAAGGCCTAACGGGTGAACGGCAAAGAGAAACAATTGGATTTACTACCGTCCGTGCCGGAGACATCATTGGTGAGCACACAGTCATGTTTGGCGGGGCGGGCGAGCGCCTAGAAATCACTCATCGTGCCCATAGTCGTTCAAATTTTGCTGAAGGCGCATTGCGAGCTGCGCTCTGGGTTTCTCATCATTCTAATGGCTTGTTTGACATGCAAGATGTCCTAGGCTTAAAAAACACCAACCTCTAATTAGCATGGGGTAGTTCTAAAGATAGTTCTCGCGATAGTTCTGGCAAAGAATCTGCGCTTCCACTAGAATGCCGCCTCAATGCGACACTTATTTGTCGATTGGTCGAAAACGCGTTTTCGACGTGATTCTTGACATAAAATCTCAGAGAATTAAGAAAAACGCAATAATACCAAAAGCGAGATGGAAGTAATTCCCTCTCGCTTTTTTTCGACCTAATTCCTGACATACAATATTTAGTGGAGATTGATTTTGCCCAATAGAGCTGTGCTTGCCCTTGCGAATGGAGACTTATTCGAAGGTGTATCTATTGGCGTTGATGGGTACTCAGAAGGTGAAGTTGTATTTAACACTTCGATGACAGGGTATCAGGAAATTCTTACCGACCCTTCCTACGCTAAGCAGATTGTTACCCTGACCCACCCCCATATTGGCAATACCGGTGTCAATCTCGCAGATGAAGAATCAGATAATATCTGGTCTGCTGGATTGGTCATTCGAGATTTACCTCTGCTTGCCAGCAGCTGGCGACAGGAATTTACGCTCCAAGAGTATCTCGTAAAGCGTAAGGTTGTAGCCATTGCCGAGATTGATACGAGAAAGTTAACAAGAATACTAAGGGAGCAGGGCGCTCAAAGCGGCTGTATTGCGGCTGGAGCAGACCTTAGTGATAGTGATCTTGAGCAGGCAGTTCAAAAAGCTAAAAATTTCGGCGGTTTAGAAGGCTTAGATCTGGCGAAAGTGGTTAGCTGTCAAGAAGCCTATCAGTGGAGAGAAGGCGCCTGGGATATTACTTCAGGATATTCCCGTTTTGAAGAAAGCACGCTACCCCACCATGTTGTCGCAATTGACTTTGGCGTGAAACGAAACATTCTTCGCATGTTGGTGGAGCGAGGGTGCAAAGTGAGTGTCGTTCCAGCTCAAACCTCTGCCGAAGAAGTTCTTGCGCTCGCGCCAGATGGCATCTTCCTTTCAAATGGTCCCGGTGATCCTGAACCTTGCGACTATGCCATTTCAGCAATACAAACGCTTTTGGAAACAAACATTCCGGTTTTTGGGATCTGCCTAGGGCTGCAATTGTTAGGATTGGCCAGTGGCATGAAAACCAAGAAGATGGGTCATGGTCATCATGGTGCTAACCATCCTGTCAAAAATTTTGATGATGGAACCGTATTAATTACGAGTCAAAATCATGGTTTTTGCATTGATGATGAAGCATTACCCAGTAACGTCAGAGTAAGCCATCGATCTTTATTTGATGATTCTTTACAAGGAATACATCTGACGGATAAACCCGCTTTTGGATTTCAAGGACACCCAGAAGCCAGCCCTGGTCCGCATGATGCCGCTCCCTTGTTTGATCACTTTATAGATTTGATGGAGCAGAAACAAAAAAACGATCAAGAAGGCAGAGAAAGCTAAATTATGCCAAAACGAGAAGACATTAAAAGCATACTCATCATCGGTGCCGGCCCTATTATTATTGGCCAAGCTTGTGAGTTTGATTACTCTGGTGCTCAGGCCTGCAAAGCCCTGCAGGAAGAGGGATACAGGGTTATATTAGTTAACTCCAACCCCGCTACCATTATGACGGATCCTAGCATGGCGGACTCGACCTACATCGAGCCTGTTACTTGGCAATGCGTTGCCCAGATTATTGAAAAAGAAAGGCCAGATGCCTTGTTGCCAACGATGGGTGGTCAGACTGCCCTAAACTGTGCGCTTGATCTTGCTCGAGAGGGCGTGCTTGAAAAATTTAATGTTGAATTAATTGGCGCGAGCAAAGACGCAATTGATAAAGCAGAAGATAGACAAAAGTTTGATATAGCGATGAAGGAAATTGGCCTTGAAACGCCGCGCTCCGCTTTTGCCCATTCTTTAGAGGAAGCAAAACAGGTGCAGGCAGCCTTAGGCTTTCCCTGTGTCATAAGACCTTCCTTTACCATGGGAGGCTCGGGCGGCGGTATAGCCTACAATCAAGAAGACTTTGTAGAAATATGTTCGCGTGGTTTAGAGCTTTCGCCCACCAGTGAATTATTGATAGATGAGTCTCTTGTTGGTTGGAAAGAGTTCGAGATGGAAGTTGTCCGCGATAAGAATGACAATTGCATCATTATCTGTTCTATCGAAAATTTTGACCCCATGGGGATACACACAGGGGACTCTATAACCGTTGCCCCTGCCCAAACGCTCACCGATAAAGAATACCAGATCATGCGAAATGCATCGGTCAAGGTGCTTCGCGTTATTGGTGTTGAGACGGGAGGTTCAAATGTCCAATTCGGCATAGATCCAAAGACGGGTCGTATGGTTGTTATTGAGATGAACCCAAGAGTGTCTCGATCCTCCGCCTTGGCGTCTAAAGCTACTGGCTTTCCGATTGCAAGAGTTGCTGCGAAGTTAGCGATTGGCTATACCTTGGATGAGTTGTCTAACGAAATCACTGGTGGTGTAACACCTGCGTCGTTCGAACCTTCGATTGATTACATCGTAACAAAAATTCCTCGTTTCACTTTCGAAAAATTCCCCCAAGCTGAAGGGTTTCTTACGACCCAAATGAAATCTGTTGGGGAGGTGATGGCAATTGGTCGAACTTTTCAAGAATCAGTGCAGAAAGCGCTGCGTGGATTGGAAATTGATATCGATGGCTTTACGCCCATCATGGATCAGTCGTCGAGAGATTGGCTAAATGTTATACGAAAGGAGTTGCGGGTCGCAGGTGCATTTCGAATTCAATACATTGGAGATGCTTTTCGCTTTGGTTTAAGTCTTGAAGAAATCTGTGAGCTAACACAAATTGACGCCTGGTTTTTAAGGCAAATAGAAGACTTGATAAGCGAAGAAGCGCGCGTCTCAGAAATGCGCTTAGACGAAATAGATAAACCGCTTTTGTTTACATTGAAGCGAAAAGGGTTTTCAGACGCAAGATTGGCGCAGTTATTGTCAATCACCGAAACCGAGTGTCGAACTCATCGTTTGAATCTTGGCGTAAAAGCGGTCTATAGAAGAGTCGATACTTGTGCCGCGGAATTTGAATCATCCAGTGCCTATATGTACTCGACCTACGAAGATGAGTGTGAGGCGCGTCCAACAGATAAAGAAAAGATCATTGTTCTCGGCGGCGGACCAAATCGAATTGGACAAGGAATAGAGTTTGATTATTGTTGTGTTCATGCTGTTCTAGCCATGCGCGAGGATGGATATGAAACCATTATGGTCAATTGTAATCCCGAAACTGTTTCCACGGATTATGATATATCTGATCGCCTGTATTTTGAACCTCTTACTTTAGAAGACGTTTTGTCAATCGTAGCCCTCGAAAAGCCCAAAGGCGTGATCGTGCAATTTGGCGGCCAAACACCCTTAAAACTTGCAGAAGAATTAGAGGCTGCAGGTGTGCCTATTATGGGTACTTCACCAGACGCAATTGATAGGGCAGAAGACAGAGAGCGCTTTCAACAAATGATCCAAGGTTTAGGACTTCGTCAACCACCGAATCAGACCGTGAAGACAATCGAAGCAGGAATGGAAGCCTCTGATAAAATCGGCTTTCCCATCATCGTTCGACCGTCTTATGTTCTTGGCGGTCGAGCCATGGAAATAGTACATGATAAATCTGAGCTAAATTTATACTTACATGAAGCGGTACAAGTGTCGGACAGATCACCCGTTTTGTTGGATCGATACCTCGATCAAGCGGTTGAGGTGGATGTAGACGCTGTTTGCGACGGCAAGGAGGTTGTCATAGGCGCTGTGATGCAACACATCGAGCAGGCAGGAGTGCATTCGGGAGATTCCGCCTGTTCATTGCCGCCTTATAGCTTAGACGCTGAGACTATTGATGAAATTCGTGTACAAGTAAAAGCGATGGCCTTGGAGTTAAACGTTATCGGTTTAATGAATGTTCAGCTCGCCATACAGCAGGGCAAAATTTATGTACTGGAAGTGAATCCGAGAGCTTCCCGTACTGTTCCCTTTGTTTCAAAGTGTATTGGCGTTTCATTGGCGAAAATTGCAGCACGTTGTATGGCGGGAACAAGTCTTGAAGAGCAAGGGTTTACGAAAGAAATTGTTCCCAAATATTTTAGTGTAAAAGAAGCTGTATTTCCCTTTGGTAAATTTCCCAATGTAGATCCGATCTTAGGTCCAGAAATGAAATCGACCGGTGAAGTTATGGGCGTGGCAGATACTTTCGCGGAAGCCTATCGCAAATCTCAAGTTGGCGCAGGTGATTTGTTACCAGAAAAAGGTACGGCAATTCTTAGTGTCAGAGATGTAGATAAACAAGCTTGTATCCAAGTTGCCGAGGGCTTAATCGGACTTGGGTTTTCCCTGGCTGCTACAAGAGGAACGGCAATGTTTCTTAAAGATGCGGGAATTGAAGTGCGTGTAGTGAACAAGGTCCTTGAAGGACATCCTCATATAGTGGATATGCTCAAGAATAAGGAAGTGAATTTAATAGTGAACACAACCGAAGGCCGAATTGCGATTAAAGACTCTGCAATGATACGAAAGACAGCACTGCGAAATAAAGTCTATAATGCTACAACGATGGCGGGTGCCCAGGCTTGTATAGAAGCAATTGGACACGGAGATAATTATTCGGTGCATCGGCTACAAGATCTACATAAAACGGTGTTATTTGATTCCTAGGTAGTCAATTGCGCTAATATAAAACAAATTGAAGAAGTTTATTGTATGGACAAGATACCAATGACAGTTAATGGCGAAAGACTGTTAAGAGAAGAATTCGATAAATTAACCCGTGTGGAAAGACCACGAATTGTTGCTGATATTGCTGAAGCATTAGCTCAGGGTGATTTAAGAGAAAATGCTGAGTTTCAATATGCAAAAGAAGAGCAGGGATTTATCGAAGGCCGCATTGGGGACATAGCCGGTAAATTGTCGAATGTTCACATTATAAATGTTGCTGAAATAGAGTGCACCGGTAAAGTTATATTTGGTGTTACGGTAACTATGCTGAATATTGATACAGAAAAAGAGGTCACCTATCAAATAGTTGGTGAAGATGAAGCGGATATTAAGTCAGGTAAATTATCAGTATATTCTCCCATCGCTCGGGCCATGATTGGCAAGTCCGAGGGTGATGAAATCGTGGTAAAAGCCCCGAGTGGGGATATTGAATATGAAATATGTAAGGTAGAGCACAAGTAAAAAATTACCCTCCCAGATAGCGCTCTAAAGTTTCGCTCCAGTCTTCACCTCTAACAATGCGAAGCAGGATGCGATTAATAGGTTCTCGAAGTTCACTGTTTTCTGGTAAGGCAAAACCATAATCTTGTCGCTCGAAGGTTACGGGTAATACTTCGACTCTACCTTCAAATTGTGTTTGTGCAAAATAACGAATTAGTGGGGCATCGTAAACCATCGCATCGACTTCCCCTTCTGCGACGCCGTTTAAGCCTTCACTAACATTAGCGTATGTTCTCGTCGCTATCCCGTTTCTCTTTAGATAGGTTTCACTGGTGGAACCCGGTACTGTCGCAACTCTTAATTGGCTTAGATCATTTAGACCCTGAAGGTTTGCGCCAATTTTTTGCACTGTAAGTATGCTTGAAAATGCGGCGATAAAGCTTGCGACAATAACTAGCGCGGTAAACATCCAGATAACGCCAAAAGCACGGCCAATTCGGGTGAGGGGCGTTTTATCTCCATAACCCACCGTCGTCATCGTTGCAGCTGCCCACCAAAAACCTTCACCAATGTGTCGGATTGTATGGCTATCTTCTTCTTTGGGTTCGTGTTTATGTTCGACAAGCCACATAAGCCAGCCAACAACGAACAAGAGTAATAAAAGCACACCGACGACTTGTAGAAATTGAAAAGAGAACAGTTGTTGAAAAGTCGAAAGCCAAATATTTTTTTGTCCCGCAGGCCTTGTTGCAATTGCAAACCCGGTTGAATGAAGGGGGTGGGTAAAGTCCATCAATAACTCTCTTTGTTCCGTTACTGTTAATGCAGCAACAGCGACATCCAAAGTGCCATTTTGAACACCATCTAAGAGGCTTTTAAGGTTGTATTCTTCGAGTTGGTAGGTGAGGTTTAAATCGTTTGCGACCTGGCGCCACAACTCAATACTAATACCGGACCAGGTGCCATCTGGGTTTCGTATGCAGAAAGGCGGTGAGTGCATGGTACCGATAATAAGGGTTTGTGTGTCTGGCGACGAAGTATCGAGTGCCTCAACTACCTCATCTACCTCATCTGCAGCGAGGTTTGTACTAACAATAATACTGAAGAGTAATAGTAAGCGATACATGACTAATCCTGTTCTATTGTTTATTCTTACCCTGATCTGTTTTGGTTTCTAGGCCTTATTGGTAAGCCTGTAAAGTGAATAATACACTTTACAGCATTGTCTGAAAGCAATATGTGCATAAAAAAAGTAAATGTTTACCCGTATTTAAGAGCCGAGCATACCCATGGTTGTAGAAAAATTTTCTCGTCAGTACTTTGATGGCGCCTGTTGTCGTTTGTCGATCTTGGTAGGTGACAATCCCGATAAGCCGAATATGCTTTTGATGCACGGCATGCGTGATCATGCGCTAAGCATGTTAAGTATCGCTGAGAATTTCTCTGCTGATTACAATGTCCGCATACTGGATTTACGTGGACACGGATACAGTGATAATCCAGGAGCATATGCGATGACGCAGTTTGTAGCTGATCTATATGCTTTGTTCTTGCATTTCGAAATTAAGCGCTCTGTCATTATTGCCCATAGTTTGGGCGGTCATATCGCATCTCGATTTTCAGCAATTTATCCCGAGTACATCTCAGAGCTTATTTTGCTTGATGGTATGGGGCCGCCTGGGATGGGGGCACCCATTAGTGATGATGTACTAATTGAATATCATCGATATGATGTCGATAACGCTTTGATACTGAAAGCAGAGTCACGTCAAATGGTCAATGAGGCGGAAGCATTACAAAGACTGACAAACAACAATCCTCGTCTAGAGGAAGATACTGCAAAACTTCTCGTAGAGCATGGGGTAGAGGCGCTGCCTAATGGCAAAGTAAAATGGCGATGGGACCCAAGGATGAATATGGTATGGGGAACTTTTCCCAGTACTGAAATGGAAAAGCTCTGGGGTCTAATAGACTGCCGTGTACTCATCGTAACCGGCGATGAGTCACCCGGGTATTGGGTAAACATGAGAGGAGACGCAGGCGTTGACCTGATTTTCTACGCGTCTGAGTTGCTTCGCCGAAAGATGCTATTTAAATCTGCAGAAAATGCTGTTATCGAAGGGGCGGGTCATATGTTGCATTATGACCAGCCTGATAAGTTAAATGATGTCATCAAAAACTTCTTAACAGGCTAATATCATCCGTATTGTGGAATTTCTATTTGTTACTTTCTACTTATTACTGTCAAGTAAGGAATTCATTTTTGTTTTAATGATATCTATAGCGATTTCATTTTTCCCGCCAAGAGGAATAATAATATCGGCGTATCGCTTAGAAGGCTCAATAAACTGAAGATACATGGGCCGAACAGTCTTTTGATACTGTTCTAAAACAGACTCGACTGTTCTACCTCGTTCGATCGTATCTCGCTGGATTCTTCTGAGCAAACAAATATCTAGTGGGGTATCAACAAATATCTTTATGTCTAGAAGTTGTCTCAAACTGGGTTCTGTTAGAATTAGAATGCCATCTAAAACGAGAATCTTGTGGGGTGAAACACTGACTGTTTCAGCCTTACGAGAATGCGTTGAATAATCATATTGTGGCACATCGATATGCTCACCAGCTTGCAATGCTTCAAGATGATTCCTTAGTGTTTCATGATCTAGGGCATCTGGGTGATCAAAGTTCATTTGGCTGCGCACTGACATGGGCATGTTAGTCAGTTCTTTATAGTAGTTGTCCTCACGCAGGACAGTGACCTCATTGGGTCCAAAATCCTTAAGCAAATTTGATGATACAAGAGACTTGCCTGATCCTGACGCGCCAGCAATACCGATGATGATGGTATTGTTTTTCATGCGATAGTGCCGGAGTGCGAACGAAAGACAATCATAGGAGGTCGGAACGCAGGAGATTTGAGAGTTTCGGGTTTGGCTTTTTCGCTGCCTTGTGAATCAATGCAATATTACCGACTGTCTGAATTAGGGACGCTTTAGTTTTTTCGACTATCTGATTGATGGTCTCGTCTCTATCATCACGGTCATCTGCGTGAACTTTAATTTTTATTAGCTCATGATCCGAAAGTGCACGTTCGATTTCCATAAGCACAGAATCACTCAGGCCATTTCCGCCAATAGTGACATTAGGCTTCAGTTTATGGCCAATTGATCGGTAACGCTTTAATTCTGCCTTGCTAGTCATGTTTTAATACTGTTTGATCGAATGTGTGGGGGCGGCGATTCTACCCAACTCCACTGCTTTAGAGAAGTGCTTTAGAAAAGATATATTCAACATCAATTATGAAATGGCTTTATGAAAAAATCAAAATCGAGCAACCAATGGGTTCAAAACCACGAAAGTGATGAATTTGTCAAAAGAGCGAGAGCAGAAGGGTATCGTTCTCGAGCAAGCTATAAGTTATTGGAAATTAACGAAAAATTTAATTTTATGAAAGCTGGCGAATGTATTGTGGATTTGGGTTCGGCACCGGGAGGTTGGTCTCAGGTAGCCGTTAAATGTGTTGGCGGCAAAGGTAAAGTTATTGCTTTGGATATCCTTGATATGCCCGAAATTGAAGGTGTGACCTTCATTTGGGGCGATTTTACCCAAGAGATCCCGTTCAATAGATTGCTTGATGAGACAAGAGATACGCCCGTAGACCTTGTAATTTCAGATATGGCCCCAAATTTAAGTGGTATGAAGCAAATAGATCAGCCCCAATCGGCCTATTTGGTCGAACTTGCTGTCGATCTTTGTGATCAAATACTCCGTAAAGGGGGAAGTTTGGTATCAAAGTGCTTCGAGGGCGAAGGAATTGATGAAATTAGGCGTGCTTACAGAGAAAGGTTCGCAAAGGTAGTTAATTTTAAGCCGAAGGCTTCTAGAGATAAATCTCGAGAAATTTATGTGATTGGTATTGGTCATAAGCATCACCCGCAGTAAGCTAGGGAATTGTTTAACGATGAATTAGGCCAAAAATATGAACTATAGTAAGGTTGACTAAGCTGTACGACTAAGCGGCATATCGTGCTTATGTACATCCTGCTTATGTTTATCATTTAAATGAGGAAAGACCATTGAATGACATGGGAAAAAATTTATTGCTTTGGCTGATAATTGCAGCAGTATTACTGACGGTATTTAGAAATTTTGACGTTACTCAGGCGACACCAGAGCTCGATTATTCGACATTCCTCGAACTTGTTAATCGAGGGCAGATAAAGACAGTCGATATTGATGGATTGATCATTCGAGGCACTAAATTTGATGGTGAATCATTCGAAACGGTTCAACCTCAAGTCGCTGATAA
>JBLHIH010000080.1:0-16269 GCA_047616645.1 Flavobacterium sp. | reverse complement strand
AAAGTGAGTTTTGGTTGTAAGAAATTACTTGGTTAAATTCACCAAAATTCAGTTTTCAGGTCACCATAATTCTACACGCTTAAAACACTCGCCATCAAAAATAAATTATTTATTGATAAATATCAATGACTTGTATGCTTTATAAAACTTGGCATGCTTAATGTATTGTATTTAGTCAAGGATCATAGAACACTAAATTTTATAAAGAGGCCAAGGATGAAATACAACATTGACCAAGAGTACAAAGCAAATGCGAACGCTTTCACGTGCGGGATAATCACATTACTCATGTTGGGATTTGCGGCGTTTGCACAATCTCAAGAACTCAAAACGAATAACATGAGCACAATTACAGAATCGCCTCTTTGCGTGGAATTCGTCCCTAGTCTCTGCCAGCAACTTAACGAAATTCATACACAAACATTTAACCCACTTTTTTTGATTCAGTAGAGGAAAACATCATGACCGTATTCAACAGAATTTCCGACATCATCAATGCAAATTTGAACTCAATTCTAGAACAGGCAGAAGACCCTGAAAAGTTAGTACGACTCATTACACAAGAAATGGAAGAAACCCTAGTTGAGGTTCGGTCGGCATCAGCGCGTCATCTAGCAGATAAAAAACAGATCACTCAATCAATCAGAGCTTACCAGCAAGAATCTCGAGTCTGGGAGTCGAAGGCTGAGCTCGCTATTAACAAAGGTAGAGACGATTTGGCAAAAGCGGCGCTTAAGGAGAAGACCAGATTTGATGATGCGATCAGCTCAGTTGAAGGTGATTTAATTCACATCAATATTTCGATTGAGAAGCTGAAAGAAGATGCAGTCTTATTAGAAACCAAACTTCAAAATGCGCGAGCACGACAAAAAGCGCTTATTGTTAGAGGACAAACTGCGGAATCTAGAATTAAAGTTAAACGCCAACTCAATGACCTTTCCTTCGATGATGCTTTTAATCGCTTTGAATCATATGAACGAAAATTAGATGAGATGGAAGGCGAAATCGAAGCCTTCGACCTTGGAAGTAAATCACTAAGCGCCGAAATTCATGAGCTGGAACATGATGAGCACCTTAATCTAGAGTTAAATGCTTTGAAATCTCGAATGGAAATCACTCAGTACTCACCCCAAGTTCAACGAGCTTAATACATACTGAAGGATGATCAAATTAAGAGGTTTAGATCATGAATAGATATTCTTTTAAAAGATCGATAGAAGATCGAGAATTAAAGAGAGATTCTAAGCGAAAGAAGATCGCTGGTGTTTGTGCAGGTATCGCTCGATACCTGCAAATACCTCGATTAGCGGTAAGAATCGTCGCGGTGATAGGTCTTCTAACTATGCCCCAACCTATGCTCATCGCTTATGGGCTCGCCTACCTTATCTTGGACGATGATAGAAGCCCCGATCGATCACACCGCCGATACTATGATGCTTAGTCTGCAGGGGGCTACAAAATCTACGAATAAACCTATTACCAAGCTGCATCTTGTTACAGCATTTTCTATGTAAGGCATGGGCCCAGAGCACTATGCCTCTAGACTTTTATTATTGTGAATACACTACGTGATAACATAGGCATATGGCTGTAAAATCAAGTAAACCTAGAATAGGAATAGACCTTGGCGGTACCAAGATTGAAATTATCGTCCTAGGTGATAGTGGCGCTACCCTATGTAGACACAGAGTTGAGACGCCAAAAGAGAACTATCAAGACATTCTTAATACCCTCTCTCAACTCGTTTCAAAAATAACCAAGGATGAAAAACTTGAATCGGACTTACCCATAGGTATTTGTACACCTGGTGCGGTTTCTTTGAACACTGGATTAATGATGAATAGCAACAGCACGTGCTTAAATGGCGCGCCCTTGTTGCAAGACTTGGAATCTCATTGTAATCGTAAGTTTAGGATTGCCAATGACGCAGATTGTTTTACCCTCTCTGAGTCATCCGACGGTGCCGCTGAAAATGCCCATACCGTTTTTGGTGTCATATTGGGTACTGGCGTGGGGGGCGGAATCGTCATCAACAAACAACTCCATCAAGGGGTCAATGCCATTAGTGGTGAATGGGGCCATATTCCACTTTGTCTGGATGCGATCATGGTTGGAAATAGTGTAAATAGGCGACAGAAAACTATTGAGGACCTAAGGGAGAACCCACGATCTTGTTTTTGCGGTCTAGAAAATTGCATCGAAACTTGGCTAGCCGGACCAAGCCTTGAACGTACTTACTTTGAGAATCATGGCACCCACTTAAGCACAAAAGAATTATCAATTTTGGCCGAAAAAGGAAACAAGCTTGCCCTTGAAACCTTATCCGATTATTGCAATTTACTGGCATTAGCACTATCAAACATTATCAATATTCTTGACCCGGGAACAATTGTTTTTGGTGGAGGTGTTTCAAACATTGAAATGATTTACAAGATTTTACCCACCTATCTACAGCGGTATATATTTTCCGATCAATTGAACACACAACTTGTTAAAGCCAAATTCGGCGATTCCAGTGGCGTCAGGGGCGCAGCTTGGTTATGGCCAAAACAGGTGAATTGAAAACTATAACTGAGACTACTATGACTAAGACCGCTATAAAAAAACCAGTAAACTGGCAAGCACAAGCCTTCAATCCATCAGAGGACTCAGAAAACCAAATTCACTCTGACGAAATGGCAAAGGCTTACGGCTTTAAGGGCGGTCTGGTTCCAGGCGTTACTGTTTCTTCATACTTAATGCATCCTGCTTTGGTAAGTTGGGGTAAATCATGGTTGGATTCTGGATATGCAAAGATTGTTGTCCACAAACCTCTTTACGATGGGTATCAATTTGAGGTTGAACTTGACAACCATTCAGACTCTGGATACGAGGCAAGTCTAAAAGATGAAAATGGTACTTGCTGTGCCACTGCTATCGTCGAATTGCTACAAGAGAAAAATATAGCTCCTACACTTCGCGGAGATCCAATTCTCACGAAGAATCAGAACATCCCCAAGGCAACCAGGGAGAATATGGAGAAACTCAAACAGGATGGTATGTATGCGCTACCGGCCAAATGGAGTGAGAAAACAACCATGTCGACCTACTTGTCAGACTCATCAATGATGCCAGCTCTGCATAATTTTTCATCTGCGACCGAGCCTTATGCAAATGGCTCGTATCTACTTAGTCTTAGCAACTGGGTATTAGCGGGAAATGCTTACATGAATCCTTGGATACACTTACAAACAGAGTCACAGTATTATTCTGCAGTTCCCAACAACACCGACCTTATTGTTGAATGCGAAATAGAAGACCTCTATGAGAAAAAAGGGCACGAATTCGTCGATCTTAGCGTCAATGCATTTAACAAAAAAACTTCCCTCTGCGTGATGACAACAAGCTTGAGAGCCATCTATAAATTAAGGAACATTGGATAAGGACTATGGACGCGATACTTGCCCAGCTAGCAGAAGATAAACTTAGCATGTTTGCCCTACCTATTTTTGCCATAGCTATCCTATTGGAGTCCTTCTATTCCTATCAAAAAAAATACACCTTATACCAAGCCAAAGATACGTTTGCCTCATTAGCTATGCTGATTTTTTCTGCATTAGTGGAATTCTTTCCAAAAATTATCGCTTTTATTATTTTTATCCACATTCATGAGTTAAGCCCTCTTCGGGATCTTATTCAACGACAATGGTGGGCTTGGCTCATTCTATTCTTCTTTGATGATTTTATTTATTACTGTTTTCATCGAGCCAATCATGAGGTGAGAATATTTTGGGCAGGTCATGTTCCGCATCACAGCTCAGAATACTTAAATTTTGGCACTGCCCTTAGGCAAGGTGTTGGTGAACGCATTCACAAATTTATTTTCTGGCTTCCCCTACCTCTATTGGGCTTTGATCCCTTAATGATATTTACGATGATTTCTATCAACCTAACATATCAATTCTGGGTGCACACTAAAGTAATAAGCAAGCTTCCGCAGTTTATTGAGCTGATTTTTAATACACCCTCTCATCATAGAGTTCACCATGCCTCCAACATTCGATACTTGGATTGTAACCATGGTGGCGTATTAATAATTTGGGATAGAATATTCGGTACATTCTCAAAAGAGCTTAAAAGCGAACCTGTGGTCTATGGTCTGACAACAAACATTGACACCTTTAATCCTATCAAAATCGCATTAGGAGAATATGCCTCCCTGTGGCGAGACATGGGCCAAACGCGCTCTCTTAAGGGCAAAATAAGCTACCTGCTTTTAGCCCCTGGATGGCATCACGATGGACCAGATAAGAGAGCCAAGGTACTAAGAAAAGACGCAGGTATTCAACTGTAGTCAAAGGTTTCGCTTATTTCAGTCTTCAAGAGCACATAGCGAATACCGAAGTCAGTGTCTAAGAAACTATCTCTCAAAATAGGGCGTTTTTTTTGATCAGTAAATCAATTGTCACGACGCTCTATTATTAACAATTTTAGCTCACCTATTTCTCTCTTAAGATCTTCAAGACTCACGTGATTTGGATCTAGTTCCAGCTCCTTCTGGTGTTCTTCCTCAAGAACATTAACCACAATACCGATGACCATATTGAGGAAGGCAAAAGCGGTTAAAAATATAAATGAGACAAAATACACCCAGCTCCAACTATATACAGCCATAGTCTCGTACATCACATCCGTCCAGTCTTCAAATGTCATTACACGAAATAGGGTCAACATAGATATGGCAATGTCTCCCCAGAGTACTTCATTCACTTCTTCAAAAAAGAGGCTGCCAACAGCGGCGTAGATATAAAAAATAATAAACATTAGCGCCATCACATATCCAAGACGCGGCAAAGCCACTAACAAGGAATTAAGCAACATCCTAAGCTCAGGAATGATGCTCACCATACGCATCACCCTAAACACTCTAACGAGTCGTGCAACAAGGGCCATATCGGTGTTTTCAATTGGGATCAGGCTAATGAGCACGATAAGGGTGTCAAAGACATTCCACATGCTTCGAAAAAAGTCCAACTTTCTTTCTTCGGCTGCAAATCGAATAGAGATTTCAACAACAAAAATAACCGTAATTAGCCAGTCCATTACTCGCAGCAATTGAAAAACTGACTCCGGCATATCATAGGTCTTAGCACCGACCAATAAAGCGGAGGCAATTATGATGATGATAATAAATAACTCAAAAGATTTGTTGTGCCGAATCAATTGAATTTTTGATAGAACGCTCATTTATTCTTCCTTTGAGTAAAACCTGATAAAAAATGCCCATTGTATCTTTTGATGATAAATCTCTAAATTGAACTAATTCCAAATTGAACTTTCGCCAAAGTGAACTAAGCTTTAAAAAGCTATATGTCATTAAACGAGGTTTCGAATATGGATGTTCCAACCACCATTGCGCTGTGTCTTTCTTTTCTTGCAACAAGTTTAGGTACAGTCGCACTCTATATCTCTTTGAGAGCTCAAAGAGTTCTCCGCCAGCTAGCCGACAAACCAAAAGAAAACAAAAATGAACATTACGGTGATATTGCCAACATGCTTTCAGATGGCGCCCTAGTATGGCAGCAATTGGTCGTTCAGTGTGATGAACTCAGTGCAAGTTTAACAACAACAAACATTCAAAGAGTAACCAGAGATAACATTGGGGATTGGTTGTTACAGCTCAGAGATTTTTCAAAAAGCGCAAAAGCCGAAATTGACCATGCATATCAATTGTTCGCAGTCGAAGCAGAATCAATGTCAACGGAAGAGATGCCACTCCAAAAGCCCGACATGGACAAATTTAATAAAGAAATGCGAAGCAATGTTGGCGCCATTTCTGGACAATTAGATCAGATAAACAATGTCATGCGAGGAAACGAGGTATTAGGAAACCGACAATTTAAAATCACCTTACATAAACCACAAGTGATGCCGCACTTTTTAAGGAAAAGACAGAAAATGGCGGAACTACAACGTCGAAGAAGATCTCAGTTCGAATTAGGAAACACAACAGTCGCTGCGGCGGCGGGCTGAGTTTCAGCGGGTTAAGCTTCGCAAAATTTCAAAATCCATTGAGCAAGTATGTCCTCATCTGTCTTCTGCGTAAGGCTTTCAAGACCCTGGCTATAAATTGTTTCACCAATAATTTCTTGGCGAAACTCTATAAGCTTTCTTGAATAACCAGTTTCAAACTCAGGATGCCCCTGAAAAGTGAGAATGTGATCTCCAACCCGAGTCATTGCATTTGGACAAAAATCACTACCTGCTAAACACTCAGCTCCCCTTGGTAATTCAGTTACTTGATCTTGATGACTAACAATCGCCGTAAAATTTGTTGTAGACGGGCACATGAAATCCTGATGCTGTAAAACCTGAGTGGTATGCACTCCCACTCCCCAACCTGCTTGGGCTAATTCAGCTTTACCCCCTAAGGCAAGGGCGATAAGTTGATGACCGAAACAAATACCCACAAGCTTCTTTTTCACAGCATGTAATTCGACGACAAAACTTTCTAAGCGACGAATCCAGTGCAAATCCTCATAAACACTAAAACGACTCCCAGTAATGATGTAAACATCACAGTCATCGATATAATTGGGATAAACAGCTTCTTGCACATTATAGGTTTCAAAAGAAAGTGCATCCTTGGAGGATTCCGAAAGTAATCGGATAAACATATCCGGGTAGTCTCCAAATTCTGATTGAAATTCTTCACGTACCGAATCAGCTTTTAATATACCTATCTTCAAAATTGGCCTTCTCTTGTTACCTTCTAAACAGTTTCTAAATAATTTCAAAATAACGTTTTAATTGCCAATCATTAACATGGCGTTCGTATTCCCGGACTTCCCAATCTCTGCTTGCGACAAAATGATTTATAAACGCCTCACCAAATATTTCACGAGCAACTTGGGATTGATCAAGATCTCTTGTGGCATCTTTGAGATTACCCGGTAATTGCATTTCTGCGGGAAGTTGATCTTGAATGTCATAGGCATTACCTTTGACGGGGTCTCCTAACTTAAGCTCTTCACTAATCCCCTGCAATCCTGCGCCTAAAACTGCAGCGGCCACCAAATAGGGGTTTGCATCCGCTGAACCTATTCTAAATTCTACACGTTGTGACTCATCGCTTCCTGGAATCACTCTTAAGGCTGTGGTTCTATTTTCTATACCCCAAGTTGCAGCGGTTGGTGCCCATGCACCTTTAACCAATCGTGTATAACTATTAATTGTTGGAGAGGTAACTGCTAACAAGGGTCGCAGATACTTTTGCATACCAGCAACATACTGACACTGCAGCTTACTCATTCCATTAGCTTCTTCACTGTCAAAGAAAACATTTTTCCCTGTTTTTAAGTCAATTAATGATTGATGGCAATGCCCGCTTTGTCCCGGATAATCCATTGACCACTTAGCCATAAACGTCGCTATATAGCCCCGTTTTTGGAAAAAAGATTTGGTAAAAGTCTTGAATAGCGAAGCCTTATCCGCTGCATTCATTGCATTATCTACCGCAATTGCCCCTTCCCATACACCTGGCCCGGTTTCACAGTGTAAACCTTCGAGGGCAAAATCCATGTCTATACAATAATCCATAAACTCATTAAACAAGTCAGAGTAGGTATTTGTTCGTAAAACTGAATAACCAAAATTCCCTGGGGATAAGGGCACAAGGTTTTGGTAGTTTTTGTCTCGAACGGATTGAGAAGTTTCATCGAAGATAAAAAATTCATATTCAAAGGCTAATTTTGCATCAAAGCCCATCGCTTTTGCTGTATCAAGTACCTTTGCTAAACGACTACGGGGGCATATGGGATGCAGACTCTCACCATCGTCAGCGACAAATTGACCAATGAAATAAGGTATGTTGCCTTCTTCTTCTAATCGCCGTTCACTTAAGAGATCTAGTCGATATAAAGCATCAGGAAATGCGGTATGCCAACCTGTAAATGTGACATTGTCATATAACTGATCATCAATATCCCAGCCTAAAATACAGTCACAAAAACCGGAGCTTGCATCGGCGAAAGACTCAAATTTCTCCATGCTGACATACTTTCCTCTTAGTACACCGTCAATATCGGTAACGCCCAACTTTACGCGTCGAATTTCCTCACTTCGATATTGCGCAACCAATTCTTCTACATTAACTAAAGGTGAATCGCTCATTGTAGATTCTCCTCAATTTTTTTGTCAGGGAGCCTGATATTATCGATTAATGCGATAACCTCTGGTGGTGGAGGTGGCGTTACATTCATTACAACAAATGAAACCAAGAAATTGAGCAGCATACCTAAGGTGCCTATACCTTCTGGAGAGATGCCAAACCACCAATGTGAAGCATTGTTAAGTTCTGGGCTAATAAACTTAAAAAATACGATATATGAAAACGTAAAACTCAATCCGGTAATCATCCCCGCAATTGCAGCTTCCTTATTCATCCGCCGAGAAAAGATCCCCAACAAAATAACAGGGAAGAAGCTAGCAGCAGCCAAACCAAAGGCAAAAGCGACAACTTGTGCCACAAATCCTGGTGGGTATATGCCAAACAAGCCAGCAATACCTATGGCAACTGCCGCGGCAATTCTAGCGTAAAACAATTCCTGTTTTTCCGTAATATTGGGACGAAAAGTTTTCTTCATTAAATCATGAGAGATAGCAGTTGAGATCACCAAGAGCAACCCTGCAGCTGTAGATAATGCCGCCGCCAGTCCTCCTGCTGCAACAAGCGCAACAACCCAGTTTGGTAACTCAGCAATTTCTGGGTGAGCTAAGACAATAATATCCCGGTCGATATAGAGTTCATTTTGATTTTGGGTCCCGTGGTTATCAAGTAAACGTTGTCCATCCTTACCCTCACCCTCTAGATAGATGGGTGACCTAGGACTTAAGGCTTGCCCACCCCGATATTGAATAAGTCCATCTTCATTCTTATCTATCCATGCAATCAATCCTGAGGTTTCCCATTTGGTGAACCACGCCGGTGCTTCTGAATAGGGTGATTCATTTATCTTGTCAATAATATTGAGCCTGGCAAAGGCAGCAACCGCAGGTGCAGTAGTATATAAAATGGCAATAAACACCAGGGCATATCCCGCAGATATTCTTGCGTCTCGCACACTAGGCACAGTAAAAAACCTAACAATAACGTGTGGTAATCCTGCGGTACCGGCCATCAAAGCCGCGGTAATAAAAAACATGTCGATAGTGGATTTATTACTCGAGGTAAATGCTGCCATGCCAAGTTCAGCAGATAGACCATCTAGCTTATCCAATAAATAGACTTCTTCTCCGGCTACCGTACTGCCGAATCCAAACATCGGCAAAGGGTTATTCGTTAATATGAGAGATATATAGATTGCCGGTACTAGGTAAGCAAAAATAAGAACACAAAACTGAGCTACTTGAGTGTAAGTTATTCCCTTCATGCCCCCCAATACAGCGTAGAAAAAAACAATTGCCATTCCCACAATGACACCCGTATTAATATCAACTTCAAGAAAGCGAGAAAAGACAAGACCTACCCCACGCATTTGGCCGGCTACATAGGTAAAGGAGATAAATATCACACAAACTACCGCAACCAATCTCGCAGCCTTCGAATAGTATCGTTCTCCGACAAAGTCAGGAACAGTGAACTGGGCAAATTTACGTAAGTAGGGAGCCAAACATAGTGCCAGCAATACATAACCACCAGTCCAACCCATTAAATAACGGGCACCATCAGCGCCTTCAAATGCGATGATGCCAGCCATCGACAAAAATGACGCTGCAGACATCCAATCAGCGGCTGTGGCCGCGCCATTTGCAAGAGGATGCACATGACCCCCTGCTACATAAAACTCCTTTGTTGAGCTCGAGCGACTCCAAATAGCGATGCCAATATAAACACTAAATGATACGCCTACGAACAAATAAGTCAGCGTTGTAGCACTCATGAATCACCATACTTTTTATCGAGACGGGACATTTGCCATGAATATACAAAAATGAGGATAATAAAGACAAAGATCGAACCTTGATGAGAAAACCAATAGCCAAGTTTGAATCCAAATAATCGAAATTGATCCAAATAGTCACTTAGTAAAATGCCAAAGCCAAAAGACACTAGGAACCAAATACTCAGTAAGACAAGCATCAAACGAACGTTGGCCTTCCAATATTGATTATTTTTTTCTGACACAAGGAATCTCCAAGTTGGTTTTCTTTAAACAGACTCGTTTTCTTTAAGACAGACGAAAGAATGGTACGCAATGTATCAAATTCTTACTCTACCTCCTATCACTTGATCGTTTATCGTCAGTATAAATAGGGCTTAGGCGATAGTGAGATAACAACTACTGTAAAGTCTGTGGATAACTTTGGGGGTAACTTTAAAAAAACATTATAAAACTTTATCTACTTTGTATGCATTGCTTGGCCTGCCCGACAGAAAATATACATATATGCTTTATATTCAACAGCTTAGAAGGCTATCCTAATGAATAAATTTAAGGTAATTTTTTAGCATTCAGTCACTGTACGGCGGGTCAGGTTGTGAACAAGTTATTTTCAGCGGTAGGTAACTGCCAACAACAAAGGCCCATGAACTGGGCCTCTTCTTGCAATATCTAGATGTTATGCTAATAAATTATGTGTCAATAGCTGAGGCAATTGCAGCCAGAAACCCTCGTTAGGCTAGAGTACACACTAGTGCAAAAACGCAAACATCTTTCTTCGATAAGTGGTAGCGGTGACATCGCCCTTCCCCAAAAGCTCAAAGACCTTAATCATGGTCTTTCGAGCAATTTCGTCCTCAAATTCTTTATCTTTCTTCAAGATATATAATAATGCTTCTAATGCGCTTTCAATTTGGTCATCTACAATAAGCTGGACAGCAAGTTGATAATGTAGCTGCAAGTTCTCTTCATCAGACTCGAGTTCATTACGCAGCTTCGCCAAATCTGGCAGATCTACAGCTATTGCGATGAATGCGATCCTATTCCGTGGCTTATTAATGCCTGCTATTCCCGGGCTGAGACCATCGAGTATTTGTTCTGCCTCCGAGGTTCGGCGCTCCATAACCAAAAGATCAGCTAGTTCCACCTGGAGGGCATAATTTGTCGGTTCTTCGCCAATAGCTTGTTCAAGCATTTTTATGGCTGACTCACGATTCCCTTCATCTAAGAATTGTTTGATTTGTTGTTGGATTTTCTCGATTGGACTCATGGTCAGATTATCCAACATCTGACGTAAACCAATTTCATCTTGGGGACCTTCTAGCTCTTGAGCTAGTTGACCTTCAAAAATTACTTTTATCGTGGGTAGTGTTCTAACACCAAGTTGTTGAACTATCTGGGGATTTTGTTGAACATCAACTCTCGCTAGGAGAAACTTTCCCGAATATTCATCCGCTAACCTTCTTAAGATTGGAGCGAGCGCTTGACTAGGCTCTGCGCCATCAGCATAAAATTCTATTACAACCGGTATTTGTTTGGACTTTTCAAGCACTTCTTCTTGAAAATTTTGAACGTTAATTTCAATAACATTTGTTTGGAGATTCATGCTGTACTCTTTCTCTCTACTAAGGGATCTGCTCTGTAAGGTTTACGATACTCTATATTGACAGCTCTATATTGACAGCACTATTTTGACCATACGATTTTAACGTACGATTTCTCTAAGCGGTCTAGAACCAAAAAGAGCGTAGGTTACCTTAAGGCAGACATTAGAGCTAGGCAACTAGACGAAAAAGCTTTCCTTCTCTCCTTAAGGCGGCCGCAATAACCTTTGGTGACTGCCAAGGACTCAGCTTTCCTCTATACAAGATGAGATTGCCCTTACTTAGCTGCCATTGATCGAGAGATGGTATATGAGTGACTTTCACGTGCTTCTCCTTTAACTGATTAAACATACAGTACTGTATATAAAGACAGTTTTCAAGGGGTATATGAAAATCCGAATAGAAATCACTTCACAAAAGAAATTGAAACCCGACAATAGACTACGCTCGAATATAAACTTCGAGCCAGTCAAATCCCAAATCTTGCTGCGACAAATGTAATTCACCATCCCAGCTTGCTAAAACTGGTTTTATGGCATTATTGGCGAGCTCTGGGGAGTTATTTTTTTCGCTGATATGAGAGATAACAAGATGCTGCAACTCATTAAGCTCTACTTTAGTGAGTAGCTCGGCTGCTTGTTCATTATTTAGATGTCCGTGATCACCTGCTACCCTTTTCTTAAGAGAGTAAGGATAAGGTCCTTGATCTAGCATCTCTACATCATGATTACACTCTAAAAGAAGCGCATGGCAACTTGCGTAGCGCGCTTGTACATGGGCCGATATATGCCCTAAGTCAGTCAATACCCCAATTCGATGAGCGCCGAACGACACAATGTACTGACAGGGCTCCTTTGCATCATGGGGTACCGCTACTGGTTCAATCTCAAAGCTACCAATGGAAAAATTTTTATGACAATTTACAGAGTGAAGATCGGGTAAGGTTCCCATTTTCTTTTCTTCATAGGTTGCGGGTGTAAGGTAAACTGGGGTTTTGTATTTCCGTGCAAAAGGTGCAACACCATGAATGTGGTCCGCATGTTCGTGAGTCACTAAGATTGCATCGATCGCTTCAGGTAAAATACCTAATCGCCCTAATCTACGCTCAGACTCTTTAACCGTAAACCCAAGGTCAATGAGGATACAAGTCTCACCGTTATCAATAACCGTTGAATTTCCCTTACTACCGCTGCCTAGAGATGCAAAACGCATCCTAGCTAGACGACTCTTTTATTATCTTTAGTAAACGTTCTGCGATACTTGCATCAGCCGGCGTGCTTTCATCCTTCATGATAGTAACTTCGACCTGATCCTTCTGTGGGTTAACTTGGACCGTTTTGAGTTGAACTAAGTATCTGTTCTGATCCGTCGCCACAATTTGTTTTTTCCTGAAAAAGATGCGAGAAATAAAACCTGGCTCATCAATAATTTCTTCTTCAAAAATGACAAAATATACACCGGATTCTCTGTCTAGATCCTCAACAGGAATGCCGATATTTTCAAAGGCATTTCCCACCGTTGCCCATACTCTATTAAACGCTAAACGATAGATGAGTACGGGTTTTACAGCGTCAGGTACTAGTTCGGTCTTTTTATTTTGAAGTGCAGTTGCGCCAACGGACACGATAGATGTATTGATATTCTCACCAAGATAATATGCTAGCTTTCTAAGCATCTCATTTTCAAGCTCGAGGTCATCGGATTTACCCGTCCAGTTTGCAGTATCTGCTCTCACGGGTGCATTCAAGGGTGTCTCTTTCTGCTCGAGATAAACCTCGCTACTCCCATTGCGGATACCCGCTTCTACTCTTAACTTAAATTTGTGCTGCGTTTGGGCAAGTGAGCTAGCCCATGCATCTCCACTTACGATACTTTCATACTTTTCACTGGAAGTTCCATCCATTGCTGAAATCCATTGAGACTCCATAATACCGGCGGCTGGATCTGAAGACTGGATTAAGATGTTTTTATCTTCCCAAAATTGTTTTATTTTTGGCCAAACTGACGCTGGAGCCGTATCTAGAAAAATCCACCTTGAATCGCCAAGTTTTTTAAGCACAATTTGTTCCACCTCAAAATTTGTACTTAAAGCTTGAGGAAGCCCTGCGACCATAGGTTCACCCGTGATATTTCTAGGATCTATCACATTCGGTATAGTCAAGGCATCTGTAAATTCGGGTTTTTCCAAATCATCAGGTATGGTTACTCTAGGCGTAATTTCAGCTTTAAGGTAAACATCGCGTCTATCGAAATTCTCGAACCAGACACAGCTTGTCAGTGACACTAAACATAGGGGTACTAATAAATAATTCTTAATCAATTTTTACACTCAATTTATAATTTCTGCATTTTTTAAATCTTGTCGTACACGTTCATGGTGCTCAGGCGCTAATACTGTCATCGGTAGACGGATGCCCGGATTTATTTTCCCCATTTCTATTAAAGCCCACTTCACCGGTATGGGGTTGGATTCAACAAATAAGTTACGGTGTAGAGGCATCAATTTGCTATTGAGAGCATTCGCTAATGTTTCATTCCCATCAAGTGCTGCACTACAAACCTCGGCCATAAGCTTGGGGGCAACATTTGCAGTAACACTGATTGATCCTTTTGCTCCAGCAAGTATCAGATCTACCGAGGTTAAATCATCTCCTGAATAAACGACAATTTTTGAGCCACAAAGTTCAAGAATATCTTTCGTTCTCTGGATATCACCGGTCGCCTCCTTAATCGCAATGACTTGGTCTATCTCTGCGCATCTTGCGACCGTCTCAGGCAGCATGTCACAAGCCGTCCGTCCAGGAACATTATATAGTATTTGAGGTATATCTACGGCAGTTGCAATAGCTTTATGGTGGAGATATAAACCTTCTTGAGTCGGTTTATTATAGTAAGGCGTGACCAGCAGGCAAGCGTCTGCGCCTACTTCCTTTGCTGCTCTTGTTAATTCTATCGCCTCAAGCGTAGAGTTTGCGCCTGTGCCAGCAATGACTGGAATGCGATTTCTTGTAACATCAACTACATGTTTAACAATTTTGCAGTGTTCCATGACATCAATGGTTGAAGATTCTCCAGTTGTTCCCACTGGCACGAGGCCATTTGTACCCATTTCTATGTGCCATTCAACAAGATGAGTCAAACTAACCCAGTCAATTGAGCCGTCCATATGCATAGGTGTCACTAAAGCGACAATGCTGCCAGAAACCATTATTTTACTCTAAAAGAAAAGGAGCAATACTACTAGCTCAGGTATTACAAATACAAGGCCTTGCCGTACAGGATAAGCATTGAATAGCTGCTATTTTCATCATCATCCTGACGTGTATGCCTCAGGCGGCCTATTACTCTGCGGCCAAGATGTCATTATCACTTTAATCAATGTTGCCAAAGGTATGGCAAAGAAAACTCCCCATAACCCCCACCAACTGCCGAACACTAACACCGCTGTAATGATCGCAATTGGATGTAAGTTAACAGCATCTGAAAATAATAGGGGAACAAGAACAAAACCATCCAAGCCTTGAATAATAGTGTACCAAGCTAATAGGTAGAAAAAGGATTCATTCCATCCAAATTGTAAATAAGCAATTATCACCACGGGAATCGTGACAACGACGAAGCCTACATAGGGTACGATGACAGAAAGTCCTACCAAAAATGCTAGTAAAGCAGCGTAGTCTAAGCCAAAAATCTTAAAGAAAATGTATGTTGCTCCGCCTACGATAATAATTTCCACCACCTTTCCACGAACATAGTTAGCAATTTGAACGTCCATTTCTCTGGCTATTTTTTTCATCAAGGGTCTTTCAAGAGGTAATAAAGATCTACACCAATCTAAAATCGTATCTTTGTCTTTCAGAATAAACAGAACAAGAATTGGCACTAGCACCATGTAAACAGCAACTGCAACGAGCACAGGTAGTTGAGACAATGAAAAAGACAAAAGCCACTGACCGATATCTCCTACTTCAGAATTTAACATCTCTCCCCATGAACTAATCTGATTTTCTGACACTAAGGAGGGATAGCTCGCAGGTAAATCTTTCAACATATCCGTCGTTTGTCGCGCCATATTGGGTAATTCTTCAAATAAGCGCTGAAGCTGCCGCCAGACTCTCGGAATAACAAAAAACAATAAACCCGTAAAACCACCGAGAAAGAACAAAAAAGTTCCAGCTACTGCCAATCCGTTAGGCACTCGATACTTCTCAAATAATTTGATCATACCTTGCATCACATAAGCTAAGACAATACCGGTTAATAAGGGCGCTAATACTTGTCCCATTGTCAATATAACAGCAAAAAAAGAGATGATAATAAAGCCCAAAAGAACTGCTTCCTCATCGGAAAGGAATCGATCTATCCATCCTCTAAAAATAGCTAACATTTCTCTATATCCCTATAGCTGAGTATTGTTTTCAAAGCGGATAACTTTAAGCCTTTTGAAGACGGTAATGATATTTACCTTCGCTTTCATTTGATTCAAGTAATTTGTTTCCGCTTTGCTCACAGAAAACTTTGAAATCCCGCACTGATCCCGAATCCGTACACACCACAGACAATATTTGACCGATTTCAAGCTTGTTCAAAGCCTGCTTCGCTTTCAAAAGCGGCAAAGGACAACTTAGACCACAGACGTCTATAGAGCCATCAGCTAGTAAAGAGCCATCAGCTAGTAAAGAGCCATCAGCGTATAAAGAGTCATCTGCACTTTTATTTATGTTTTCAGGCATCATATTGGTTGA
>JBLHIH010000079.1:0-16302 GCA_047616645.1 Flavobacterium sp. | reverse complement strand
ATCTATCGGGCGGCGTTCCGCCTTGCCACCACACCGATCACATTTCGTCACTTCTATATTGAACATCCGTTTCAATCGCTGCGCCTAGTGCATGCCATATCGCTTTGAACCAATCTGGCATTTGGCAGCGTGTTCTGTTTCTATCTGTACCGCTTGTTTGGGTACGATTTTCTTGCGTAACTCGTGCCGTCGCTATAAGGCGATTTGAGTTCAACAATGACGCTGCCGTCATTCGCCAGTGATAATCCGAAGGCGGCCCCCTCGCTCTGCAATGGCTGGGCGCGTGATGTATCGGCAAAGACGTTCCCGCTTTTTACCCTGACCTGCTTTGCAGGCAACACCAGCATGTAGGGAGAAACCTGCGCGCTGACTAACTTGCTCATCATGGTGTCCAGGCTCAAATGTCGCGGGCAGCGTTTTCAGTGTCTATATCTCTTATCAGATAACCCGCTTTCTCAAGATAACGCGACACGCGCTCTGCTATCTTCTGTATAATACTTTCAATATCTTGATAAGTTGGCGATTTTACAGGATAGAAAACGCTCTGCTTGTCATACACCCCATCAAGGTAGAGCATGTGATAGTGAAGTTGGTACAGTCCGGAAATTCTAGCGATGGGTGAGCCCAAAGTATGCGCCTTTATTGCAGAAAAACCTGCTCTCACACCCCATGTCTATAGCATTGAAAATACACTGCGCCAAGCAGCGTATACTTTAAGCCAAGAGCTTGAATCAATCATCGCACAAACGGGCAAGTTAACCGATGGTCCGGACACAATATACAGTGTCATAGCTAATGCCAATATGCCTTGGGAAGAAGTAACCTTAAGTGATGGTGAGAAGGTTACCCTAAGTCAAGCCGGTTATTCCAGTGCGCGCCAAACGCCTAACAGAGAAGATCGCAAGCGTGTATTTGAAACCTTCTGGGGTACTTGGAAAAGCTATGAAGCCACCATGGGTGCGGTGATGAATTCTCATATCAATGGTTTAGTATTTCAAACCAACGTACGTAAACACGATACATCCGTGAGTCGTGCTTTGTTTGAAGACAATATGCCGGAAGCCGTTTACAGAACGCTAATTGAAGAAGTGAATACTGCACTGCCCACATTGCACCGCTACTTTAATTTGCGTAAACGTATGTTAGGTATTGAAGGTGAATTGCGTTATTAAGATATCTACCCGCCTTAGGTCGAGTTAGATAAAGAATTCAGTATTGAAGAATCTATTGTGAATACGCGTCGTGCACTTGAGCCTCTAGGGGAAGAGTATATGGAGGGATATGACGCGGGTGTGGCTGGACGTTGGATGCATGTCTATCCACAAGCAGGTAAACGTTCCGGCGCCTATATGTTTGGTGCCGCCTATGACGTTCACCCTTACGTTCTGCTTAATCATAATAACGACTACGAAAGTGCGTCCACCTTTGCTCATGAATACGGTCACGCTGTTCACTCTGTCTTAGCCAATAAAACCCAGCCTTGTTAAACTGCCGATTACGCTACATTTATTGCTGAAACGGCTTCTATAATGAATGAGATGCGCTTGCAAGATATGGTTGTGAGCGAGGCGCAAACAGATGATGAAAAGCTGTATTACTTAGGCATTGGTCTAGAAGCGCTGCGTGGCACCTTCTTCCGTCAAACGATGTTTGCCGAATTTGAGTTAAAGATTAACGAAGAGGTCGAAGCAGGTAATGTACTCACGGGTAATACTATTGTTACTCACCACACAATTGAAGATGCCAAATCTAATATTGCCAATGAGCCTCAAAATATCAATGGTTCAATACTTATTGTGGAAGATAATATAACAAATCAGATCATCGCTAAAAAACTAATGGTCAGTATGGGTCTAACGGTTGACATTGTAAATAACGGTCAAGAAGGTGTTGAAGCATACAATAGTAAAAATTATGATCTTATCTTTATGGATTGTCGAATGCCTGTGATGGATGGTTACGAGGCTACGGAGGCTATACGAGATATTAAACAAGAAAAGGGCCTGACACCCACCCCTATCATTGCATTGACGGCTAATGTGTCTAGTGATGATAGAATATTATGTGAAGAATCAGGTATGAATGCGGTGGTGACAAAACCATTTAAACGAGCTGATTTATCAAAAGCATTAATAGGATGGCTACAAACGGGAGCCTGTAAAATTGATCCTACCCCAGTTTTACGGACATTCAATTAATGGAACAATAGTCCAAGAAGGAGTGTCGAATGAGAACAAGGAAAAACTTTAGCAAAGCTTTTAAGGTTAAGGCAGTAAGGTTACTTAATGAAGATAAGTAAGAATATTTGCTGCCAGCTGTCTGCTAATATGAAATTTCTAGCAGCCAATCTCGATCCAAACTGATCAGTAGATAGGATTTAATATAGAAACCAAAGTGAAAAATAAATTATCCCCTTTTCTCGAATATAGCGCCGAGTCCACGGCGGCCTGTCTCGTCACTATGGTACAAGGCAATTTTCTTGCCTTGACCTTAAGCCACCTAATCATTGCCTCACAAACGGGATTGCTGGCTGGCCTTATTGCAACTATCGCTATCCTGTTCTCCCGAGTTGGGAAGCCTTGGGTCATATCTGTTGTGCTAGGCTCGATCACTTTTTGCGTGGATTTCGTGGTCCATCCAGGCATGTTCGGAAATGCAGTAACAGAAGCGATGGTAACCGGCTTAGCAGCTGGTGTTCTATCCTACATTGTAAGCCGGCTGATATCGGTCTGGCGAAAAGTCCTTGAAAAGACAATCTCCGCCGAGGGTGGATCCGCATAAATATTCTTTTAAATAACGAATATTTTCGAGAGAGAATTGTAAATTACCTGAAATCTGTTTAGAAAGTTGGCTGGGGTTTATATTCGTCAATATGGACAAAGACCCTAAACCCATAACAGTTCAGTTAGGAGGGCTTAAAGCTCATGTCCAAAACGACCATTTTGAGGACTTGGTAGCTGCGGACACACTACACTTCGAAAGTAATTGAAGCCAATCTTTCCCGTCGCTTTTTGAGGATCAACGAAAGGGTCTATTCGCCGCCAATGTTTATCCAACTTTATTGTTCGTTGCATCAAACTTGAGCGGGATTTGGTATCAAGTCACAGTTCAATCTGATAATAAGTTTAATTTAAAGATACATCTGCTACTTCACTGTAAAATAATCATGAACGTACCGGTGAAAGCACTAAAAATATTATGAACGAACTCATCGCTACTCACGAGGAAGACATAAGCGCCAATTAAGGATTTTGGATGGGCTTAAATTCGAACTTTACGAAACAAGGTCTATTAAGTCTATTTGAGAAAGCAATCTGGCAATTGAACTAGGTTTGGGTGCAAAGAATCACAGATTCAGAATCGAAAAAATTAGATTGCCGTGGGCATTGACACGAAAGAGAGCCAATATGGATAAGATCAACATCAAAACAGCACTACGTGCGTTTAATCGTATACGCGAAAAAGGAGTTGAACGCGCTGACGAGTATCACTTCAATGGTATTTCAGCTGGTTCAGATTTTGACGGATACACAATCACTCTACATAATGATTACGTGACGCTGCGAATTTTTTTTCACAATAAATTCAAGCTAGAGTTCGTCAATAAGCGCCATCGAGACGCATTCCTTGACCGAATCGAAACAATTGGCAAGCAAAAAGCAAAGAAAGAGTAACAAAGATCAGCGTAAATTTTTTATTAAGATTGTTAAGAGCGCTTCACTTATTTGAAAAGAATATTTGAGCGTTACTAAATTTTCCACTCAAAGCTCAATGAAGCTGTAATACCGGGATACTCTTCAAAGGTCTCTATCGACTCACGAGAAATTACAATAGATTCATCCAACAGATTCTTAGCAGCAAATTTCAATTTCATTTCTTCTGACGGATACCAATTATAAGTTAAGTCCAGAGACTGAAAAGGCTCCTCGAAAGAATCTGGAGCGCCATTTCGACCTGCAGAAAACAAGCGCTCACCAAAGATATTGTATGCCAAGGTTGCAGAATGATCCCCACTTGGAGAGTCAAAACCAAGTAAAAAATTGACAGCATAATCAGAAGAACCAGCTAGTTTACGTACACTATTTGTTGGCGCATCTACTCCGATACCCGCGACTAATTCAGTTTCCTGGATCGTAAAGTTCGTCTGAACAAAAAGTGAATTCCCAATCCCACCAAGAAAGGCTAGCTTCTTCATGGCCTCAACTTCAAGACCATAGAGTTCTCCAGTATCGGCATTAACAATCTCACGCGCCCTATTTGTATCACTCGCAGCGGATTCAAAGAATTCTATTGGGTTATCGATGTTCTTATAGAAGCCGGTAACAGTAAATGTAGCGTTGTCTTCAAAAAACCACTCAGCTCGCAAATCAAAGTTCGTAATATCTGTAGGTCGAACAAGTGGATTACCATCGGTCAGAAAACCTGTTCTTGGATCAATATAACTCGCATCAGTAATCTCACGTAAGTCAGGGCGAATAACTGTTTCGCTCCATCTAAATCGCAGATGAAATACTTCCGTCCACCACTCTGTCATATAGGTAAGTGCGATTGCGGGATAATGTTCATCGGACGTGATAGTACTATTTTTCAGCACTTCAGGGTCGTTCGATATTTGTGGATTTTCTGCTGTAAAGCCATAAATATTCCAATCCAACCACGTAAGTACTGGCTCAGCTTGAAGAGTTGGTATCGCATGGGTACACCCCAATTGCGATTCGTTAGTCTCCGAACTTTTTGCTTAAACTTACTCAAGCTATTCGGGTGCCAATGAATGTTTCCTGCTCGGAAAGTGAATCCCAAGAATTTACTATCATTGGTTTTAACGACATGGCTTTTGATCGTGTTAACGATCAACTTCAAGCGGTGTTGCAGGTATGAACTAATACTACGAAGTACACGTTCGCCTGCACGCTTACTCTTTACTAAGATCGTAAAGTCGTTCGCGTACCGTGCGAATTTGCGACCTCGTTTTTCAAGTTCTTCGTCTAGTGGGTCGAGCATGATGGGGTATTAGGGAAACTATCTGGCTACAAGAAAAATCACCCCTTACTGGAAGCTCTAACCGAATACAACAGTATGGTGAAAGCCAGCTATTTGCTGAACTATATTGATGACGCCAGTTTACGTAATTATTCACAACGGGCACTGAACCGAGGCGAAGCTTATCACCAGCTGCGGCGCGCGATCAGCAATGTTAATGGGGATCAGTTCCGAGGCAGTTCGGACGAGGAGATTCAGCTTTGGAATGAGTGTGCCAGATTAGTTACTAACGCCATCATCTACTTCAATTCAACCATACTCAGTCAGTTACTTATCAGCTTTGAATATCAGGTAGATGAAGAAAAGGTCCAGATCGTTAAACAGGCTTCACCGGTTGCCTAGTACAACATTAATTTGAAAGGTATGTATAACTTCAATTTGAGCGAGAAATTGCCGGAGCTGGAGGAGCTTATGAGTTCAATTGAGGGCTATTTACCGGTTCAAGAAAAGTAACCCCTCCACAGAGATCAAGAATAGCAAGCCTTGTAGAGGTTTATGTCCGTTTACGAGGGAAAAACGCTAGTTCCCCTAAGTCGCTTAAAAAGATGTTATCTTAACATTGATAGTTCTAGGGCGAACAGTAGGCTTAAGGAAGATTCGAATGGAGATAGGCATTTGCGTTGCATCGCATATTAACGACATTGATTATGTCGTTCGAGCAGAGGAATTGGGTTATAGCCACGCGTGGATGGCCGATAGCCAAATGTTATGGTCTGACTGCTATGCAACATTGGCGCTTGTCGCCTCGAGGACGAAGCACATTAAAATTGGCACAGGCGTCGCTGTGTCGAGTACGCGTCCAGCGCCGGTCAATGCCGCGGGTATAGCAACAATAAATGCGATAGCGCCAGGAAGAACTTTTTTTGGGGTGGGCGCGGGTAACACTGCGATGCGTGTGATGGGTAAGCCACCCCAGCGTATAAAAGCATTTGATCGCTACCTCGCTGAAATAGCGCCCTTGATGCAAGGAAAGGAGGCGATGTCAGGCGTCTCAGATTCGAAAACGGGGGTGCCAATACGTCATATTATGCCCGACAAGGGATTTGTTAACTTTGAAGATAAGATTCCCATGTATGTTTCAGGATTTGGTCCAAGATCGCTTGGGCTCGCCGGCAAACATGGTGATGGTGCTGTGCTTGCATTCGCTGCTAATTCTGGTGGTATGGAGGCCATGTGGTCGATGATCGAAAAGGGCGCGCTGGATGCTGGCCGAGTGATGGTCAGAGATGATTTTTACACCTCCGCTCTAACGACAATGGTAGTGCTCGACGAAGGTGAAGCAGTTGATTCCGAACGAGTCAAGCACGAGTGCGGTGCATTTGCGATGGCGGCGGTACACTATGCTTACGATCAACTACGAAACTTTGGACATCAACCACCTAATTATTTGTCAGGTATCTGGCCAGACTATACTGCGATGATGGCGGATGTTCCGGAAGAGAGGCGGCATCAACGAATTCACGGCGGCCACAATTGCTGGGTGCTAACTGAGGAAGAGAAGTTTGTTACTAAAGAAGTTATTCAAGCAAGTTGTTTAGTGGGAACCCAGGATGAAATTTTGACAAAACTTCACGAACTAGACGGTGCTGGACTTAATCAGGTGATGTTACTACCGCCTTTTTATCCCCGTTATGATGTCATCGAGCGTGTAGCGAAGGACATCATTCCGCAGCTTGCATAGCGCCTTTTCAAACTACAATGACAATGTTCTATATTTTATTTATCCACCTAAATTGAACTAACTGTTACTCTATTCCTCCGATTAAAGCACTCACCCCTTTGGTGAAAAGTGTTGCTATATTGTCATTACCTTGGCTTTCTAAAAACGTGTTGGTAACACTAATGTACTGGGGTATTTGCTCTATATTTAGTCCCAAGCTTTTAAACTGAGAGTAGGCTTTTGTACTGCTTTGGAGTGTATTCGCGTATTTACCGGCGCTTCCCATCAAGGATGATAGGCCTGCGGCCTTTTCTGAGATTGCCGGTGCGGCTTTTAGGCGTGTATTCATATTGGGCACTTGTTGGCTAATCTGAGCAAAGTCAGCATCCGCCAAAGAGGACTTCGCCATGCCAAAAAGCACACCGAGTCCACCTTGTGCTTGATCTTGGGATACGCCTAATTGACTTGAAACCATTGATGAGAGGCTCAAAGCTTTTGCGATATTGACAACATCTGCAACCTTAGCTGGCGGCGCTTTTTCTGCTGTCCCTTTTTCTTCGGTAACGTTTTCTTCGGTACCAAACCCGATAAATTCCAATGCACTATCAAACCAACTGGCGGCAAAAATTTGAGGTGAACTAAGGCTTAGTATTGTCACGAACAAGGCCCGAGAGCAGAATTGTCGAGAGACTCGATGCGAATACTGTATCTTGTTTTCTCTTTTAATCATGTCAATTGCTATCATTATTTAATATACAATTATTCTATGCTGCCTATGATGGATCAACAACAGAAAAATATTTCTACGTATACAATTTACATTCAACTTACACATGTCGTTTCCCTCTGCCATAGGCTGGGTTATTCTATTTAAAAAAAAGAGGCAAACCATGTAGGATAATCTCAATACAAACTGAGTAAGTTAATCATCAAAATCTACTTTCGGAATAGTGATAATGAAACGAAATATCTTATTGATTACGACAGACCAGATGCGCTACGACGCACTTGGATGCAACGGCGGCAAAGTAGCGAAAACGCCAACCATTGACGGACTCTCCTCTGAAGGGATCAATTTCAGAAGGGCGCATAATCAGAATGTCGTTTGTATGCCTGCACGCGCTACCATTATCACAGGTCAACATGTTGGATCTCATGGTGTTTGGATGAACGGTGTATCAATGCCGGAAGACCGGGATACCATTGCACACCACTTACAGCGCCATGGTTATGCTACAGGACTGCTTGGAAAAGCCCATTTTGAACCTTGGCTGGGGAGTCCTGAGACATTTTATGAAAATAGAATGGCAAAGGAAGGTAGTACAGGCCCCCATCGTGGATTTGATCACATGGTACTTGCAAACCATTTTTTTGAGGGGCATAGCCACTATGACAAGTTTATGGATGAGCACCCTGAAGAGAAAGCTAAATTCTTCAAAATGATTTCTGAAAGCGGTCAAAGTATCGCGAGCAGTGGCAAATCTGGCGCCCTGCAAGTGTGGCCAATGGATGTGCCTAAAGCCCTCTATCATACAGATTGGGTAGCAGATAGAACTATTGACTGGCTAGCCAGTTTAGAGGATTCACAGCCTTTTTTTACTTGGATGAGTTTTCCTGATCCTCATCATCCTTGGGATGTGCCTGAATCTGAGATGACACGGATCAATTTGGAAGATGTGCCACTGCCTTCCCTTTATAGAAACAAGAGAGAGGATAGGGATGAGCTTATCAACTTAAAACCAACTCACTGGCGCGGTTACTACAATGGTTCCGTTTGGTCAAACTTGGAATCTCCTAAAGATTTCACCCCCGCTGAAATGACGCCTGAGCAAGTGAGAGAAATCAATCAAATGACGCATATTGAAAATGAGCTTATTGACGATGCTTGTGCGCGGGTGATCAAGTGGTTAGATTCCCAAGGTAAATTGGACAACACTGACATTATATTCACTACTGATCATGGTGAGTTTCAAGGCGATTTTGGGCTCATGTTTAAAGGACCCTATCATGTTGACGCCCTAATGAGGTTGCCGATGATTTGGAAGCCCGCAGCGCTAGCCAACATTTGTCCGGCAGAGGTCACGCGTCCTGTGGGACATGTTGATCTTGCAAAGACCTTCTGTGAGATCGCCAATATTGACCCTCCGAGCTACTGCGAAGGATTGCCACTACCAAAAAATGATGAGCAAGCAAGTACCCAAAATAGGGATTTCGTGCTAACAGAATGGGACTCGGAACATGGGCAAATTGATATGCATTTAAAGACCATCTACCACAATGACGGTTGGCTTTGTACCTGTTACGAGAAGAGTCACTTGTATGATGGCACAGAGGGCGAGCTCTACGATATGAATAATGACCCCGAGCAAATTCATAATCTGTGGGATGATCCAAACTATCGCGAAAAACGAGAGGCCCTAAAGTCGCAGCTCTACCAAGTACTGCCTGGCGCTATGTCACCTAGATTAGAACGTTTAGCACCGGTCTAGTCCACTTCCACGGCGTGAAGCTGGACTTATTTTCCTTTGCCATAGTCTGTCCTGCCTCGACATTGATATCGCTCATGATGACCACTTATTTTTTACTTGAATGAGGTATGTTATTGATGTTTCTACATGCTGTCGCTGTTCAGGAAAATTCTGGCTTAATGATGTTTATTACCAGATTAAAATGCAAGATATATGCGTAACTTCTTTAAATATCTCCATTGCATCTGTTTCAAAATACTGTATATTAATACAGTATATATGGCGATCCCGCCAACTCAACTTTAACACCAACTCAACTTTAACAGAGGTAGTGATGGAATTTCATTATGAGGTAATTGCAAAGATGGCTGCTGACATTTCAAGGCAAATGCTAAGACTTAATACTCAGCTGGACAGAGTCATAGATAAACAAAATGAACTCGCTGACCCAGAGAAACAAAAATCAATCGCCATCGATTTAATTAATGACCTTAAGTGGAATGATGCATCAAAAATATGTGCTGACCAAGCTAAGGAAGAAGATAAGCGAACTAAATTGGACGAAGAGGAAACCCACATTCGGTCAAGCTTGGAAGCATTACGTGAGCAATTAGTGAAAGTTTCAAATGGTGAAACACCGGAGCCTTCTACACAAGAGTCTTCTACACAAGAGCCTTCTACACAAGAGTCTCCTGAAGAAGAATAAAAAATTAATGGGTAGGTTTTGAGTAAGCCAGATTAATTGAGATTACTACTTTTTCGCAGTAAGTGGATTCTCAATTCCTTGGCTGTAGGTGTTAAATCTATCCATAATTTCTTTATATTGCCTGACGAACGTACTTTTTCATAAGCGCTATATATAAACTAGTGGAAATGCCTTCCATTTTGAGCAATTTAATATAGTTGTCTCGATTAAATGCGGTCACGCTTGCGTACAGTCCAAACATCCAATAGTTCAGCAGGCATACTGTGATTGACCAGTGTTATCAATGTGATATATATGAAGAGGCATTTTATTGGGATAGAAAGCCGCCTAATAGAGAGTGCTCAACTATTCAGCTTTTCTTTGATTGCATTAAAACGGCTACGACCAATAGGTAATACAGTACCGCCGGACATCACTAATTCGTAATTGCTACCGGCTTTGATAGATATGCGAGCGGCCAGATTCATATTAACAATATAGGAACGATGAATACGTTCAAAATTAGGTGGCAATACAGCTAAGAGTTTTTCGATGGGTTTATGGTGGAGCTGCTTCTGTTGACTGATAACCAACTCGCTGTAGTGGCCAGACGCCATGATGTATTCAATCTGACTGACTTCGATCAGCTTGATTATTCCTGCATTTTTAACACTTAAAAAACGGGTGCCATAATCCTGTCTGAGACTCGAATCTAGAACTCGATTAACTGCCTGTTGTAATCTGTCCAGAGTAAAAGGTTTAGCAACAAAATCCAGAACGCCATATTCGAATGCCTTTACCGCTTCGTCGGTGTGAGCAGATATTATAATAGTATGGAAACTTGAAGCCGTGAGTGACTGCAGTAAGTCAAAACCGTTAGCACCTTTTAAATTCAAATCTAGGCACAAGAGGTCAATGGATTGTTCGGCAATATATTCTTGCGCATCATCGAGATTACCAAAGGTTTTTAGCTTGCTTAGCTTCTTGCCGAGAATTTGGCCTATTTGGCGTACCAAGCGCGCCATGATGACGGGTTCATCTTCAAGAATTAAGACATGCATTAGCGTTGAGCCTTGAAGTTGATTTTATTGGTCCAGCTAGCATCAACCGCATAACTTTGGTATGTATATTCCTCGCCAAATCTTTCAGTAAGTCGTGAGCGGATATAACGCTCACCAATTCCTAAACCCTTGGTTTTGGTCTTTTTATCATATGGAGTGGTGAGGACAAGTTCTATATTCTTGGCACCTCGATTTATATCCAAGGTAAAATTTGAATCCGTAGGAACTTGATTGTGTGAGAAACAGTTCTCTATCAGAGTGTGAATAATGGCAGGTGGGATGTTGATCCCCCTAACATCACCTTGCACATCAAGGACACAGTTTATGTTGTAACGATAGGCCATGATTTCCAGATGCCTGTCACAGAGGCTCACCTCTTCACTCAATGGCACTAGGGCTAAATCCGAAAACTTTACCAACATTCTCAACTCCTCCGCCAGTGCTTGTACAAAACTTGCCGCTGCATGGGGTTTTTGCTCAATCCATTCAATGACAAGCATTAGGCTGTTCATCAAAAAATGAGGTTGCAAGTTTCGTTTCAACAATTGCGCCTCGAGCCGAATTGATGCTAGCGATTGCATGCGGTTATATTTCATTTCACGGATGATTGTTGAGAGCATTACCAACACTAACGTGAACAAGGTTAAACTAAATCGATCTTCAGTAAAATCTATTGGTGATGCGGCGAAAACAAGCAAAGCGCCAAGCATAAATATACTATTTAGTCCTGCCCCTAATTTTTTTAGGCGAAGTGCATAAATGTTGATGCCCAGACTGAGCAGAATGGTTAACAGAAACATGGCTATGCCGCGGCTGTCATACTCGTCAATCAACAGTACTGCGCAGCTTAACGAGAATACAGTGATTACCAGCCATACAGCCTTTCTCCTAATATCGTAGTAGGAGAGATAAAAACTCGGTAGTAAGAGGCAGAGCGCATAGGTGAATGACATCACCAGATACATACGTTGTTGATGAAAGTCGTAGGTATAGCCAAACATTGCACGCCACTTTTCGGCTAGCAATAAAAATGCTGCAGACAAACATAATAAGCTGAAGACCTGATAATGAGTGCGGCGTTGATATAACCAAAAGAAAAGTTGGAACAACATTGCGATAACCAAGAGACCACCCATAATAGAAGTTGCAAGCCAGGAACTTCTCATTAGAAATTGATGCACTGATTGAGTATCTATGATTCTTAAGCCGAGAAAAACGGGACTGTTTTCATCTACTATAAAGAAAGTTGATGCGCGAATGGCTAGCTGGTGACTCCCATGACTCAATAGCGCATTGTCTATTGGAAATAGGCTATCGATATGGCCGGGTATTTCTGAATCTCTCGTTGTACCCACTTTTCCGTTTATGCCTATTAATTTCCCGTCCCAGTACACCTCACTTGCAGCTAGAAGAGACAAACTGAGAGAGGTAGTAGCGCTTATCTTGTTCTGATCGATCGTGACAGAGGTTCTCAGGCAGAAAACCTGTTCGCGCGGTAATTTACGCAGAGGCATTACTTTCCAGAGACGGTCATCTAATTTTTTATCGCTACATTTATTTTGGCTATTTTGGCTATTTTGGCCGGCCATCTGAATGCGAGCCTCTGATATAAATATCGTTTGCCCGTTTACTAGGACACTCGACAGCATAACGAAAACCACTAAGCATCGCTTGAGGGCGTATATAAGAGGGCGCATTTGAATTCGCCTAAGATGGCGGGATAGATCAGCTTTATTCATATAGCCTATTCTACTGCTGCTAGGGGGCACATCAAAGCACCTCGATGCATGTCACGAGCAGTTCGTGAATTTTGTTTACTTGAAAATCGAAATGATCCTACCCTGCACTACTTTAACAAGGCCTACATTCTGGTAAAGGATTAATAATGAAAAATAGCTATCTATTGATTTTAATCATCTCGCTTTGTTGCGTCCACCCAAGCTGGGGTAAAAGTGACGACAAAACGCAGTTATTGTTGAGCAATGCACATATTGTTGATCCGGCATCTCATGAGATTCGACTGGGCCATTTACTTATCGAGGGTCAGTTTATTCTTGGAACACTGAATAAAATGCCTGCGAATTTTGAAGGTGAGATTATTGATCTACAAGGCAAGTGGGTGATGCCAGGTCTTAACGAGTTACATACTCATTCAGGTGGCAACCGAGGATTGGATGGTGCGTCAGAAAGTGTCGGCGCACGCGTCATTGCTGAGCGACTACTCTCAGTCGGTGTCACATCCTTATTGGACCTATTCTCTGATGAAAAGACTATCTTTGATCATCGTCAAAAGCAACGTCAAGATCAACGTGATGGAAAAACATCAGGTGCTGATATTTTTGCCAGCCTATCCTGTTTGACTGCGCCCAAAGGTCATTGCACAGAATACGGCATATTGACTCGCACAATGAATTCTTCAGCAGAAGCAAGCGCGGTAGTTAAAGACCTTGCTTTGAGAAAGCCAGATGTCATTAAGATAAATTACAATCAATTCGGTCGACTACCTAACATTGATAAGGCGACCCTTACCGCTGCAATTAGACAAGCAAAAAGCTCAGGCATTAAAACGGTCGTCCATATTAATTCGATTGAAGATATGCGAGATGCGATTGAGGCCGGTGCGAGTGCAGTGACCCATCTGCCGCGGGAAAAGCTGATCCCCGTTGAGCTCGCTCAATTAATGGCAAGAAATCAAGTTGCTGCGATCCCAACCTTGGCTACTCGCACTGATTGGATTGATTTTGTTGTAGAACCAGATGTTCTATCAACACCTATGGCCTTAAGACTGACAACAAAAGAAATCCTGGATAGTTATGCCGAGAGGAGAAAAACAATCTCGGAAGACCGTAAGCAATCTATGTTACATAAAAACGATATGTACTACCGTTCAACAAAGATTTTGGCTGATGCTGGTGTAATGATGTTAACGGGCTCCGATGGAGGCAATAGCGGTACTATCCAAGGATACTCGGTACACAGAGAGCTTATAAAAATGGTCAGGTCAGGAATGAGTACATGGCAGGCATTGTCAGCGTCAACTACCAATGCGGGTATTTTTTTGAACCGAAAATTTGGTGTTGCCGCTGGTGACGAAGCTAATGTAGTGATCCTAAGCGCCTCGCCCATTGAGGATATTATAAATACCCAAAAAATTGAATACGTGATACATCATGGTGAAGTGGTATTAGCGCCTCAAACATCGGATACCAATATGCTCATGTTTTGATTTTATTGTTCATTCAGTCTTTGAGAGCGCACCCGTCCGCCAGGGTTGAATCATAATTTTTATATGTTCATTCGGTGATAACAATGTTTCAAAGGCGCCTTGAATACCATCATAACCTACTGTGCCTGTCACCAAGGGTTGCCATTTCAACTTCCCAGATGCTAAGAGTATGAGGGCCTGTTCATATTCATCATTCTCATAGTAGAAAGTAAACTTGATATCTAGTTCTTTCACCATGGCCACAATAGGATTGAAAGTAGTGTCTTTGGTATGAACACCAGCGAAAACAATGGTGCTCTTGGCTGGGGCAGAAGCAATGATCTCCGGTATCATGGTATGTATGCCCACACATTCAAAAATGACGACTTCATCTCGTCCCTCATAAGAATCCGATTGAAGTAGGCTGACGTGAGACATAACTTCATCGTTGCTTGGGTCAACGACAATCGTGGCGCCCATTTCAGTCGCCAATATGCGCCGCTTAGCTGTGGGGTCCGATGCGACAATCTTATCGATACCTTGATTTTTAAGGGCTGAAATAGTCGCTAATCCAATAGGCCCGCAGCCGTAAACGACAGCAATCGCATTGTTTGCTATTTCAGAACGGCTAACGGCATGAATGCCAACTGCCAGTGGCTCAACAAGCGCGACTGCTTCGTCTGCCAAGTTATCCGGGACGGCCAATATCAAATTCTCGCTCAAAAGAAAATATTCTGAATAAGCGCCGTAACGTTCTGTATTGGTACCGATTGGCGCTCGAGCCCCATCTTCGGTCTCTACAAAGGGAATTGAACAGGCTCTTTGGCCAACTTGCATTTCTTGTTTTGTCTCAGGACCAAAGGCACAGATTTCAACACAATATTCGTGTCCCAAAAAGATATCAGGCGGGTTCGGACCTAGTAACTCTTCAGGATGTTTGTAAAAGTGCAGGTCCGATCCACAAATACCACAACATTTGGTTTTAACCAATACTTGGCCGGGCCCTGGGATTGGTTTGGCCCGCTCATCGAATTGAATGGCACCATCCCTCAAGAATACAGCCTTCATTTTTTTACTCATTGCTTTTCACTCATCGCTTTTCATCTATCGCTTAATGATCAATTTGTCAAAATTGAGACCTTGTGCCTCACACAAACCTTGATAAGCAGTAAGAATGCTTTGTGCATCAGTTACCCCGATAACATTATTATCCTCATCCACATTGACGTTGGCACCATAGATAGAAAACCAAACATCTGTTTCTTCAGTATTGTCTTCACTCACTATTAAAGTGTGAATTGAATGGGCAGGTTCATAGAGGTAAGACCCTTTTGTATTTTGATAATCTGGATATTCTTTGTAATACCAACAGCCAGAAAAGGTAACCGCGAATACGGGTCCGGTATGATAATGTTTGTTGACCGCATACCCTGCTGGAAACCGCGTTCTTACAACCCACAGACCTTGGTTGAGATCTACCTGTAATAACTGTAATTTACTGCCGTCACCTAGATCCACAAAAGGTAAATCTGATTCGCCGATATGTACAGCTTCAGTTGGTGCGTGGTTGGGCACCATTCCGGTCTGCGCCTCATGTTGAATTTTCTCAAGTAAACTGTCATCACTCATTTTTGTATTCTCTTTTTATATTAATACATTACTTTAACGTGAGTTCGTTAAGTATCACAAGCTTCAAATCTTCCTTAGTGTCTCTCGCAGAATTAGGGCTTTAAACTTAAAACAGATTACGTAAACAATACAAATATGTCACATTTTCGAAAGGGAAGCCCAAAGTTGTAAGCGTCCACTATCATTAAAACTTAGGGCCTAGTAAGCGTGCCGGGTGTCGAGTAAAAACCTAATTCTGGCCCACCTCGACTATAGCCCATCAATGATCGCAGATCAGGAGTAAGGTCTTTTGCGATATTTGGTGGACATGACAGGTACTGGCTTTCCTCCTGTCGAAGCCAATTTAGTGTGTAGTGAAGAAGGACTCCTAAACGATTATTAGATGTTTTATTTTCTCCTCCTCCATGAAATACAGTGTTGTTGTAAAGAAAAACTGATCCAGCTGCCATTTCGGCTTGAATGATTTCATTGTTCTGCGGCAAGCGCCCCTTATTCCATTTGTGCGATCTTCTTACAAAATGTGTGGCGCCATTTTCCTTTGTCTATGCTCACGG
>JBLHIH010000078.1:0-16508 GCA_047616645.1 Flavobacterium sp. | reverse complement strand
ATACTCTACTCTTCACTGATCGGGGCACGGGTACTTTCAGAGCAAAATTTTGTAGACCCCAAGAAGGCACTTTCCAAACTCCTAATCATTCTGCTAGCCCCAATTGCTTAACAGCATTTTTTATACATCGTTTTTTATACATGAAGGCTTAAATTCATGGCTTAATAAGCCATGCTTACAATTTGGAAATGACTAAGCGAATATAGGTTTTACCTTAGATCATTAAGTCATCTGTGCCCTCTCTTTACACAAGCCGAAATGCTCAAATAACTAGGAGATTGCCAACAGCCTGTTTATTAATGTAAATTGGCGTGAATAAAAGTAGGTCAATCGGAGTTTTTATGCGTAAGGCGATCACATTATCAGTCAGCATTTTGTTAGCATTCGGCAGTGCAACATCATTTGCAGACAGCGATCTTTCTAAACACATTGATAAAGAATACAGCGCTTACTTAAAACCTTTGTTTATACATTTTCATAAAAATCCTGAACTCAGTCTCGTTGAGAATAAAACCGCAGCACGCATGGCTAAAGAGCTCACCGCCGCTGGCTTTGAAGTCACAACAGGTGTTGGCGGCACAGGTGTCGTGGCTATTCTAAAAAACGGGAAAGGGCCATTAGTCAGCATGCGAGCGGACATGGATGGCTTGCCAGTAGAAGAAAAAACAGGTTTAGCCTACGCATCCAAAGCACGACAAAAAGATCCTATTACCGGTAATGACGTCCCTGTTATGCATGCCTGTGGACACGACGTACACATCACCAGCCTAGTCGGAACCGCACGCTATATGCAGGCGCATCAAGACGCTTGGTCTGGGACCTTGATGTTGATAGTGCAACCCGCTGAAGAACGTGTCATTGGCGCCAAGATGATGATGGACGATAATCTTTATCAGCGCTTTGGCACTCCCGATTACGGTTTAGCCTTTCACGTTAGCTCTGGGATTGAAGCGGGTAAGATTGGTGTTACTGACGGTAGCCCCTACGCTGGAGCAGATACTGTGGATATTGTTATACACGGCGTCGGCGCCCATGGGGCCAGCCCACACGCGGGAAAAGACCCAATAGTACTGGGTTCACAAATCGTTATGGCGCTGCAAACTCTGGTTTCCCGTGAATTACCTCCCCGAGATCCAGGTGTTGTGACGGTCGGCTCTTTTCACTCAGGTACTAAGCACAACATTATTTCGGACCAAGCGGTTCTTCAATTGACGGTGCGCAATACCAGTGTAGAAACACGTAAAACATTATTAGACGGCATTAAACGCATCGCTGAAAATATGGGACGAGTCGCGGGCTTATCCGAGGACAAATTACCAGAAGTGACCGTCTCTAACGAGAGTGTTCCTCCTACTATTAACGATGCCAAATTGGCGCAACGCTTACGCGCTGTATGGATTAATAAAATGGGAAAGGAAATTCTGTCAGAAAAACCGAACAAAGGTATGGGGGCAGAAGATTACCCGTTTTTCACCACGGACCCTTATATCCCAAGTGTTTATTTTGCCATCGGCGGAACACCCAAGAAAGATTTTGAAAGAGCAAAGAAAGGCGGCACGCCGGTACCAAGCCACCATAGTCCCCTATTCAAAATAACCCCCAAGCCAGCGGTTACTAGTGGTGTTGAGGCGACTGTTTTTGCGCTGCTAGAATTAATGGGCAAGTAGCAGGATAATCAGTATATGACGAAGCTTACTTTTATGGGTGCTGGCAGCACAGTTTTTGCCAAGAACATCATTGGTGATTGCATGTGTACACCGGCGCTTCAAGATGCCGAAATCGCACTCTACGACATCGATGAAACCCGATTAAAAGAATCGGCCACACTGCTGCGAAAGTTAAACCGAAACATTAATAAGGGTCGCTCACGCATCAGCGTCTTTTTGGGTAAGCGCCAGCGGCGGGCAGCCCTGCGTGGTGCAGATTTTGTCATCAACGCCATCCAAGTCGGTGGATATGAGCCTTGCACACAAACAGATTTTGAAATACCGAAAAAATTTGGTTTGCGTCAAACGATCGCAGACACCATCGGTATCGGCGGTATCTTCAGAGTGCTGCGCACCTACCCAGTCATGCTGGAATTCGCGAGAGATATTGAAGCAGTTTGCCCAAATGCGTGGTTCCTCAATTACACTAATCCAATGTGCGCATTGACTGGCGGCATACTGCGGCAAACACATGTTAAGACCGTCGGACTTTGTCATTCAGTGCAGGTTTGTACTCAGCATCTATTAAGGAATCTTGATCTACATGATGAAGTGAAAGATGTTCAGTGGAAAATCGCAGGCATTAATCACATGGCTTGGTTGCTTGAAATTACTGACGAAGGACGTGACTTGTATCCCGAGATAAAGCGTCGAGCTAAAGCACGATTAAAAGAATGGCGTAAGCAAGGCGCAGAAAAAAATTGGGACATGGTCCGGCTCTACATGATGTTGAATTTTGGCTACTATATTACTGAATCGTCAGAACACTTGTCCGAATATGTACCTTATTTTATTAAGTCACAGTACCCCGAACTCATCGAAGAATTTAATATCCCCTTAGATGAATATCCGCGGCGTTGTGAGTCTCAGATTGCTGGCTGGATGAAACAAAAAACCATGCTAGGAAAAGATGTGGCACACACACGTACACATGAATACGGGTCTCGGATTATGGAGGCAATGATCACCGACAGTCCTATTTCGATAGGAGGCAATGTGCTAAATACTGGTTTGATCACTAACCTGCCCTCAAACGCTTGTGTCGAGGTACCTTGCTTGGTCGATAGGAATGGGGTGCAAGGCACCTTTGTGGGAGATTTACCGGAACAATGCGCGGCATTGAATAGGACCAATATCAACACCCAACTATTAACACTTGAAGCGGCTTTCACTGGTAAAAAAGATGCTATCTATCAGGCTGCATTCTTAGACCCTCATACATCAGCAGAACTGACCATTGATCAAATGAGGAAGTTAGTAGACGAAATGATTAAGGTGCATGGTAAGTGGTTGCCGAAATTCAAGTAAAATTTTCATCAACTTCAGTGTTGTGCAGCCAATTTGTATATCTTTCCGTTTTTCATTACAAAGCTTACATCTTTAAGTAAGGAGACATCTTCCAGCTGATTGCCATCTACCGCAATTATATACGCCAGTTTACCTACCGCTATGACGCCCCTGTCATCAACTCCCAATAATTCTGCGGCATTGACTGTGGCCGTTTTAATCGCTTGTGCGGGACTCATTCCATAATCGATCAGATCCAGAAACCCATCAGCATTTTTGCCGTGCGAATACAACCCCGCGTCGGTACCATAGGCAATTTTCACACCCGATTTTATCGCCAACCTATGATTTTGAATTGCTTTTTCAATTACCTCGACACCTTTGGACGGAAGATTCGGGTCCTTCAGGGCTGATTGATTCATGACGGGTGTTGTCGGTACTAGAAAAGTACCTCTAGCCTTCATTTCCTTGACGATTTTCTCGGTCAATATGGAACCATCCTCAATGGAGGCAGCACCAGCTTTAACGGAGGCCATAATGCCTTCAGCGCCATGCGCATGCGTTGCCACCTTTAAACCATGTTTACGCGCCTGCACGACTACCGTTAAAACATCCTCATCCGAGTAAGTTTGAGGGCCGACAGGCTTGTCAGATGCTGCAAAATTGGCAAATGCCTCGTACATCGCAGTGAGGCTAAAATGACCGTGAGCGTCGATGAAGCCAGGCAGTATGGCGCTACCATCAAGATCAACGGTTCTGGCGCCTTTACCCGCAGCAGCAATTGTCGCCACTGCACCAGGTTGGGCGCTAGTCATGGTGATGACTTCGCCATTCACATAAACGACTGTTGTATTTTCATCAAAACCATTTGCAGTAAGAGGCGTACAGATCGCCATCGCGAATGCTAGACAAAATGTATTGGTTGAAATACAGCTTCTGTTAAACATCCATTTATTGATCATCATGATCATTACCACCTGGTGCGATGACAAGGAATATATTGAAGTCGCTCGATCAGGTCGATAAAGGTTCGGTTTACCGTGACAAAACGTGCCTTATCAATCTTTGCGAGGGTGTCATCGGCCAGGTAGAGGTACTCAGGTCCGGATATATATTGGAAGACAGGCAAACCCTGCAGATGAAACCAGCGCGTCTGCGCGGGGATGAGTATATCCTCTCCGCCGAATCTTGGGATGATGGTGTAATCTAGATTGTTCTTCTTGACTGCTTCTATGGCCAGTTGTTTAAGCTCCGCATTATCGGGAGCAAAGAAAATTGTCGGAGAGGTGTGTTCAGCATCGACATACTTTGTGTCCTCTACTTTCATTTCACGCGCTATGTGCTCGATACCAAATACCGCCTCGGTTCGATCAATAACATTCGGGTTGCGTTTAACAAATTCCCGATTACCTTTGGGATAGCTCCAATCCCAGTGGCCATCCTCAACATCAAATACCAGCGTTCGCACTCTCAGATCCGGAACATAAGCCGCATAAAATTTAGCCAGCGCCAACACACTGGCAATACCAGAGGCATCTTCCACAGCACTACTGAAGCAGCCGTCATGGTGGGTATTAACGATAAGCACATCGTCGCTAACACCCGGAAGTGTACCAACGACATTTCCAGTTTCTGCATTTTCTTCTACGCGACCTAATAGTTTTACCTTGCCTTGTAATGAACTACCAGCATCCTTGAGGTTCTGCTTTAGGGTCTCACCATCAAATTTACCCACCATCAAGGCAGGCATAAGATCTCTAACAGCAAGCCCCACATCAGGATAAAACTGGTTAGTGCCGGTGGCAAAAGAGAGAATACCAACCAGCGCAATAGCTCCTTCTGCGTGTGCATCGTAAAAGGCTAAAGGCATATTGGCGGAAAGGTTAGGCGCAGCTAGCGATTTAGTCGTTTCAAAAAATCCCGCTGGATCGTGGACATAATCTGATATCGCCACCAATTGTCTTGGATGAATCTCACCCGGAATAACATCCAGAACTACGATCTTTCCGTTAATCGAGCCATCACGTGGAATCTTATCTCCAACATAGACCACATCTGCAATTAGCCCATCTTTTAGCGTAAACGCTTAATCACGCCAGAAAAAACAGGGGACATTCGTGCCGCCGACTTCCAGACTCCACTCCTCATAAACATGTGCAGAAAATCTATAAGTCTGATCTTCTACCGATGGAATACCAAAGCTTTGTAGCTTCTCCACTAGACCCAGCTTTTACGGCAGAAGAGCGCCAGGAGTGCCACTCCGATAATGATCATTGTCCCAAAGACAGTAAAATATCCATTTTTCGAGCGAAGTTCAGGCATGTTTTCGAAATTCATACCCTATATCACCGCCACAAAAGTGAGCGGCACGAAGATGACCGTCAAGATTGGCGTTACCCGATTCAATCTGTGAGTCGACAGAGCAATGTAGCCATCAGTGAGAGACTTAAGGTTAGCTCGTGAACCAGATTCGTAGGAATATGCGTCTGACTTTCTGTCCGCATCTGTTGGCATCATTGAAGGTGATAGCTGGCGATCCTGTAAATCTCCCGGGGTTTGGGTTTGTAGCGAGTTAAATCGTAAGGGAAATCGTCTTTAGGTTTGTCAAAAGGCTCAGCTTCAATCTCTTCCAAGCGAGGTTCGAAGGCAAGTAGAATCTAGGGGTAAGGCCGCACCAGCTAGTTACCTGGACGCACCTTCAAACCCGCCGGGACATCTAAAAAATCTTGGGGTCTGTAACAGACTGTCCCATCATCCAGTTTGTACTAACAGATCGGCATCCAATCCGATCCATGTAAAAGCACAAACAAGACCTTAATCTTTGATAGCTATTTCTGGGTGCATTCTGCCAGTGAGAAAGGCGGGCGTGTGGTCCGATCTGAATTAAGGTTCGAAATCGATCGGGGCTTTGCTGAAAATGGCATTGTCATCGCCTTCCCTCAGCAAGACATTCACTTGAATGGCACCTTGAAACTTGAGAAATAGCTAAGGGCACAGTATATATTTATCCACGAACCGTTGCGCTTTACAGTGAATTCTCGGCCTCCAACATCAAACAGTTTTTGTCTTCACGTCAAAATAATTTTGCTTTTCTAATGCCGCAATTTCGCATTAAATCGCGGAATTTAGGAGAGATAAATTGATGCGTATAAACTTATCTGATGAATCTGATGAGCGAAACGAAAATAACAGTGCCCTTGAAGATGAATCGAAGATAGAAAAGCCGTCAAAAAAACGACCAGAAGTACGGCTTCGCATAGAAGAAATTATGGAAGCTCGACGCTTCAGGGATGAATTTGATATTGGGTTTTAAACCGGTGATTTAAACGTATAAGCAATTCAAGCCCCATGCCTTCTATTTACTCTGATTCGTCTTGTTCTTGCTCTAGTTTTTGCTTGCGCTTTTCCCCTACCAAATAAGATGCCGCTGAGTTGACAAGCGCATGCTGTCTTAAAGCATTGCGACCTAGCAACATACGAAAGCGCATATCGTTCCGCGCGGTTAAGGTAACTTCTATCGGCCAAGCCTGTGTGCCTATTGTGAGTAGCGTAGAGATAACCCACCGCTCTTCACTGTGACCTCCCGAGTCTCTGACGACTCTTTGATCGACTGCATCCGCAGTACAAACAAAGACCATTTCAGTATTATACTGATGAGGATGTAGATGAAACTCAACTCGTTGAATACCATCCTCCATATATGGCCGCACTTTGAACGCATGCAAAGCCGATGTTCGAGCCCCAGTGTCTACTTTTGCTTTAATTTGTGGGACACCTAGTTCAGGTAAGGTCACCCACTCGCGCCAACCTAAGGTCAATAATTTGTTCATATCGAAACTTTCCCTATTAACCACTCGCTAGAGGTGTAGACTCGCCTTGTCTATAAGCGTCTCAAACTTTGGCCAGATACCTAAAGGACTGAACCCAATATGAAACTAGCTATACTCTCTCGTGGACCCAAATCATACAGTACACGCCGATTAAAAGAAGCTGCTTTACAACGTAATCACTCAGTTAAAGTGTTGGATACACTCAAGTTTGCAATTGACTTACAGAGAGGTGTTCCAGATCTCTATTACCGGCAAAGCGCGCTGAGTACTTATGATGCAGTCTTGCCAAGAATCGGCGCATCAATCACTTACTACGGCACCGCAGTTGTTCGCCAGTTCCAGGAAATGGACGTTTTTTGTGCTAACACAGCACATGGTATTACCAACTCACGGGACAAGTTACGGAGTCTGCAGATATTGAGTCGCCATAATATCGGCATCCCAAGAACGACGTTTGTACGAGACAAAAAAGATGTGATTCCAGCCATTGAGCGAGTGGGCGGCGCGCCTGTCATCATCAAGCTTATTGAGGGTACGCAAGGAATAGGTGTGCTTCTTGCTGAATCAATGAAGGCAGCAGAATCTATTATTGAGCTTTTGCAAAGCCAGAAACAGAACGTACTCATTCAGAAGTTCGTCGCAGAAAGTAAGGGCAGAGATATCCGTGCATTTGTGGTGGGCGATCGTGTTGTTGCTGCAATGCGCAGAACTGCCGAAGGGCAGGAATTTCGTAGCAATGTACATCGTGGTGGCAAAGCAGAAGCTGTAGAACTTGATGATGAGTACAAGGAAACCGCAGTTCGCTCAGCTCAAATCTTGGGGCTTCAAGTTGCTGGCGTCGACATGCTTGAAAGTAAAAATGGACCACAAGTCATGGAGGTTAATTCGTCCCCGGGACTGGAGGGTATTGAAAGTTGTACTGGTTTGGATGTTGCCGGTGCCGTTATCGATTACATCGCAGCCCAAGTGGATTTCCCAGAGATAGACTTACGACAGCGCCTGACTGTTAGCAAAGGGTATGGAGTGACTGAGATATATGTTCCAGAAGGTTCAAAATTTGTTGGCATTACAGTCAAAGACACAAAATTATCAGAGCAAGATATAAACGTGCTTAACCTATACCGGGGGAATAAGACTATCCCAAACCCTCGATCCGATCGTGTACTTGAAGCAGAGGACAAATTACTGTGTTTTGGCAAACTCGAATCTATGCGGAGCATGATTCCACCAAAAACGCGAAGGCGACGTCGACCCGAGGTGAAAGACTTGGTATCAGAGGAGTTGAGTACAGATCAGTTTGAAGAGGGCGGTGCAGATTGAGTACGCCGCCGAACGATAAGATAAAATCAAAGCAAAACAAACCTGTTAAAGCGAAGCCATTCGAGCTCGCGGGTCATGTTGTTCAGCCTGGAGAACGGATTCAATTTGATTTACCCGCTGCGAATTTGTACACCAATACGCCCCTTAATATGCCGGTAGAAATTATTCATGGTCGCTATACAGGACCTGTGCTTCTTGTATCTGCAGCGATACACGGCGACGAACTAAACGGTGTTGATGTTATCAGACGGTTACGTAGTTTTAGCAACTTAAATCGTCTTCATGGCACATTAGTACTAGTGCCTGTTGTAAATTTGTTTGGGTTTATTCATCAGTCCCGTTATTTACCTGACAGGCGAGATTTAAATCGTAGCTTTCCAGGTAGTGAAAGGGGATCAATCGCATCCAGAGTCGCCAATATATTTTTCAAAGAGATTGTGAGGTACTGCACCCATATTATTGATCTACACACTGCAGCCGTGAACCGCGATAACCTACCACAAATTCGTGCAGCATTAGACGAGCCTGGTGTCAAAGAGATGGCCATGGGTTTTTCCATTCCGGTCATTATTAATGCAGGCCTAATAGAAAACAGCCTGCGTAAGGAGGCAGGCAAATTAGGCATTGCGGTCATCACCTACGAGGCGGGCGAGGCTCTTCGACTCAATGAGCGATCAATAGTCACGGGTGTGCGTGGTATTGTCGGCGTAATGCGTACGCTTGGCATGCTGCCAACTAAACGTATTCAAACCGTTAGGGCAGAGCCCTATATCGCCAGATCCTCAAGCTGGTTTAGAGCATCAATGGACGGAATTTTCAGGCCGCTTGTGAAATTGGGCGCGAAGGTAGAAGTCGGAACTACGCTTGGCGTAATCTCTGCTCCCTTCTCTTCTGATGAAACGATTCTCGTCGCAGAGTCCGATGGCATTGTTATATGCCTCAGCAACTTACCTTTGGTAAATGAAGGAGAAGCCTTATTTCACATTGCCCGGTTTGAAGAGGCGGCCGCTGTGGAAGTCGAGATTGCAGCCCATGAGAGCAATATTGAGGAAGACCGTCTATTTGAGATAGAAGCGGTTCCTGTATCGGATACTGAGTCGATCATTTAATTCGTTTTCGTGGATGGTTAAAACATCTGCCCTTGATGTTGAATGAAAGTGCGCAGGATCAATTCTAATACCCATGGTCGTAATGCTGCTTGTCGTCCCAAGTACAGTTAGGCGTAAAAAATGGATGTAGAAGAATATTTCGATAAACTTGATGCACCCATTAAGAAAATATCTATGGCGCTACGAAAAATAGTCTTGGCACTTTCTCCTGCGTTAAAGGAAGAAGTGAAATGGAATGTAACAACCTACTCGAAGAACAAGGGTATATGCTCAATTATGGCGCATAAGAAATAAGTAAATTTACAGATATTTCAGGGCTCGCACATTAACGATACGCAAAAAACTCGAGGGTATAGGAAAAAATATGCGACGCTTAGCGTTTTCTAAGACTGCAATTTCATTTTTCGCCAAGGTCTTCTACACACTTTAATACTTCTGCTTGATAAGCCTTACCTCGCTCGTTAACTAAATCCAATACATTCAAGGACGTAGGTACATAAGCAAATCCAATCTCGTTCTCTGGATGCCATTGAAACAACGACCCACCGAGACCCATCCATCCATAGAAGCCCTCTCGACCGAGATTGACTGCCTTATCAAGCTTAGTACTATGAGCATTCATTTTTGGGAAGAAGGCAACACCACCTTGTGTAAAGGTTGTCGTTAGAAAGCCCATATCTGCAGTCATGGGGTCTTTGTGCATAGAATCCCAAGCTGGCTTCGTAATAAATTCCTCATCGGCAAACTGTCCTCCTGCGGCCATCATTGCAGCAATTTTAGCCAAAGCCCGTGCAGTGGAATGCGTATTTGCCGATGGCGTTTCACCTCTAGCAACAGCAGCCTCATTGAAGAATTCAATTTTTTTCATACCTTTAAAAGGTGGAGGCGACCCAGTAGTTGTGCTGCTTCTTAACAAAGAAATGAATCGAATAAGCTTTCCTAGTATTTGAAAGAGATTACTTTCAATTTTTCTTTTTAGAAACTCAGGCTTCAAACTTTCTAGGAAAATAAAACCCGTCTTTAATGGAAATACGTGGCTTATTTGACTTAGCTGATCGTCCTTAACGCCAACGAATACATCAACGCCAAGGGAGTGATTAAGACCTTGTACATATTCACCGATGGTTCGGCTTTCAGGATCAATCCTACGAAATACTTCGTTAACTATCCAACCCCGAGTGACTGCATGATATTCTCTTTTTTTATCCGTGCCCTTACGGTATTTTTGGCGCTGGCCTTCAATAATAGTGCCGATCTTATTCTGCTTAATACTGCTCATTAACAAATCTTGTGTGTCAATAGAAACATCAAAGCTTGCAAGCCCACCTTCATGCCGCATCAGATCTGCCACACTTAAGTCACCCTTCCCATTTGAACCAAATTCAGGCCAGTACACAGCTATTTTTGCATCATAGTTAAGTAAGCCCTTCCCCGCTAAAGATGCCATCGCAATGGCTTCGAGGCTTTTCCCGCTGCTAAAAATATTCACAAGTGAATCAGGAGAAAACTTGATGTCATTCACCGCCGTCGCCCAAAGATCGACCACTTTCTTACCCTTGTGATAAACACAGAGTTGGGTATTTCTCTCTGCGAGGGTTTGCATCTTGTGTTCATATAATTTTTTAACCGAATCAAATCCAGGCTCTACTGTTCCATTTATCTGAATTCGCATTTTTAACTCCCTACTCATTTAATTCTCTCGTCTTAATTCGGCTACTACAAACTTGCCAGCGTAGTTTCAATCAGACCAATAGCTTCTTCTGTAAATAGATGCATGTTTTTTTCTCGCTCATTTATTCCGGTTCTAACAATAATGCTAGCATCCATGGGGCCAGATAGAGCGATTACCGAGATACCCACTTCATGACTATAGGGTGTGCCACCAGGCCCGGCGACCCCTAGTTCTGCAAGACCCCAAGTGGCCTGTAGATCCTGCTTAATGGTTTCCGCAAACACCATTGCCATATCTTCTGTTAAGGGTTTGAGCCCCTTTAGTCTGTCTATTGGCAAATTTAGGAAAACCTTACGAGAGGCCTTCGTATAGATAACGGTGCCCCCAGCATAATAGGCAGATGCACCAGGCACCATCAACAGATTGGCAGAAATTAATCCACCAGTAGAGGATTCGGCGACAGCGATAGTCTCGCCTCGGGCTTTTAGCATCTTCGCAACTTTTTCCACAAGCTTCATCATTCTCTCCAATTATTAACAACAGCAACTCAATGCGTATACTACAACTATGTCGACACACAATTCAGCAAATGAAAAATTAGCAAGCCAAAATACAGACAAAGCGTCTATCTGGTCCAATACTAAATTTTTGGCCTACCTGGGATCAGTTACCTTCTCGGGCGCTGGGTTCTCTATGCAGCAGTTAATCGTCAGTTGGATACTGGTGGGCATATTAGTACTTCCTGGAGATGAAGTTGGTTTGATTCAGGCTGTAACAGCAATCCCAGGTTTGTTTCTGATGTTATGGGGTGGCGCGCTGGCAGACAAAAGCGACCCTCGCACCTTACTACTTCGAATCTATTTTATCGCGTGGATCTTCCCTCTCGTTTTTCTGCTTTGGATTGAAAGTGCGGGCTTATCCATTGCTGCAATTTTGTTTTACGGGCTTTCTGTTTCTACTGCTGTGTCATTTAGTAGTCCCGCACAGCAAGCCATTCTTAATAGTGTTGCGGCACACGATATTCAAAAAGCAGTCACGGCATCAACCGCTATTATCTTTTTCGTACAAATGGTATCTCTTGGCTTTGCAGGGCAAATGCAGGAAGTTGGACTATCAACCATCTTGTTAGTGCAATCAGTATGTATATTCATGGGCGCTTGTCTATTGCTGCGCTTGGACAAATCCGTGGTGGTTTCAAAAGTAAAAACATCATCCATGCAACAGATGATTTCAGGATTCAAAGCAACATATCGAAACGAGAAGGTCTCGCATTTATTTTTGATAAATTTCTTATCTAGCATCTTCAATGCCGGCGCATTCCTCACCGTGGTACCATTTATCGTTAAACGAGTATATGAAGGTGACGCCATGCAACTGGCGATCGTGATGATTGTATTCTTTTTTGGCGCAACGCTTACCAATTTGATATTGCTAAAGCTTATGCCCATCTCTCGACCCGGTAAGTGGTACTTGTCAGCCCAAATAAGCCGTATAGCAATATTGTATCTACTATGGATTGAGCCTTCATTATACTTGTTTATTTTTGCCATGTTTGCCTGGGGCATGAATATGGGATTCACCACCACATTCTCTCGAACCATTGTTCAAGAATCTGCAGAGCCAGAATATCTAGCCAGAATATTGTCAGTTTATAATCTAGGTCTATTAGGAAGTGCACCGATAGGCGCACTTGTTTTAGGTAACATCATTGAAATATCTGGGACTTTAGATGCCCTTCTTCCCGCGATGTTTGTTTCAATTATTTTATTTTTCTACGGATACTGGTTCACACCTATATGGAAGTACCAATCCCCGTCTACTCAATAGTGGCGCTCTTCTCAAGTAGGTAGCGATTTCTATCATCAACAAATAAGCGATTTGTTACCTCATGAGGATCAAGTCCCTGCATGACCTGCACCATATCGTTCACCACACTTGGTTCATCAATATAGTATGAGTGTTCTGTAATTCCCTTTACAACCTTCGTGCAATCTATCTGAGTCACTTTACCTGGCACATTAAAAGGCGAACGTGGGCCATCATCACCAAGCCTGTCGCGATTACCTTTTGTCGAATCACTAATCGACATCGCGCGATCGTCTCGATTAAAGTATACATTCACACGGCGCCCCAGTTTTGGTAATAATTTGAGCTTATGATCAAATTCAAATGCATCGTCATCCTCATCGGCGGCCATCAGAAATATCTGGTCAAATATTCTTGGGATGTGACCATCACTTTGACTAATTATTTCCTGCAGTGCATTGCGTAATACATAATTACCCATGCTATGCGCAAGCAGGTGAATTTTTTGATTACAGTGATCTTTCTTAGGCAATGACTGAAGAAAATCAGTCAGTTTTAGAATCCCTCTTGCGAATGCCGCACTTGAAGCGGTAGCGTCGCGACGATCGCTAGAATAATCCTTCCATGGCATCATGGATCCATCCGAGGGCCATGTATATGCCAAAATATTCACTTGTCGATTACCATCGTGTGCAGATATTTCTTTGCTCAGCCTCGCAGATGCACGCATCGCATCTTTAAATGAGACGTTGTAGCCGTGGATAAAGACGATAGTTTCGGTGTTATTGGATTGCATTGCACAGTGCATTTCTTTAAATAGCGCATTACTGCCAAGAACTGATTTTTCACTCGTCAGGTTGGTATCTTTAACTTGGGTCAGTTTCTCGTCATGGGTCTCGACTTTAACACGCTTATTCTTAACAGTGACTCTGCCAAAACGCAGGTTTGAAAGACCATCTTCGCTAAAGCTCTTGCCATAATTTGTCGGTTTATTTTTGGGCAGAGGGTTTCGATTTGTCCCAAAGTAGATAGTCGTCATCGTCAATCATCCTTGATTATTGTCATTTCTTTTGAAGATCCTACTCTCACAAGTCATTAGCGGCAATAAGTGGATACATCCATCAAAAATCACTTTAATATCAATAGACAACTAAAAAGTGAACATTTCCATTTGAGTGAATTTTGTGATGACTCAGTATCTTCAAGAAGCGATTAAAACCGAGGCATTTCTTGCATCGAACTTGACAAAAACCAATGACGGTTCGACATGGCGTAGAACACCGAATGGAAAAGTAAGCCATACTCTGTACCACGGCAGTGCCGGCGTATTGGTCTATTATCTCGAACTTTACCTCCACACAAGAAATGAAAAATACTTAAGCATCGCTAGTAGCGCAGCAGATGAACTTCTTGCTTACGTATTGCAAAAAGCCAAGAGTGAAGAATGGCTGACTATCGGTATTTACAGTGGCTGGCCAGGTTATGTATTCGCGTTAAACGAATTCTATAAGGTCACCCAAGATGATACATTTCGCGCCGGTGCAATCATTGCTTTAGATAGGATGACAGCCCAATCATCAGAGATAGGTGCTGGCATTGGATGGATAGAAGACATTCCGTTTTCTGATATAACTGGGATTACCGGCAAAAGAGAAGTGATTGACCTTTCTGTGGGCGCGGCGGGCGCGGGTATTGTTTATCTTTATGCCTATCGTCAGGATTTGCTCGACAATCCTGATCTTGCTATCCAAACGGCGAATAGGCTACTCGAACTCGCTGTGCATACAGAAGATGGCCTTAATTGGATGATGATGGATGATATGCCCTTCTCTTTCACGTCACCTAATTTCGCCCATGGTGGCGCTGGCGTTGCTTACTTCCTTGCGGACTTATATAAAGAAACTCAAAACCAAGCTTATCTCGACGCCGCACTTTCGACAGCCTCCTACGTAAAAAGCAGAGCAGTAAAACAATCCGAAGGTGTTCTCGTTTGCCACCTCGAGGAGCAACAACCGCCCAAAACCTTTTATTTAGGTATCTGCCACGGTCCGGCGGGCTCAGGTAGGCTCATGTTCTTATTAGCTGAGATTACAAAGGATTCGGAATATCTGGATTGGATGGAAGAAAATTTCAAAGGCTTGTTAAGTACTGGAGCACCAGAAAAACGAAGCAGCGGCTTATGGCAAAACCATGGCCAATGCTGTGGAGATGCTGGTATAGGGGACTACGCTTTATTTCTTTATGGCAGCACAGGAAGTGAAGGTTATTTAGATTACGCTAAAAAGACCGCGGAATTTTTGCTGAAGCAAGCAGATTCCTTAGAGGGTAATGCTTGGCCAATGGCAGAACATCGTTCTCGACCTGACTTTCTTGAAAGCCAAACCGGCTATATGCAAGGCGCAGCTGGGATCGGAAGCTTTCTAGTCCACCTTGATAGCGTGATAGATGGCAAACCAATCAAACTGATCATGCCGGACACTCCATTTTCTTATGCGATCTAAAACCCGGTACGATATGCTATAAGCCCAATTCTTCCGCTCGTTCGGGATCGTACTGCATGATTATCGCATCATTTTCTTCTGTATCAACTATTTGAACCAAGCGGCCTACTGTCGGTATTTGAAATGGCTCACCAACGATGCGCCCCCCAGCATCTATAACAAGAGAGATACTTATTTCTAGATTATCTACAGCAAAAGTACATTGAATTCCCTTTTTCCCCGCAGGCATCGCCTCTGTTCTTTTTTGCAAAGCACCGTGGACGCCTGCATCGTGAATCAAATAAAAATCCGGTGGTCCCCAGGATTTAAAACGCCAATTAAAAACACTTTCATAAAATTGGCGGGCACGGTTTACATCATCTGCTTCAATGGCAAAGTGGGCTAGCTTATTTGGCATTCGATATTCTCCTAATAAGTGCTTAAGTTCTAGGACAGAAATGAATAATATATGACTAATCACTATCACCTTCAAATAATTGTATTGGAAATGAAATTCCCGACATGCTAAAGCCGCTAAATGCGCATTCTATATAGCTGTAATATATGACCATTATTCACAGATCAAAATATTGGCCGATCTTTTCGGCTCTACTTACCTGCTTTGCAAATGGACCTATTTCTGCCGAAAATATCTCTAACGAAAAATTCACAGTACTGACAGAACAGTTCTATCCATTAAATTACACAGTAAACGGAAATAACGATGACAAAATCATCGGCTACGCGACGGAGCTCGTTAACGACGTGATGGCTAATGCCGAGCTTGATTATGATTTGGTCTCGGTTCCTTGGACAAGAGCAGTCCATATGATAGACAACAAAGAAAACATCATTGTTTTTTCGATGACTCGCTCACCAGAGAGAGAGGACAAATACCATTGGATTGGAGAAATCGTGCCGAGTCGAATGTATTTATTTGGCTTAAGTAAAAATTTCCAATCTCTGCCAGCAAACGTTGATGAACTCAAGAACTATAGGATTGGTAGTGACAAGCACAGTGTTGCTTCAAGCTATCTGCGTGAACAAGGTTTTACCAATCTCTACAATATAAAAAACCAAAATTACTTAAAACAGCTGGAAAGAGGGAGAACAGATTTATTCCCATATATTAGTTTTAGCATGGCATTTATTAATCACAGGGCGGGTATTAAGAGGTGGACCCCTTTAATTGGACAGTAACTAGACGAAGTTAAGTGTTTTCCTCCATGATCAACATGTCTGAGGAGAAAAACTATGAGAAGGAAGAGAAGAAACCACAAACCAGAGTTCAAAGCCAA
>JBLHIH010000077.1:0-16579 GCA_047616645.1 Flavobacterium sp. | reverse complement strand
GGAGCATCATTGGTCCCTGATAAAATGACGAATGCAAATGGTTTCTTACGGCTTGTTGATGAAGCACTATATCGAGCCAAAGATGCAGGCCGAGATCGTTATGAAATGGTGATGGAAAATACCGCTGTTGTGCATCGTTAATACTAGATATTACGCGACATTAGGCTTCACTCATGTATGCTTTGGAGAAGCGGATTAATTCTAACTCGAGGTGATAATGACTCACAAAAAGCCTGTGATATTGGTGATTGACGATCAAGTTACCGTCATTCGCGTCATGGAAAGAATGCTCGGTAATAGCGACAGTGTTATGTCTGCAAGATCTGAAGAAGAAGTTCTTGTTATGGCTAGGGACAACTTTCCTGATTTAATCCTGTGAGACATGGTTATGCCGGTAATGACGGGGATTGAGGTCTGTCAAAAATTACGTCATGATCCCTTAACGAGTAAGATTCCTGTTATTTTTGTAAGTGCTATGGATGATAAACATAATGAAGAAAGCGGATTTAAAGCAGGCGCTGTAGACTACATTAATGAGCCGCCATCACCCAGTATCGTTCATGCCAGAATAAAAGTTCATCTTCAAAACTCACGTCAGATAAAGTTCATTGAAGCTCTTGCCAGTGGTTATTTAAGTGACGCTGGTAAAATTCGGATCGCCGCTAGAGATTTACTCGATAATACCTAAGAAACGGCAACAGAGACACGCACATGACGACTAAATCAGCTAATGAAATTAGTAATGCCTACACTTGTTTTACGGTTTCTATAGATCATGAAATCGCGCATATAGTGCTCAGTAGGCCTTAAAAACGCAACTCAATGAACCTTGAGTTCTGGGATGAATTACCTGAGATAGTTGCCAATATCGACAACCGCAGTCTTGCTCGTGTCATCGTGATCTCCTCTACTGGTCCACACTTTACTTCAGGCTTAGACATACAAGCGTTTATTCTAAATGACCAAAATTCCAGCAGCCCAGAAAGTAGACCGGATAGTCATGCCGTAAATACAAAAGGCGAGCAATTTTATCGGAATGTTAAAAGAATGCAGTAGTCCTTTTCCATCATAGAGGAATGCAGGATTCCTTTACTTGTTGCCATTCAAGGGGACTGCATTGGGGGAGGTGTTGATTTAACCACGGCTTGTGATATCCGATATGCTACTGAGGATGCTTTTTTTACCATATTTGAAACTAATATTGGTATGATGGCTGATGCAGTGACTTTCCCTCGGCTCGCCAAGCTCATTCCAGAGGGTATTGTCAAAGAGTTGGCTTATACAGGCAGGCGGATGTCTGCAACAGAAGCAAAAAGTGTCGGTTTAGTAAATGAAGTGTTTTTGGATCAACAAACATTGCTTGATGGCTGTGGCTACAGAGATTGCCAGCAAGGCACCATTGGCAATTTATGGTTGTAAAAGATGATTAATTATTCTCGCGATCATACCACGCAAAATAGCTCGGATTATGTCGGAATTTGGAATGCAAGCATGTTACAACCAGCGGAAATGATGGAGGCGCTATGTCGATAGGTGTATGGCAGGCATCAGGTCCAGTTACTGTGAGCATAGAGAAGTTGAAAGCATTGGTAACGATGGCTAAAGCTGCGGACTTGTCTGATCTACAATCGACCTTGCCAAAGGAGGTCATCACATCCGATTCAAATCTGATGAAAAAACAAGAGAAAGATTGGCTAGCTTTAGATGAACTGGATGATGAAGAATTGGTCTTGCTTTCTCGTTTTTTCACGCTTGCCGAAGCGCAACTAAATGACTGGGCTGGAGATAAACTATCACCTGTCATCTATATTGTTAAAGTGCTTAAGAAAAGAAAGCTTTTTGATGTTGAATTGAGAAAATGGATAAAGGCTAATACAGAAAATCGATATCTTCCTAACGGTGCTGTTTTATAGACGCGTTCGCGTATAATGGTGATCTTTTTATGATTGGGTCGTGTGAATGGCTGATAGAACTGCAACAATTCAAAGAGATACCTTAGAGACACAAATTAGTGTAAGTGTAAATCTTGACGGTACGGGACAGTCTTCTTTTACAACAGGCTTACCTTTTCTTGATCACATGTTAGATCAGGTGGCACGTCACGGTCTGATAGACCTGGATATTCAAGCCAATGGTGATCTCCACATAGATGCTCATCATACCGTAGAGGATATTGGTATCACCTTGGGTCAAGCTTTTTCAAAGGCCTTGACCAGTAAGAAAGGGATATGCAGATATGGCCATGCCTATGTGCCTCTGGACGAAGCCTTATCGAGAGTTGTCGTTGATTTTAGTGGGCGTCCGGGTCTTGAATACAAGGTCGATTATGTCAGAGCTCAGGTTGGAGGTTTTGATGTAGACCTTTTCTTTGAGTTTTTTCAGGGATTTACAAACCATGCTAATGTCACCTTGCACATAGATTGTTTTAAAGGACATAACGCTCATCATCAAATAGAAACGGTGTTTAAAGCATTTGGTCGTGCATTGCGTATGGCGTTGACTGTTGACCCTCGAATGGGTGACACACTACCTTCGACCAAAGGTGCTTTGTAGATGCACATTATTCCGGCGATCGATTTTAAGGACGGCAAGGTTGTTAACTTAAAGCAAGGTCAGTTAGACAAAACAACGACTTATTCTGATGACCCGGTGGGAATGGCAGATCGCTGGGTAGCTGAGGGGGCTCAGAGATTACATCTTGTGGATCTTGATGGCGCGTTCGAGGGTAAGCCTGTTAATCACAAGGCCATTGAAAATATCGCTAGAAATCATCCGGACCTAACTATTCAACTCGGTGGTGGGATACGCAGTGCTGAGATTATAGAGAGTTATCTAAATGCGGGTGTTGATTTTTTAATCATTGGGACAAAAGCAGTAGATGAACCCGAATTTGTCGGTGATATGTGCAAGCGTTTTCCTGGCCACATTATTGTTGGGTTAGATGGTTTACACGGCATGGTTGCTAAAAACGGCTGGAAGGACCTTACCGATATATCAGTAAGGAGTCTTGCTACTCTGTTTCAGAGCGACGGAATAGAATCCATTGTTTATACCGACATCGGTAAGGATGGAATGATGGGCGGCGTTAATCTTCATGCTACAAAGGCGCTGGCAGATGCGGTTTCCGTACCTATTATCGCGTCCGGAGGCGTCACGGATATTCAAGACATTCACGCATTAATTGAAGCAGACAAAAAGGTGATGGGTGGCATATCTGGTGTCATAACAGGACGTGCTATTTATGAAGGCACTCTAGATCTGGCGGAGGCTATTGCCTTGGTAAAATCGCAGGAATAAAATATCTATTGTTTAGATTTGCTCTCGCATGTATCAATTTTCTATCAACAATAAATCAGCGTGTTTTTGATTTCTTTTGGATATGTTCATTTAAAACATAAGTTGATTGAGTTGAATGCTGTTTTGCCACTCGCTGAATACCTTGTACTGCCATCACATTAGAAACGGGCAAAAGCGTAATACCCTGTTGTTGCAGGTGAGGTATCGCTATTGCAAGGTAATCAAGCGTCTGCTTATGGGGATGCCCTATGCCGATTGCAGTGCCGTGGCGCTTGGCAATTCGAATTAGCTTCTGAAATGCACGGTCTATCTCAAATGTGGTTGGCTCATTGTCTAAAAATACGTCCCTGGCTCCACTGAGGATGTTCTTATTCAATGCAATTTTGTAGGCCACCGTTTTTGGTGAAGTGCGAGAATCCAAAAAGAGGAAGTTTCTATCCTTTAGGTCATCCATTAACCAATTCATTTGTACAGATTGCTCTGTTAAATAGCTACCTTGGTGATTGTTAATACCGATGGCGTGAGGGACTTTATTGATGAGTGTGTTTACTGAAATAAGAAAGTCAGCTCTGTTTAGCTTATCCGTCAATGCATCAACCGACATTGGGTAGCTATTTCGATTTTCCATGGGTAAGTGAACGATGACTTCCCTGTTGGAACTAAAAGCAGATTCTGCTACGGCACTTGCATAACGGGAATTTGGCAAAACAGCATAGGTAAGTGAGCCAGGTAAGCTAAGTGCTAGCTGACCACGACTTTTGTTATGACCAAGATCGTCAATGATGATGGCTACGTATGCGGCAGGCTCGTCAAAAGCAGGCTCGTCAGCAGAAAGCTGCGCTTGCAGAAGCATAGTGCTTAAACCACAACACAAGAAAATGGTGCTAGTACGTAAGAATCCGGTAAATCCTCGTGATCGTTCGTTAATATTTTTTATTTCGATTTACCCTTTAGGTGGGGTTGTCTTGGCTGACAGTATATTGTGTCCTTTCAGCAAAGTCAGTGCTTCATTCAATTGATAATCCGTGCTTGCTAAATCTTTCGACGCTACTTTTTGCGCCGCATCCCGGACTCGCTTTTCGTCAGTATCAGCTCCTTCATCTTTTTCTTCTCTGCCATTGCCATTTTGTAGGTGTTTGGCTAAATCGCGCTCTTTGATTCTAAATGGGTTGCTACTGACTTTTGTGACTTTAGATCTGGCCACTTGAATGTCTGGGACGATGCCTTCTGCCTGAATGGATCGCCCATTCGGCGTAAAGTACAGCGCAGTTGTGAGCTTAATTGCCTTTTCGTTGTTAAGTGGCAATATTGTTTGAACCGACCCCTTGCCAAAGGTATCTACGCCCATTATGACGGCTCTACCATGATCTTGTAATGCGCCTGCAACGATCTCAGATGCGGATGCGCTGCCGCCGTTGACCAATACAACAAGGGGTACGCCGTCAGTGATATCTGGCGTCGTTGCACTAAATCTTAAATCTGAATTGCGCATCCGGCCTGTTGTATACACGATAAGACCTTCATCAATGAAAACATCCGAGACGGCAACTGCTGATTGCAGCACGCCGCCGGGATTATTCCGCAAATCAAGTATCAGGCCTTGAAGATTGCCATCTTCTACCATCTTCCCTACCGCTTTTTTTACTTCGTCGCCGGTTCCACTTTGGAATTGAGCGATTCGTAAGTATCCATACCCTTCTTCTAAAGTACGGTGCCTAACACTGGCCACTTTTATCACTTCCCTTGTTAGGGTAAATTCTTCTGGTTTTGGTATGCCTTCCCTCACTATCATGAGTTTTACTTCACTTCCGGGTTTGCCCCTCATGCCCTCGATTGCGTCTCCAAGAGACATGCCTTTGATTGGTGTGTCGTTTAATTGCAGGATAATATCGCCAGTTTCAAGTCCGGCTTTGTCCGCTGGTGTATCGTCCATGGGAGAAATGATTCTTAGAAAACCGCCGTCCATTGAAACTTCTAAACCAAGACCGCCGTAGTTGCCTGTTGTATTTTCTTGAAGGTCGGTAAATGATTCTCTATCTAAGTAGGATGAATGTGGGTCAAGCTGAGAAAGCATGCCTCTAATGGCATTTTCAAGTAAGCTCTTATCATCAATTTCTTCAACGTAGGCTTCACTAACGCGATTAAATACTTCTGCGAAAATACGAAGTTCATTAAGCGGCAGGCGAGGAGGTAATTTAATTGGGTCTTCTGAATTAGCATCCTCAGGTTTATTCTGGTCAGGCCTTTCTAAAGATAGAGGTGCACTAGGGCTATCGTCCAAACTTTTTTTATCGGCGCTTGCTGCCAATATATTATTTGAAAAGAGGCTGGTAGATAAGCAAAATGCGGCGAAAAGTGCGGCTTGTTTGTTGCTTTTAATCATAAATATTTTCCTAAGACCTGTGTTGTTCTATCATGTATTGTTCTGGCAATTGTCACTATTCGTAACGTTCTTTTGACCGAATATCATTGCTGTATTCAGCTTAGGCCGCTTTACTTAAGGTGCGAGTTTGGCACCAAAGTTGCGGATTGGTGGGTTTACCCTCATTCCTAATCTCAAAATATAACCCTGACTTTTTCTGACCGCCACTATTACCCACTTTGGCAACAAGTTCTCCACCAGCAACCCAATCTCCAGCTTCGTTGTATAAAACCTGATTGTGACCGTATAAGGACATGTATCCTTCACCATGGTTGATAATCAATAATAGTCCAAATCCTCGTAGCCAGTCCGAAAATACGACTTGTCCGTAATGCACAGAATGTACAGAATCACCTTCACTAGCCTCAATAAAGACCCCATCCCACTTTAGTTTTCCGGCGCTTCTATCGGAACCAAATTTGTGTGTAATGTCTCCTATCACTGGCAGGAGAAGATTACCTTTCATATTTTGAAATGGATCAGAGCTCTCTGGCGCTGATAGATTAGCAATACCCGCAGTTATACGTTCCAATAAGGCTTCGAGATGTACTCTATCCTCAGTTCGTTTTTCTATGGCATTGCCTGTGTCTTTTATTTCTTTATTCAAGGAGACCAATACGCGCTTATTGTTGTTTTGAGCGACTAAAAGACCGGCTTGTTGCTTATCTAGTTGCGTATGTATGGATACCAGTTTCTGATTTTGTTGCTTAATTTGCGCTGCTACCTTTGCTAATTCTGCCAAAGTTAGCTCATAAGCTTTAATTTGATTTACCCGTGCCTGATTAATATATTCGTAGTAGCTCAACATTCTAGACAGTTCGTTAGGATCTTCTTGATTCAAGACAACCTTTAAATATTGTTGATCTCCCAATTTGTAGGCCGCTCTCATTTGTTCCGCAATATATCCTTGTTGATCTGATTTCTGATCTAAGAGATCTTTTCTTTGCCTTTGTAGGAGGGAGACCTTCTCTTTGCCTCTTTTTAGATCTTGCTGAATTTTGTTGATTTTATTGAGTATTTCATTGATGTCTTTTTCATTGGCTTCGAGTGACCCTTCAACATTGGACCGTTGTGTTCGTGTTTCGTTTAACATAGAGCGAAATTTATTTATTTCATCCTCTAGGGCTTGGAGCTCCGTTTGGATTTTTGCGGGGTCTGAAGACCTACTTTCTGTATTCTCCTGCGCATTGCATGCGATCGAGAGTGAGAATAAAAATATACCTATATATTTACCTAAGTTCATCGTCTTGGTTCCGATTCGTTGCTTGTCAAAAGGTGTTGTCAAAAGGTGTTGTCAAAAGGTGTTGTCAAAAGGTGTTGTCAAAAGGTGTTGTCAAAAGATGTTAATTGCGCACTGCTTATTCAGCGTTTTTAAGCAGTAGTGAATGGCCTGTCATCTCGATCGGTTGTGTAAGGTCCATAATATCTATGAGCGTAGGCGCAATATCTGAGAGCGCTCCACCCTTTGCTTCCAAACTTACATGACCCGATTTATTTGAGCTTGTTGCGTTTTGATGAAAGTAAATCAATGGTATCTTCTCAGAAGTGTGAGCGGTATGAGCCTGCCCAGTTTCATTGTCATTCATTTGTTCTACATTACCATGATCAGCGGTAATCAAGCAGTGTCCATTTGATGCCTTGAGAGCACTTATTATTCTGCCAAGGCACATATCAATACATTCCACCGCTTCTATGGCCGCTGCGAGGTTTCCAGTGTGACCGACCATATCTCCATTCGCAAAATTACAAATAATGACATCAAAAGCTTTAGATTCAATTGCTTTGACTAATTTGCTCGTCAATTCAGGTGCGCTCATACTGGGTTGCAAGTCGTAGGTCGCGACATCAGGAGAAGGAATGAGAATACGTGATTCGCCGTCAAATTCTTTCTCGCGCCCGCCCGAGAAGAAAAAGGTGACATGGGCGTACTTTTCAGTCTCGGCGATTCTTAGCTGAGTCAGCCCTTTATTTGCCAAGAATTCACCCAGGGTGTTAGAGATAGCTGGCTTCGAAAATGCGGAAAAACAGTCGAAATCTTCTGAATACTGGGTCAACATTACAAAACGAGAAAGGCGGGGTTTTTCTAGACGTGGAAACTCGGCAAAGTCTTCTGATATAAAACTTTGTGTAATTTGTCGTGCTCTGTCTGCTCTGAAATTCATAAAGACAATAGCATCACCATCTCGAATTTGTATTTGTTCTTTGTTTATAGCAATTGCACTGGCTTCCACAAATTCATCTGACTCTCCGCGTTGATATGCGGCTTCCAAAGCCTCTTGAGGACTTTGATACTGGTGGAGTCCTTTACCTTCGTTAATTAGCTTGTATGCGGCTTCAATTCTGTCCCAGCGCTTGTCCCTATCCATTGCGTAATACCTACCAATAAGAGAAGCAATACCGCCAGAACCTAAACTTTGCATATAATTTTGCATTTGATCGATTGATTTTTTGGCAGATTTTGGGGGGACATCACGACCATCCAAAAATGCATGGAGGTAAACTTTTTCTACCTTATTATCGAATGCCAGTTTTACCATCGCTTTGATGTGGTCTTCATGACTGTGAACACCTCCTGGGGACAATAAGCCAAATATATGAAGTGCTTTGCCCGTAGCCGCTAATAATTGGCTTGTTTGCTTGAGTGTCTCGTTTTGGAAAAATGCTTTGTTGTCGATTTCACTGTTAATTCGGGTAAAATCTTGGTCTATCACACGGCCGGCCCCTAGGTTCATATGCCCAACCTCTGAATTCCCCATTTGTCCTTCAGGTAGTCCGACAGCAGGACCTGAGCCAGAAATTAGACAGTGAGTATGGTTTTGCCAGAGATTGTCCCAAAAAGGTGTTTTGGCCAGGTGTATCGCGTTGCCACTCGTTGATTCGCTGTATCCCCAGCCATCTAATATCACTAGCGCATAGGGTGTCTTGTTGCTCATTAATCCAGTGTCCTTTTCTATTTTTGCGGTGCTTTGTGGTTGCGGTTCTCTTTGATCACATAATAAGTGAATACTGAATCTTACCAATATCCTTTTTCGTGTATACTGCGCGACTTTAAATTTCTGCTTTTTTTGGCTACTGGATGCAAATTTTTGTAATTTGGCCCAAAACTCACGGTATTTGACAGACATGATTGAACAATTATTTGAATTTATCGGTAATCATTACGTATTGGTGGGGATCTTTGTGATCCTCGCTGTCTCATTTCTCATTAATGAAGGCAAACGTGGTGGTAAAACCGTCAGTACCACTGAACTGGTTAATCTTGTAAATAAAGAAAGCGCCATTATATTAGATATTCGGGACAAAAAGGACTTCGGGTTCGGTCACATCGTTGAAGCAATAAACATACCCTACGCAAGCGTAGACCAGCGATCTTCGGAGCTAAACGCTTATAAACAGAAACCCGTCATCATCGTTTGTAAGATGGGGCAGACATCCAGTGGCATCGGAAAGAAGTTGAAAGAGCAAGGGTTTGAGGATGTTAGGCGACTATCCGGCGGAATGGCGGAATGGTCTGGCGCAAATTTACCTGTAATAAAGTCATAAAACACTATGTTAGAACCAATAGATCAATCAGAGAACGTTTCACAAAAGAAAGCGTATGTGTCGATGTACACTACGCGCTTTTGCCCTTTCTGTATTCGCGCCAAGATGTTGCTGAATCAAAAAGGGGTTGCCATAGATGAAAAGGCAGTTGATTTTAAGCCAGCGCTTCGTCAAGAAATGATAGAAAAATCGCAGAAAACGAGCGTACCCCAAATTTGGATAGGGGAAACACATATTGGTGGTTGCGATGAATTGTTCATGCTGGAACGTCAGGGAAAGCTAGATAAAATGTTAAATCAGAATGTGGAGCGTTAGATGAGTGAAGGAACTGAAAAAGAGGAAGAGGTCACTACGACTGAAAGTGATGCGAAATTTGCGCTTCAGCGAATCTATATTAAAGATTCCTCCTTCGAATCGCCAAAATCCCCCGATTGTTTTAGAGGTCAATGGCAACCTAAGGTCAATATGGAGCTGAACTCCACTAGTAAGTTGATTGACGATGGTTTGTATGAGGTTGTATTACAGCTAACCATCACAGCCAAAGGGGAAGATGAAGAAGTTGTTTATTTGACGGAAGTTCAACAAGGTGGCATCTTTCATATTCAGGGTCTCTCAGAAGAAGCCCTCGCCCAAACGCTGGGTGCATTTTGTCCAAGTGTTTTATTTCCCTATGCAAGAGAAACAGTCGACTCTCTGGTCGTAAAGGGGAGTTTCCCTGCGCTAATGTTGGCTCCAGTTAATTTTGATGCCATTTTTGGACATGCTAAAGCGCAACAAGCGGGCGAAACGCATTAATCGTCGATGGTAGCTAGTCTAAAATAGTCAATTTTGATGGATACCAGCGCGAATAAACCCATGCTGGCGCCATGCCTCATAGACAACTACTGATACCGCGTTTGAGAGATTCAGGCTGCGGCTATTGGCTAGCATAGGTATCCTAAGTTTTTGAGACTCTGGTAGATCTGTCAAAATTGATTCTGGTAAGCCTCTGGTTTCAGGACCAAATAAGAGTAGATCATTAGGGTGATATTCTACTTCTGTAAAGCCCACTCGCCCTTTGGTAGTAATAGCGTATATCTTTGAAAACCCTTCCTTTAAAAGGTCCGATAGATCTTTATGCACTTTGATATTCGCCCACTCATGATAATCAAGACCCGCTCTTCTTAGTCGTTTATCGTCTATTTCAAATCCCATTGGTTCCACTAGGTGTAAGTTAACCCCCGTGTTTGCGCATAAGCGAATGATATTTCCCGTGTTGGGTGGGATCTCCGGCTCAAAGAGGGCCACATTTATCACTGATTTATCATCCTTCGCCTTTCTGGCATTGGTCTACACTTGTGTTAGGACAGTGGAGTTTAACATCGAATAGGGGCGTGTAGGTATGCCTCCAGATAATGAAGAGCTCATAGACTCTAGTGGAAGGTAGGTTTTCAATTGATTAAACAACTTATGAGATTGTTAAGGCGAGGGGACCAATCGGGCATGCTCTGTATTGAAGTCAGCCCCTACGGACTCGCCATTGCTTTAATTGACCAAACCAAGGACGAAAACCTAGATCACTGTATGTGTCGCTACATTGAAGGCAATGATCTGGATGAAAATGGGGAACTGCTAAAAGCCTATTTAGATGATGCCGGATATACAGGTACAGAGGCCCATATTGTTCTACATCCGGATATTTACAAAATCTACTTTGTTGACAGGCCAGAGGTTGAAGAAAGCGAATTAAGAAATGCCATTCGTTGGAAAATAAAGGACCTTGTGGATATCCCCTTAGACGAATTAGTTGTCGATGCCTTTGCTTTGCCAGGTGATGTTTATGGCGGCGTCCAAAAGAAAGCCTATGCGGTAACAATTGGCCGTGGGCGGATGGACAAAATTGTTTCGATGCTGGAAACCAGTGGCGTCAATATCAAAGATATCAGTATTAGTGAGCTAGCGGTTGAAAGCTTGATTAAACGTAGTTACGAGGATGATGGCGCGTCAGCAGTGTTACGTATGAGGGCTGCGGGAGGCACGCTAAATTTAAGCGACGGTGGCTTTTTGTATTTAACTCGGTCTCTTGAATGCGGTATCTCAATGATTGAAATGGGTGATGGAGAAGTACGTCAGGAAGGGCTTGATTCCTTACTCTTGGAGATTCAACGCTCTCTGGATTTTTATGACAGTCAACTAGGCAAAGGCCGTGTTAGACGTTTTTTAATGGCGCCAACAAGAGTTGACCATTCCAAAATTGGTAGATATTTAGAAAGTAATTTAGGTCTTAATGTTGTTTCTCTCAACGTGAATGATTTATTTGAAGTTGATGAGGATATTCCTGGTGAGATTCAAGCATATTGCTTTGCTGCGATTGGAGCGGCTTGCGGCAAGGGTACGCGCCAATGATTCAACACGTTGATTTTTACCAGAGAATAAAAGAAGAACCCCGCGTTCCAAAGTCAGTGATTCAGCTTTGTATTGCCTGGCTTTGTGTTCCTGCTTTTTATGCGTTGTGGGCTGGATATTTGTTAATGAGTCAAGGGGATTCTCTTCAATTACTTTCGGACTCCAAGAATGAAAACGCACAACTACTTAAGCAAATTGAAGCATTATCAAATGGCAAGCAATTAAATAATTTCAAAGTATTAAGCCAAGAACTCGTGGTACGCAAGCGACTATATGCCGAAAAACAGACCCTATTGACTCGCCTGAGAGATCCAGTGTCGAGTAATTTGATTGGGTTTTCTGAAATATTTAGAGGCCTGTCACGGCAGCACGTTCCAGGTGTTTCTCTGAATAGAATTGAGGTAACACAAAGCGGCTCGATTTTTTCAATGTCAGGGACCCTTGCTAATCCAATTGATTTACCTACTTATATTGTGCGTCTTGGTGAAGAGGATGCTTTTTCAAGAATGACCTTTGAAAAACTACTGATTCAAGAAAAAAATACTGATACCGAAACAACAGCGGATGAAGATCTTAGATTTGAAATTCATTCAATATCCCCTGATTCAGTTACGGGGACTTAATTCTCTATGAATCTTTTTTTGCAAAATTTGTTCATAAACTTTGAGGGCTTTTCGCTTAGAGAAAAAGTGCTAGTCGGTATTACGGTTGCTGGAATGATCATGTTTGCATTGCAGGTGAGTTTTATTGATCCCTTATACGCAGAAGAGAAATCGATTAAACAAAAAATATTGATGAGTGAAGTATCCAATAATGGTCATAAACGACAATTGCGCGATGATAATCATTCGGATGAGCAATTAAAATTGGCACGCTTGCAGCAAGAAGTTGATGCAATGAATGAACATATAGCGTCTCTAGATTTGGAGATGGAACTTTTTCTCTCAGTCTTAGTACCAGCCCAAGATATGCCAGATTTGCTACAAACTATGCTCGATCAAAATACCTTGCAACTTGTTGCTCTCGAGAATACTGCCCCGAAGCCAGTTTTTACAATTTCTGATGAAAATGGCATTGAGAAAAAAAGCCAGCCTAATCAGTTATTTCATCACGGAATAACGATAAAAGTAAGGGGTGAGTACCAATCCATTCTTAGTTATATCCGAGAGTTGGAAGATCAAAAATGGAAATTGAATTGGCGCTCTATTGTTTACGAAGTTGGTATCTATCCCATAGGAGAAGTTGAGATTCGGGTGGAAACATTGAGTCAGGAAAAATGGTGGCTAGGTGTCTAGAGTCATTATCCAACTCGGCGTGTTTGTTTATTTTTGCTTGTCTAGTCCGCTATTTGCGGATGAGTTTATGGACCCGACGACGCCGCTTTCAATGCAATCAAATTTTGAAAGCATCAAGCATCATAATCAGATGGCGGACGATGAGGTGCTTAGTCTTGCGTTAATAATTTTTGGACCTAATACAAAAATTGCAGTAATCAATGGACGCCGCTATAGGGAGATGGATCAAGTGGAGGGATTTTTGGTAAATAAAATTGGTAAAAATAGTGTGATGCTAATCAAAGGAGAAAAACAGCTAAGGTTACAAATTTTATCTGCAGTGTCCTCTTCTGAATATGAGGCCTTTTCACTATGAAGCTATTTATATGTTTTGTATTGATGTTGAGCTTGTCTGCTTGTGTTTCATAACCGGAGATTGATATCAATGGTGCCTACGAGAACATTAATCCAAACTATGACGAACCCGCACACAGTGTAGTGCCGATTGAAACAGGGGACAGTGATGCCATTGTCGATCCTCAAACTAAATCAGATCTGTTTGATATTTCCGTGGAAAATACCGACTTGTCCATTTTCTTGCAAGGTCTTGTTGTTGAGACGCCTTACAATATAGTTGTGCACCCAGATGTGAAACTACATGTTAGTTTGGCATTAAAACAGGTCACCGTTATAGATGTATTGAAGGTGGTGCGTGACCTTTTTGAATTGCACCTTCAGATAAATGGCAACTTTATTAGCGTGATGCCAAATACGATGGAGGCTCGAATATTTACCCTAAATTACGTCAACATCTCCCGCGAGGGTGTTTCGGATATGAGAGTCAGTACAGGTAGCATTAAAGATGCCGGTGCCAGTGGTAATCGCAACGATAATAATCAAAACAATGGCAATGAAAAAAGTAGCAAAGCTTCTGAGGTAGTTGGATCTCGAGTGACAACTGAAAACAGTACTGACCTATGGGCAGGAATGCGAGAAGCAATCCAGGCGATGATGGGTAAAGGAGAAGACCGAACAATTACGGTTATGGAGCAAGCTGGAATTATTGTCGTCAGAGCATACGCAGCGAATTGAAAGTCGTCAATAAGCTTTTGATTGCTGCTGAATACTCGCTTCAACGGCAGGTAGTGTTAGAAGCCAAAATTCTAGAAGTGATACTTAACGATCGATTTGAAAGAGGAATTGATTGGGCTGCTATCGGTAATATCGGGGGTTTGAAAGGTGGGCCATATGCGGCAGAATTATCTAGTATGCCCGTGGTAAACCCAGATGGCTTAGATGGCGTATTTTCTGCTAGCGTGAGCTTGACTGATTTTGGCGGTATAATAGAGCTGTTAGAAAATCAGGGTCAGGTTCGAGTGCTTTCAAGCCCGAGAATAGCCACCGTGAATAACCAAAAGGCGGTTGTTAAAGTGGGTACCGATGAATTTTTTGTAACCAATGTGAGCTCGACCACGACAACTGGGACCAGCACAACAACAACACCTAGTGTTACTTTGACACCATTCTTTTCGGGGATAGCGCTAGATGTCACGCCACAAATTAGTCAAAACGGTGAAGTGATCCTGCATATTCACCCTACCGTGAGCGAAGTTACAGATCAAAATAAAGTAGTTACCGTTGGTAGTGATACTGTCAGCCTACCCCTTGCCTTAAGTACGATTAGGGAAAGCGATAGCATCGTGAAAGCGAAAAATGGACAGGTGATCGTTATTGGCGGCTTATTGAAAAATGTGAGTAAAACCACGCAGGCAGGCCTACCATTGATGGGGAAGATTCCTTTTTTCGGATCAGCGTTTTCTCAGAAGCGCCAGGAAAACCTACGAAGTGAGTTGGTAATATTGGTAAGGCCAATAGTGGCCGACCCCAAATTGCAAGAGCAGGATGTTCTAGATAGTTTGGAGAGAGTTCGTGAGTTAGGAGTTAGATAGTGGTTGACAGAAAAAAGTCCGTATTGGCGATTTATTAATATCAGCTGGTGCCATTAGTGAAGAACAATTGCAGACTGCTCTAAAGGAGCAAAAATCGACAGGTCAACGACTAGGCCGCGTATTAACAGAATTGGGTTTTGTCGATGAAGATGAGATGTTAAACCTCTGGTCTCGCCAGCTTTCCATTCCCTATGTGGACTTGGGTCAATTTAATTTTAATTCTGATCTAGTGCGTTTATTACCAGAAACGATGGCGCGCAGGTTTCGTGCGATCGTCCTAGAGGACAGAAATACTGACTACCTTGTTGGGCTTGTTGATCCAATGGATATATTTGCGGTGGATGAATTGTCTCGCGCCTTAAAGAATAATGTGCAGCAAGCAGTCGTTCGTGAAAGTAAACTGCTCAAAGCACTTGATGTTGTTTATAGAAGAACGGATGAAATAGCCAATCTTGCTGAAGAACTAGAAGAGGACTTAGGTAACGGTGCAGAAAAATTTGATCTTAACCAACTTGCAAGCGATGGAGATGATGTTCCGGTAGTAAAGTTACTACATTCAATTTTTGAAGATGCGGTGCAAATTAAGGCTTCTGATATTCACATAGAACCAGATGAATACCTGTTGCGAATACGAAATCGAGTAGATGGTGTTCTCCATGAACAGGTGATGAAGAAACTCGCGTTGCTGCGGCCCTTGTACTGAGACTAAAACTACTTTCAGGCTTGAATATTTCTGAAAAACGACTGCCCCAAGATGGACGTTTTAATATCAAAGTAAAGGATAGAAATATTGATGTTCGTTTGTCTACCATGCCTCTTCAGCATGGAGAAGGTGTCGTCATGCGTTTATTGGATCAGTCTAACAACCTTACAAATCTCAACAACACTGGCATGCCTCCAGATATGCTAAAACGGTTCAGGCGACTAATACAATCCCCCATGGCCTCATTCTTGTTACTGGGCCGACGGGTAGTGGTAAAACGACGACCTTATATGGTGCGCTTCAAGAGCTTAACGTACCGAGTAGAAAGATTATTACCGCAGAAGATCCAGTTGAATATCGAATGCCGAGAATAAATCAAGTTTAAATTAAGACTAACATTGGGCTGACTTTCTCAAAGGTTTTGCGAGTCGCATTAAGACAAGACCCAGATGTATTGTTAGTAGGTGAAATACGTGATGGAGAAACGGCAGAGATTGCCTTAAGGGCATCGATGACAGGCTATCTTGTCCTCTCGACTCTACGCACTAACGACGCAGTTTCCTCGGTAGTAAGGTTGATCGATATGGGTGCGGAAGGCTACCTTGTTGCGGTCTCATTGCGAGCAATTGTTGCTCAACGACTGATCAGGAAAAACTGTCACTTTTGTTTGGAAAGCTACTCTCCAACTGGATCGGAAATGGATTGGTTATTGAGACGATCAGCCCGACGAGGATTAGGTGAAGTAAAATTTAGAAAAGGCAAAGGCTGCTCTCGTTTTAATCAAACGGGATATGACGGGCGAATTGGTATTTTTGAGTTATTAGAACTAGATGGTGACATGTCTTCGGCCATTAGAAACAGGGATATTGAATTGTTAACGAAACTGGCTAAAGACAAGCCCAATTACAAACGTTTATACGACAGTGCTATGGAGATTGCTGTTCAAGGCCTAACAACCTTGGAAGAAGTCGTGAGAGTTACTGGTCAATTAGAAGGTGATGGGGGG
>JBLHIH010000076.1:0-16649 GCA_047616645.1 Flavobacterium sp. | reverse complement strand
TATTTGCTGAAAATGAAGTGAAGTCAGATAAACGTGCAGAAATGATGGAAGAAATGTTGGAGCTAAATATTCCAATGCCCTTGTCTTCATTTGCTAAATTAGGTGACCGTTATGTCATCTTCGGAGCTTTAAGCATTGGCTCCAATATTGAAGATATTTGCCATGAAATTATTACATTGACTGAGAATGCCGTCGAGGCGATTGATGCCTTAGAAGAGTTTTTAGTTTAATAGTTTAATAGTTCGAGAGGAGCTACAAAATGAGTATATTAAGAAAGATTATGACAGCGGTGCGCGGTGGGGCTCGAGAAGTCGGAGAATTGGTTGTTGATGCCAATGGTACGCGCATATTTGAACAGGAAATTAAAGACGCCCAGGAACACCTTAATAAGGCTCGACACGATTTGACAGATGTTATGGCGAAACAAATGCAAGCTTCTCGTCAAGTTGAGAGTCTTAAAAAGGAAATATCCGAGCATGAAGCTTATGCAGGACAAGCGCTCGATAAGGGTGATGAAGCGCTCGCAATTGAAATTGCTGAAAAAATCAGCAATCTCGAAATAGACTTAGCTGAGCAGCAACAAGTTCATGAAACTTTTTCCGGTCACGTGAACCGTTTAAAGGATCTTGTAAAAAAGACCGGACGACAAATTAAAGAATATGAGCGTCAGTTGAGCATGGTGAAAACAACAGAGAGTGTTCAGAAAGCGAGTGCTGCAATTACAGATAATTTTTCTTCTAGTAACTCGAAAATATTATCAGCAAAAGATTCACTAGAGCGAATCAAAAAGCGGCAACAAGATAATTTTGATCGCCTTGAAGCCGCAGAACAACTTGAATCTGAAAATTCTGATAAGAGTCTTGAAGACAAGATGAAGGCTGCAGGGATTGGTGAACAACGGTCTTCTGCGAATTCAGTCTTAGACCGAATAAAGTCTAAAAGATAATGAAATCTTTTGTTAAGGGCTTATGGAGTCGGACAAAGTCAGAACCTGAACTCCGAAAGTTGGAGCATCCCAGAGATCTTAGCTCTGGAGATATGATTCAACTTTCGGATAGTTTTGGTTTGCCGCCAAGACTTCGAGATCAGGTTTTTAAAGTATTAGCCATGGTGACCTATCAATTTGAGCATAGTTATTCAACCAGCTTCAATTTGCAGGGCGAAAATGATGATATTATTGACCTCACTATTGAGGAAGAGGGTGGTCGAGCTATCGCCGCCTTTTCAATATCAATAGATCGCGCCTTAGTTGAACAAATTTTTGATATGGATGAATTTTCTCTTATCTTCGATCCAGAAGAGACCGCCATTGTAAAGCCGATCGAAAGTCTAGATCTTTCGCCTTGGCTAGCCGATCTTTATACTCAGGAGTCCTGCGGTGAGTCAGCGTTCTTTTACCCCAAAGATTGCCGGGAATCTGGACCTTCAGAATATGAAAACGATGGTGAGCCTTTTGAGTATTATTCTTTGGTTGATAAAGGTCGAACAAAAGGAATAGAAATTGAAGTGTATGCAAGTGGAGAAACCGATGTTTCACTTACCTTATATCGAGATCTTGGTGATATAAAAGAACTTTGGCCTGCGAAGAAGGAATAACATTGTCCACCAGTGATAAGTGGGATAAAGAAAAAAAAGCAGTAAAAGCCGTTCAGGTAGCCTTCGATTTGGGTGAAGAGGTGAGTCATCATATTCGCCTTGAAGCTTTGCAAAAAGGTATTAACCCTCCCGACAGGATACGAGAAATCTTAGGCCTGCCCGTTAACAGTAAGCCCGTCCGACCCCGCCTCTCTATTTCCCTCACTGATGATGATTTTGAAAATTTAGCCCTGTCCTTTGGCATCTCATCTAGTGATAGACTTCTAATTCGCCAATTTGCAGCAGAAAAATTAATTGCAAATTTAAGTGACAATCATAACGACGAGCAAGCTTAATGTTGCGAATTAAAATAGATCGTTTTCGCCGTCATCGATATGATCAATACCGTTTTCTCAATACCGACAGAAGAAAAGAAAAAGTTTTCAGCTTGTTGAGATTGTTAATTATCCTCATTGGCTTAAATACAATTGCCATGATGATATTTGAGGATTTGTCCTTAGAGAATGCAGTTTGGTTAACAATGACAACCATAACGACAGTCGGTTATGGAGATCTCTCTCCTTCAAGCCTAGAAGGCCGAGCGGCGACAATTGTACTCTTGTATATCTTTGGTATCTCCTTGTTAGCACAACTTGCTGGTGAGTGGATTGACTTTCGTATGGACCGGCGTGAAAGAATGCGCAAAGGTTTATGGAGATGGAAAATGAAAAATCATATTGTCATTATTAATTCACCTGACAAAAATGGCGCAAAATATCTACGTACTTTGATAGAACAAATTAGAAAATCTACTAACCTAGCAGACTTTCCTATTCAAATATTCACGCCTAATTTTCCGGATGGATTGCCAAATGAAATTAGCTCTCTGGGTGTAGCGCTTCGACAAGGCCAGCCAGAAGGCAGGTCGGATATGAAAGAAGTTGATGTCGAAAATGCCGCTTTTATTGTTGTTTTAGCCGTTGACTCTAGTGACTATCGATCTGATAGCCTAACGCTCGATATATTGGATCAATTATCTCACTTTAAGTTAGATGGACATATCATTGCAGAGTGTGTCCAGGATGAGAATCGTATTCGCTTAAGATCTCATGGTGCTAATGCAGTAATAAGGCCTGTCAGGGCTTATCCAGAGTTAATGGTTCGAGCAATGGATGCGCCGGGTACGGAACTCATATTAGAAAATTTGTTTGAACATGAAGGCGTGCATCCCAGAAGATATAATGTTGACATATCAAAGCAGACTTGGGGTGACGTGGCGATAAAAGTCATTGGTGCAGGCTTAGGTACACCCTTAGGCTTCATCGATACCGAAGGCGAATTAATCATAAATCCGCAACCGGATAAAAGTGTTAAAGGCACAGCATTCTTTCTCATGGTGAATCACGATCACATCGCGGATGAGGAAGAATTTGATCGTATTGTTAATGGATCATCGTCATCTTGAAAAAAAAACGGTGAAACCAAAATCCAGCACCTGGCTTGAAGCACTTAAGCTAATTCTGTCTCTCGTCATACTGATCTGGCTGACTGAACTGGTGAACAGCTTGTTAGATCACAGACTTAATGTTTACGGCATATATCCCAGAAATATGGATAACTTAGTGGGTGTTATCTTATGGCCATTCCTTCATGGTAATTTTAATCACCTGATGATGAATAGCATGCCTTTGTTGGCGATGGGATATTTTGTTGCATTGAGAGGCTGGCTGATCTTTCTCGAAAGCACAGCAATTATTCTGATAATAGGGGGTTTGGGGGTCTGGTTTTTTGGTCGCGCTGCCTATCATGTCGGTGCGAGTGGATTGGTATTTGGATTCTTTGGATTTTTAATCACCATAGCTTTCTATGAAAGAAGTCTCAAAACTTTTGCAATTGCTTGTTTGACTGTATTTTATTACGGCGGAATTATTTTTGGCGTTTTACCCACTGATAGTTTTGTTTCTTGGGAAGGGCATCTGTTTGGACTACTTGCGGGAATACTAGCTGCAAGGATATTGGCAGTGAGACGAGAGAATGTATTAACTTAATGCCTCGTTAGATTTGATCTTTTACTGCAGCCCCAACAATTGATATTCTCCCTTCAAAAGCTAAACAACTGCCTCCTAACATTATCGCCGGGACTTGCGACGAGACTTGTATTACAAAGTGTAACTTGCAAGGTCGAAACGTGCATGATAGGAAGAGTGGGCCATCAACTAAGGAAGAGGAGATTAGATTGCCAGAAGAGTATTTGTTTGCGGACCTCAAAGTATTAGACGTGGGTAGTTGGATTGCAGCGCCTGTGGCTGCAACCATGTTAGCCGATTTTGGTGCGCAGGTGACCAAGATTGAGATACCCGGCTCTGGGGATCCCTATCGGCTATATGCAGCGTCTCCAGGAGCGCCGGATAGCGAGGTTAACTATGCCTGGCAAATGGATGCGCGCAACAAGCGCTCATTGTCGCTCAATCTAAAATCTGCTGAGGGCCGAGCAATTTTGCTCAAACTTGTGGCAGATTGTGACGTCTATATCACCAATCATTCGCCAAAGATGCGCGAAGACTGGGGTCTAGGCTATGAGGCCTTGCACCAACTGAACCCCCGACTAATTTATGCTTCCTTGACGGCTTACGGTGAACAAGGTCCAGAGCGCAATCGTGAAGGATTCGATTTAGTCGCCTACTGGTCCCGTTCTGGATTGATGGATTTGGTGCGCGGACCTGGATCTGCCCCGGCGGCGGCTCTGCCCGGTATGGGTGACCATCCAACGGCTGTTTCGATGTATGCAGGGATTGTAACCGCTTTGTTACGTCGAGGGAAAACGGGCGAGGGTAGTTATGTACATACCTCTCTGTTAGCGAATGGGATTTGGTCAGCATCTTGCGTTGCCCAAGGGTCATTCACTGGGGCTACTTTTGGCCGCTATCGGCATGATATGGGCCAGATGTATAGCCGTTGCCCGTATGAAGCGCAGGATGGTCGCTGGTTACAGTTCACAATGGTGCGCACCCAGGAGGAAATGGATTTGATGTTTGCCGTACTGGGTATGCCGGAGGTATTGCTGGATGAAAGATTTGCTGAACCTGAGGCGCGTTTGAAAAATGGCGCTGTGTTGGTCGAATTGATTCGCCCTGTGCTTCTCAGTCGCGATAGCAAGGAATGGATGATAGATTTTCAGGCATTGGGTGTGCCGGTCGCGTTAGTGGGTGAAGTAGAACGTCTAACAGACGATGTACAAGTCACATCGAATAAGATATTACTCGACGGTGCTGATACCGGTATGCCAAAGGTCATCAAACATCCTGTGAACATTGACGGATTACCCTGCCCTGAGGTTCAGCGTGCGCCAGACGTAGGTGAGCACGGATATCAGGTGCTTACCGAGCTTGGCTATAGCAAACAGGAGATAGAAGCGTTTATTGCTAAGAAAGTGATCTGAAGGACTGTTTTAATCTTATTGGCTTGAATTCGAGAACGAAGCGAGAAGACTGTACCCAGAAACTCGGAAATGGTATCCCAGATAAAGAAAAAGCGCAGTCACTAATGTGAACACTGCGCTTTCTCTCACCTAGACCCTTATTGCTAAGAGCCCCTACAATTGGAGCGGGTAAGGAGGCTCGAACTCCTGACCTGTACCTTGGCAAGGTACCGCTCTACCAGCTGAGCTACACCCGCTTTTTTAACCTCTGGTAAGGCTTTAACACTGTAAGTTGTGGCATCCCCAAGGGGAGTCGAACCCCTGTTGCCTGGATGAAAACCAGGTGTCCTAGGCCTCTAGACGATGGGGACACAAACAAACAAGTCGCGCATTCTATGGATGTTATGGCTGCCCGTCAAGCTCCAAGGCCGCTTTATTACAATCTCCTTTAAGAAGATTGGATCAAATTTAAATTTAGCGCGCTTACTGTCGACTAAAGGCCATTTTCGTCAAAATGAAAGAGTTTTTCTACTGCGGTGAAAAATTGCCCACTCGGTCTACACTTAAGTGATAGTTAATCAAAAATTGCGTGGTGTAGTACATGTCTTCCATCTGACTGGAAAGTATTGTGGGCTGTGGGTTGCTCATTCTTATTGGCATTGCCTATATAACCCATAGGATGGAGATGGCAAAGATTGAGAATCGTCGTCGTGCTGGCTTGCACAAGGATCGGTTTCGAGATATTAGTTTCATTATTGATGTAATCCCTGGTGGTTCTCTGCAAGGTGAGCTTCCCTCTTTGTTGACAAGTAACATGGCCATGCACCTTGAGAAGGCAATTCAGTTAGATAACGATAGTGCTCATTTAAAGCGCCAACTTCAAGCAACAATACATTTACATGAGTCAGTTGTGAAAAGTGGTGAATTACCAATACCTGTGCGATCGGGTGGGATAGGCACTGAGTTAAAAGATGTTCAACGCGGAATAAAACTACTTAAGGAATTTATCCTCTTACAGTATCGGACCGGATTTCCTTCGAAACCGGTGGCAAGTGTCTATATCAAATCCCTCCAGGAAATAAATTTAGGAGCGACAATTGACGGCTTATTGCGACAGGCTGTCCACACCCAAGGAGAGGGTAATAAATCTTTAGCTTTACGGTATTACCAACTTGCTTTAAGTGAAATAACTAGGCACAAAAGTAATGCTAAATTTGCTGAGAGAACGAGGGTTATAGTGGATGCGATTAAGGAACTGAAAGAGAATAAACGGGTGATCGAGGGTGCGACTAAAGAGATAAATCAGAAATTAGTGGAATCCATATCGGGTAAAAAAGATGAAGATGATTAGCTTGAAATGAAACAGATGACTTAAAATTAAATAGTTTGTCCATAAGGTAAACGCTGTAGAACTGCAAGTTCTGTCATTAAGCAGCACCTTTCTCTTGGTGAATATAATTCATCTTAAGTTGTTCATCAGAGAAAGCTTTGTTTGCCATTGATTGTGCAATACAGCGCTCGTCTTGAATTTCCTGAAATGGTGGAATGTTGTCATCCCTTTTCTACCTTAGTGCCTCACGGCACCAAAATATTTGAATGGATAGAATTGTTCTAGGCTGTATTCAGATCGGACCGGCCCTAGTCTGACCCACATACTATCTGCACCTGTTGCTGCGACAAATTTCCTTTATCTTGATATAGAAATTCTCACTACACTCTTGGTTACAGATTATGAACCTGTAGATCATGAATAATTGAATATGATGTACTGATCAAATGTACATCGGACAATCTGAGAATGATAGACTCATAGCAATTAGATCCTTATTAAAGAAGACCATTTGAGATGTTAAGCAAACTAATAAATGCTGGCCAACAAATTATTATACCCGGTGTTTTTGATGCCCTATCGGCAAAAATAGCAATAGATGCAGGCTTCGAATCGATTTACATGTCTGGATTTGCCGTTGCAGCAACCTTACTGGCAAAGCCAGATATTGGTCTAGTAACTGCTTCTGAAATGACGCAACGCGCTCAGCAGATCGTCGAAGCTGCCAAGGGCATACCCGTCATAGCTGATGGGGATAATGGATATGGGGGAGAATACAATGTTGCTAGATTGGTAAGAGCCTATGAAAGAGCTGGGGTGGCATGCATTCAACTGGAAGATCAGGTCAGCCCTAAACGATGCGGGCACATGGAAAATAAGCAGGTCGTTTCAATTGGTGAGGCGGCGAGGAAAATAGCGATGGCAGTCTCTAGCCGTGAGAATCAAGATTTTTTGATTATGGCGCGCACTGATGCACGTGCAACACATGATCTTGATGAAGCGCTACGAAGGGGAGATGCTTTTCTCAACGCGGGTGCTGACATATTGTTTATCGAGGCGCCCTTGTCTATATCGGAGATGGAAAAAATAAAAAATACCTTTCCTAACACCCCCCTTGTTGCAAACATGGTCGAGGACGGTAAAACGCCTGAGCTATCAAGCGCAGAACTAGAAGCGCTTGGATATCAATTTGTGTTGAGACCTGTGTCAGCCTTGCTTGCATTGACTAAAAATCTTCAGGAAAGTTATGGTTCTTTATACCAGACTGGAAAACTGAAGCCTTCAATTGAGCGTCTTAAGTTCGCTAACTTCAATACCCTCATGGGGCTTGATGAATTGCTGTTGGATCAAAAAAGATAAGAAAAATGTTAACTGGCCATGCGCTTATTACTTGAATTCAGGAGATTGAATTAGGTATGGATTTAAAACAATTCATGTAAGACTGTCAGCAATCCGAAAATAATTAAAAAGGGAGGAGTATATGCTTGATATCTATGAGGCAATGAGCACTTTAAGAGCGGTTAGAAGACTGAAGCCAGATACAATACCAACAGATGTTCTACACCGCGTATTGCAGGCTGCGGCATGGGCTCCGACTGGTGGTAATGTGCAACCATTTCGAGTTATTGTGGTAAAGAAGCCAGAGTACAAATTGAAAATTGGCAACTGGTACAGTGAGGAATGGCAAAAGTATATAGAGCCCTCTCGCGCGGGATTACAGAATATGCCAGAAGCCGATAGAATAAGTCATGGAAAAACGATAAAAGCGGGTGACTATCTTGCGGCCCACATGCATGAGGTACCAGCACTGCTTGTTTTTTGCTTTAATCCTAAGCACATGGCGATTACTGACGCTGATTTAGATCGAGCTTCTGTGGTAGGTGGCGGTTCTGTCTATCCTGCTGTTCAGAATGTAATGTTAGCCTGCCGCAAAGAAGGTCTAGGTTGTGTGCTGACAACATTACTCTGTTTCAAAGAAGCTGAAGTTAAGCGCTTGCTTGAAATTCCAGACGACTGGGGAACCTGTGCGCATATTCCCATCGGGTACCCAGTATTAAAGGGGCATGGTCCTATATCGCGTAGATCTGTGAATAAGTTAAGTTACCTTGATCGTTGGAATAATGAAATTTGAAAGCTAGCAAGGCAAATGTATAATATTTTTAAGTGACTCTGCTATCAATACCTATGGGCAGTTCAAGAATACCGTAGGGAAAGGGTGGGCGTTATTGGAACTTATTGAAAGTTAGGATTGGTATGCGGGGTAGTCGTTGATATGACTAGCGCTTCTTTTGGGTCTACTCTACTTAGAGCGCAATTGTCATGGGTGTTTTAAGGTCATGTGGCAGGGAAAAAGAACCTCCTCACGCAACTTCAATAAAATCGAGGGAAGAGCGCCTCTCGGACTTTATAAATTTGGCATAGTTTATTCTCTCCAATTCCCTTATCTATTGTGGATTTTCTAGTGAGTGAGTTACTACATTTCGAGGCCGTTTTTACTCAGGGTTATAATATGGCTTATCACCGCTCACTGTGACTCGCCGTAACACTCTGTCATGGGGATAGTAGTCGCTTGCCGCATAATGCTGAACAGCTCTGTTATCCCAAAATGCTATTGAGCCTTGCTCCCATTTAAAGCGACATCCGTATTCCGCTCTACTATGTTGTTTCTGGAGGAAAGCAATTATTTCCTTTGATTCGTTCTCCGCCAGAGTTTCCCCTGTACGTACATCGTATAAGGAATTATGTCTAATAAACCCACCATGAAAATATAAGGTTGTCCTGCCTGTTTCAGGATGAGTCCTCAGTAGTGGGTGACTCACGCCAAAGGGAATTTCCTTCTTAAGTCCATCGACTATATCCTCGGGTAATTTACTTTCACCGCGTCCCATTAAGAAAACCTGATAGTCGTTGATACCCTGCATATGCTGTAGCTTCTTTTGTACATCTTCTGGCAAGCCTTGATAACAAGCATAACTATCCGCAAAGAGAGTATCTCCACCGTATGGTGGTACCTTCGTGCACTGCGCAACTGAACCTAGGGAGGGTTTTTCCATCCAAGTGACATCAGTGTGCCAGCTATTTTCCATTCCAGGGCTTTCCTTCCCATGAACAATTTCAAGAATATGTGGATTTTTACCTGGCTTGCCAAAAGGGAAGGCGTCCAATTCACCAAAAGAACGGCTAAACATCACCTGTTCGTCTTCCGTTAAATTTTGATCACGAAAAAAAATAACCTTTCTCTCAAGCAAAGTATCTCTAACAAATTGGGTCAGGCTACCGGACATGGGTTCTTTTAGATCTATTCCATGTAAGACAGTTCCCAGTGTCAAACCGATGTGCTCGAAGCTTATACCAAGTTCATCTGCTCGCTGCTGTAAATCATGTGTCACTGCTTGGTTTCCCATTCGAGCATATTCAAGGTTCACGCCCAATCCTGTTCGATCATAACTTGGAAATATCTCATTAGCAGATCGTTCGACTTTGGGTGATTTTTTTCTAGCATCACTACGAAACTGGGACAATCTCGCGGCATATTTTGTTGCGACCGCGTTATATTCATCTTGTTGGTTTGTCGGTTTTACACTTGACATAGTTTCCCCTCTAATCATCTTTCTAAGAAAGTCTCATCATGGCTCATCTATGCCACTATCATTAAAATAAGCTACAAATCGAAACACGCCAGTGAAAGCGCAGCAATACAATGAAACCACAGACTAGATCAATATTCTAGTATCTGTAAGTAAGATAACTGAGTGATTATTTAGGTGTGCTAAAACGACAATAAAAAATAAATTCAGTACTGATGCTAGAGAACAGGTAAAGTATCAAGTCTAGCATTTAAGCATTGAGCCCTATGTCAAAACAACAACACGAGAAGGATTTTCTCACGGTAGGCTTGGCACAAATTGCACCAGTCTGGCTAAATAAATTAAAGACCTTGGACAAAATTTGTGCGGCTATTAGTGAAGCGGCTTCACAAGATTGTCACCTAGTGGTTTTTGGAGAGGCCTTATTACCGGGCTACCCCTTTTGGATTGAGAGAACAAATGGTGCTGAATTTAATAGTGTTGTTCAAAAAACCCTACATGCACATTACTTGGATCAAGCTGTTAGTCCAGAGCATGGTGACCTTGATGATATTTGTAAGTTAGCGAAAGAACTCAACATTGCTGTTTATATTGGGACGATAGAGAAGGCCGTAAATCGTGGTGGTCATAGTTTGTATTGTTCGATGGTTTATATTGACCAAATGGGTGAAATCAAATCAGTTCATCGGAAATTAATGCCAACTTATGAAGAACGACTATCTTGGTCCCCTGGAGACGGTCATGGTTTGGTAACACATAAGTTAGGTGCATTTACGGTGGGTGGCCTGAATTGTTGGGAAAATTGGATGCCTTTGCCCCGTGCTGCGCTATATGCTTTAGGAGAAGATCTACATGTAGCAATTTGGCCCGGCAATGAAAGTAATACTGAAGACTTAACAAGAGTGTTAGCGAAAGAGGGACGTTCATTTGTCATGTCGGTGTCTGGACTTATGCGTAGTGATGACTTTCCAGAAAATACACCGTATCTGGATAAAATATTAGATGGCGGGCCAAAAGGGATTATTGCCAATGGCGGAAGCTGCTTAGCTGCACCGGATGGATCTTGGCTTATTCCGCCGGTAATAAATAAAGAGGTTGTTCTGGTCGCGACTATTGATCATCAACAAGTGCGAGCAGAACGACAGAACTTTGATCCTTCGGGGCACTATTCACGGCCGGACGTAACGCAACTAACCGTCAACCGTCAGCGCCAAGAAATTGCGAAATTTATTGATTGATTTCTCTTGGTTTCGAATTTCCAAACGCGCTTATTACAAGTACTGCTAATTAAAGTGCTGCGACTATCAATGCCATGATGAATCGTGACTATTCATATAGGCTTCTCGTCCTTTGATTCGCTGAATGTAGGCTTGGATTTTTTTTGATGGATTCTTTAACCAATTAAACTGGCATGCGAAATCTAAAGTGCCACCAAAAACGATATCTGCAGCGGTGAATCTGTCTCCCAAAGCCCAGCTATCATGAGGTGTCATGGATTCAGCTGTAGCCATGCAACGATCAAAATCACCCCATCCTGCTGACTGTGCTGAGATATCGATGTCCTTTAGCTCGTTTAAGGTAAACATCGGTTCTAGCGTTGTACCGGGAAAGAACAAATAACGATAATATTGACCTCTATCTCCAGAACCTGCTGCTAGTCCTTTTTCAGGATATTTGTCTGCTAAGTATGCGCAGATAGCCGCAGTCTCTGTCACGACGACATCTCCATCTACCAGCGTCGGTAATTTACACATAGGGTTTATAGACCTAAACTCATCCTTAATGTTTTCACCTTCAGTGAAGTCGACAATGATCTGTTCGTATTTGACAGCAAGTTCTTGCAACATCCAATCTGTGGTTACGGCTCTGCTCATAGGGTGATAGTAGTGTTTCATTCTGTTTGTCTCTGTGGTTTATAAATTGAAAGACTATTATCGCAGACCTCTACTGACAGCGTAGTGGCAGTAATGGTGGCAGTAGAAGTTAAACTAATTTTGCTTCAGCGTTACTATTTTGCCTCTAGAAATGACGGCATCAATTTTCCTCGTATTGCGGATGTCCTCTAAAGGGTTTGCGCTCAGTAGTACTAAATCGGCTCTCTTACCGACATCAATCGTACCCATCTTGTCTTCAAGATGTAAGAATTCAGCAGGGCGAATAGTGGCCGATTCAATAGCCTGAAGTGGCGTCAAGCCCGCGCGTACCAATAGTTCAAGTTCTCGATGTAAGCTATATCCTGGAACAGCGATACCGATGGGTGTATCGGTGCCTGCGCCAATAGGTACGCCGGCATCAAACATTCGCTTAACCATGGCTAAAGAATAGTTTGAAAACCTTAAATCTCTATCCGTGATGTTTTTTGGGAAGCTTTCGGGACGCAATGCCCAAGCCTGCTGCACTTCCGGTAACATATCTGCTAATGCATCTTTCCAGTCGTCCTGTTCAAATGGCGGTGCGAGAGGCAGTGCATTCAGTCTTAAGGTAGGGACTTGAATTGTCTGCGTGAGATGGCTTAATACCTCAGCACACCGTGTTTCATCCAAAACAGCAATAGCACTTAGCCTCTGTAAACTATGTAGCGAAGCACGTAAGGCGTAACCTGATTTCGGCTCTGCTTCCATCAATTTCTTTCTAGTCAGCAGTAAAGAATCTGCATTTTTGGCACAATCTAATTCAACGTTCCTGAGATGCTCCATCGAATCTACGCGACTACCCGCATCAGATGCCAGCATATGTAAAGGCACATGAGATGCGATGGGCAGGTTTAGCTTCTCTGCTTCATCAACCAATGCTGCAAATACTTCCGGCGTTACCAGTTCATAGATTTTAATAAAATCAACACCAGCTGCTTTTAGGCGTTGAACATTTTCTCGGGCATGCTCAGCACTTGGATTTGTGGTGCCTATTAAAGGACGCGAATGGCCATCATAAACGACATGACGACCATCTAATAAAGGGCCGCTAAAAAATACTCTTGGGGAAACGGCGTTTTCGCTGCGCATACGGGTAATGATGGGCAACATGTTCTCCATCATTCCGCCCGTGTCCCGAACACTGGTCACACCCCATGCTAAAAAGTTCTTAGGCATAAGGTCTGTAAATCTTTTGTCGTAACTTAAATGGACATGCATATCCCATAAGCCAGGAATTAGATATTTATTGCGCCCGTCGATGACGGTGCTGACTAATGGCTTTGTTTTTGACCTTGAAATCGAAGTAATCTCATCTCCCTCGATAACAACGGTGACATCTTCAATGAGTCCTCGTTGGGCGTCTATCAAGTTAACATGCGTTATTGCAATACCTTCAGTTTGCGTTTGCGCTTTCGTTTGAGATGGCAGCGAAGTACAAGACGAAAGCATGAGAGGCAAAAGTATCGCTATGATTATGGTTAATCTGGTCATCATACGGTCCTATATTTATTATGCATTGCCGAAAGGATTAGCGTTTCTGCGACCAAAATCAGGTAAGGTATTTGGATCAACGTCAACCCAGTTAGCAGGCCGTTTTTCGAAGAAGGCTGCGTTACCTTCGGCAGCATCTGGTCCTTTAATGGCCCATCCAATTGCATCATCATCCTCATAAATCGCATGATAAAACTCACCCTCGTCCATTAGACGACCCCAAGTCATACGTTTTACGATGGATACGGCCGTTGGCGATGAGCCCTCTGCAATTTCAGATGCCAAACGTCGCGCGTCTGACATTAAGTCAGCGCTCGGTACAGACCTCAATACTAAGCCCATTTCTGCAGCTTCTTTTCCTGTTATCTTTCGTCCGGTGAGGAGTAGGTCAGAGGTTTTTTCTAAACCTATCAGTCTAGGTAAAATCCATGTTGTCCCCATTTCAGGGATTAATCCCCACTTAACAAATGAGAACGCTATTTTTGCATTATCTGCAGCAAGGCGAATGTCACAGGTTAAAGGGTAGGCTGCGCCAAACCCGCCAGCAGCCCCATTAATTGCGCAAATTACAGGTTTTGAAATTTGAAATGGGTAGGTGCGGAGCACTCTTTGCGTTGGCTGTTCGCTTGATTTGGCGGCAACCTCAGCGGTATCCGACGTTTGTCCTCTTTCGCGTACATCATTTAAGTCCAGTCCTACGCAAAACGAATCCCCTGCACCTGTGATAATAACAACACGGACATCTGGGTCCTTGTCGCATTGCCTGAGATATTTCGTCAATTTAACCGCCATTTCTGGACTGTAGGCATTGCGCTTCTCAGGCTGATTGAAGGTCAAGGTCGCAATGTGATCACGCTTTTCAAATAACAAATGACTCATTTATATTTCCGCGTCAGTTAACAAGATTAGAAAGCGACATCACTAGAAAGTGACAACGCTGCGAATACTCTTCCCTTGGTGCATGTATTCAAGCGCTAGATTAATGTCTTCAAGATCCATGGTATAGGTTATGAATTCATCAAGTTTGATTTCACCGTTCATATATTGCTCCACCATGCCTGGTAATTCCGTTCTACCTTTTACACCGCCAAATGCCGTTCCTCTCCAGACGCGCCCGGTGACAAGCTGAAATGGTCTTGTCGCAATTTCCTGGCCGGCGCCAGCGACACCGACTATGATGGATTCACCCCAACCTTTATGACAACATTCCAATGCAGAACGCATGAGATTGACGTTACCGACACACTCAAAAGAATAATCAACTCCACCATCCGTTAAATCCACAATGACATCCTGAATGGGGTCTGTGTAATTTTTGGGGTTGATACAATCAGTCGCCCCTAATTGGCGAGCCATCTCAAATTTGTCTTCGTTGATATCGATCACAATGATACGGCCTGCGTTGGCGATGACTGCGCCTTGGACGACGCTCAAGCCGATTCCTCCAAGTCCAAAAACGGCAACAGATGCACCTTCCTCAACTTTCGCGGTTTTTGTGACAGCGCCAATTCCTGTCGTGACGCCGCATCCTAATAGGCACACTTTTTCCAGTGGTGCTTTTTTACTGATTTTTGCGAGAGAGACTTCAGCGATGACCGAGTATTCTGAAAATGTAGATGTTCCCATGTAATGATGAAGCATTTTGCCCTTGCTGCTAAACCGACTGGTTCCATCGGGCATTACGCCTTGACCTTGAGTGGTTCTCACCGCAGAGCACAGATTGGTTTTACCTGACAAACACATTTTACACTTTCTGCATTCAGCCGTATAAAGGGGGATAACATGATCACCTACTGCGAGTGAAGTAACGCCTTTACCAATTTCTTCTACTATGCCGCCACCTTCGTGTCCCAGAATTACGGGGAACAATCCTTCTGGGTCATCCCCAGATAAGGTAAATGCGTCCGTATGACAGACACCACTGGCCACCATTCTGACAAGTACTTCTCCGGCCTTTGGGCCTGCGACATCAATTTCTTCAATCACCAAAGGTGATCCCGCTTCCCATGCTATTGCAGCTCTAGATTTCATAATTTATGCCCTTTTTAAATATCGTCAGTGTTGTGAATACAATCCTAGTCGAAACTTGAACCTGTAAATGATGCTGCGTTTTTATTAAAGATGAATATTGATGCCTGCGTAAACAGACATCGGCTCTCCAACAAAATACCTGTCACTGCCAAAGGAAAAATCAGCCCGTTCGGCGTATTCAGTATTGGCTAAGTTCATCAGTCTGACAAAAATATCAGTCTTGTTTGATGCAGCATATTTTATCCTGAGATTTACAATTGAATGACCATCATATTCGTGTAAATTTTCTGGATCTTCAAAGTAGCTTCCCATATAAATCAATTCAAGTTCGCTTACTAACTTATTTGTTGCTGACCAATGTAGTCGAACTGAAGCCGTCTTTCTGGGCGCCGTATCTATATCATTTCCCTTTAATAAAGAGGACGAGAGTGCTGGATTATTTTCGTATTGATGGAGAGCGTAACTGGCAACCCAATGAAGTGACAAGCTGTCTCTTAGATCGTGTGCAAGACTTAGCTCTATACCCTTGTGCGAAGTCTCTCCATTGTCAACGGTGGCGCGACTGGTATCACGGAAAATAAAATTGTCCTTACGCATATCATAAACTGACAAATCGTAATTAAAACCTCCAGTGTTTCCTCTAATACCAAGCTCAATACTCTTGAGTTCTTCAGAGTCTATTTCAGAGACATCTTGGCCTGCTTGCAGTCTATACAATTCTGTCGCTTGGGGTGCTCTAAACCCCCGTGCTAATTGCATATAGAATTGATTGTCAGGATTGATGAAGTGAGTCAGACCTATCTTGGGAGAGAAATTCGTGAATGAATCGTCTCGGTCAGCGGGACGATTGAATCTACAACCTCCAAAGCCGCAACGAGTACCATCATCTCTGGTTCGACCTGTTAGGATTTTATTATTGTAGTCGTACTTAACGTTTTCTAACCTGCCGCCTAATTGTAGCTTTGTGGATTCACTCAACTCAAAGGTATATTGAGAAAATATGGCAAAAGTTTGGGCGTTCACATCGTAATCGTAGTGATCCCCAGCTGGGATAGTGGCAACGAGAAAAGGGCTGCCTTGCGTAGGTTTATCTTGAAATTCTTCCAGATAGGCCGAAGTAAACTCTACGTCTGCACCAAAAACCCAGTTGCCATTATACCAAAGTGACTGAACACCCATGCTCTCTTGCCCGTTCTCCTCTATAGCCTGTCCGGGAAGGAAGTGTTGGATAAAATCCATTTCAGTTTTTCTGACATAAGGCGTAATGATTATCTCTGAACCGCCGTCTGTTTGTTTTGCAAATT
>JBLHIH010000075.1:0-16765 GCA_047616645.1 Flavobacterium sp. | reverse complement strand
GGTGGTTCGATTCCACCTCTGGCCACCATATAAATCAAACACTTAGAAGCATAAAGCAAGATCCTATATTTGCTCACCTGACAAAATGTAACCATTTTGTAACCGCGTTTCATCAATACCTCCATTTCGAAATGAAGCTAGCTTCGAGCGTACACTTTCGATCCCGTCATAATTGCGCGCTTTGCAACTCCATTCGTCACAGAGCTGAACCGCTGTATCTGTGAAACCAAACTTGTCATGAACCCGCATCAACACATCCAGCCAGTCTCCGTAAGTTTCAGCCTGAGGTATGTATTTGAGTATTTCTGCTGCAGCTTCAACTTCCCACAGGGCCCCACTCCACTTTGCTCTTTCAATTTGTGAGCCCGACTGCTTTTCTCCCTTGTACAAACTTTCAAGTAAAGGACCTGGCACATAAGGCAGGTCAGTTTTATCTGGCAGGACACCATCGGTTAAAATTTTGTGGCACTTCAGGTGCATCAGTTGATTGCCAGTCTTGATATCTACATATTGGAGAGGTGTTGCTGACTGGCGATATTTGGACCGATCCAAATAACTCGGGAACCGGAATAACCAGTGTATGGAATCGCCAGATTTACTATTTTGTACCGGGCTCGGCATTTCAGAGAGTTCTAGGTATTCTGCAAGATCGGCCGTGGAAATAATCTCAGCGCCATCACGTTGCGCGTGATTACCATCATAGTCGACCAATAATGCATCATCGAGACATACGCCTACATGAATTGCATTGTTCCACTTTGGGTCGTCTATATCGCTGTAAGTCTGCTCATTGGCAAATGGGGCGGTAGCACCTGATTTATATACAGGTGTGACGCGATAACCTAACTCGCGCGCCATGGACACTGTTTCTTTTAACCACCGTTGATGTACGTTTACTACTTCCACTTTGACACCCATCGTATAGAGGAGTGCTCGGGAGAGTTTTCATTGGTATTGAGGTAGCAACCACAGTCGCAATTTGGTTTCATTCTGGAATTCATTTTGAACCCGCCTGAAACTTTTGATCTAGCCAATCGGATATATCGGCTTCATTCCAGACTACGATCCTTGCGGAAAGGTTAACCGAACTCGGGAAATCACCTGACTTCATCAGCCTGTAGATCTGCGTGCGGCTAATTCCAGTTTTCTCGCATACCTTTGCTAAACGTAATGCTTTATTTTCATTTGGTCGTGGGTCCATAGGAGACTCCAAGTGATTGCAGGAATCTCCAATTTAAATCGCTTCTTTAACGAAAAATAGTGACTAAAAAACTTTAGTTATTGTCACTATTTTTTTTCGTAAAAATATAGTAGGTCCTCTATATTTTCATTACTAAGGCCCTCTACTGTCTTGCGTCCTGCCTCCCAATATTTAGCAACCTGACGCATGGGGTCCCCTTCGCTAATCTGAGGGAAAGCCTGTGCAGCGTGTTTCTTCGAAGCAGTCTTCGCTCCTTTTTGACCTTTTATCTCCCTATGTTTTTGCTCAATTACTGCGCTAACAATATCGGCTGAGGTAAAGCCTTTACCCCCGGGCCTGCACGGGGGTCCAATCCAGCCTAAGAGATGCCCAAGATCCTTAACCGGGTCAGTAGACCCAAATACCCCTAAAAACCCTTTGGCCAAGATGTCCAAATCAACTGCATTAGGGGGAGTTGGGTTCAATTCGTCAACGGCAACAACTAATTTTACCGCAGCGTGTGCGAATGGCGTATCAAGAGTAGAATACGCATGCGCATGTATTTTTGGTAGTTTTAGCCAATATTTCTTACCCACAATAAAACTCCTATTAAATTTTACATTCTTGCTCTTTACAGTGACTCGCCCAGTCATTCATCATTCGGAATCTCTTTTCTAGCATGTCACCTCTTCTATACGCTGCTTCGACTTTATTACTGATAGCGTGTGCGAGAGCCAATTCAGCAGCTTCGTTTGCGTATTCGGTAGCCTCTGCCGCCCAATCTCGAAATGTTGAGCGAAATCCGTGAATTGTAATATTCGTTCTCCCCATACGCTTGAGTACCGCCATTAGAGTCATATCCGACATTGGTCGGTCAATCTTAGTGCCGGGAAATACGAGCTCTGTATCACTTAAAGTAGGTAGCTTACTTAGTAATTCTATTGCTGCATCTGAAAGAGCGACTCTATGATCGCGCCCCATCTTCATCCGGGTACTTGGAATTACCCACTGCTTGCCTACAAGGTCAAATTCTCCCCAAGTTGCCAGGCGAACTTCCCCGGATCTCGCTGCTGTAAAAATTAGAAGTTCCACCGCTCTTGCAGCTAGCCCTTTTCTAGTTGCTAAATCTGACATGAAATCAGGCATGTCGCGGTAGGCTAATGCGGGATGATGGGTAACTCTCGCAATTTTGCTGGGATTAGGTAGTGAGTGCTCTAAGTGACCTTTCCAGCGAGCAGGGTTTTCACCTTCTCGAAACTTGCTGAAAGTCGCCCAATCCATAACAGCTTCTATTCGGCCCCGAAGGCGGGTTGCAGTTTCGGTTTTGCTGGTCCAGATCGGTAGCAATACCTTGAGGATTAAAGTTTCATCAATTTGATCAATTGGGATATGGCCAAATACCGGATCGGCATATGACTGTAGGGTGTTTTCCCATTGCTGCACATGCTTCTTGCTTTTCCATTTGGCTCTGTGTGCTTCAATATAGCCGGCAGCACACGATCGGAATGTCATTTGTTTGCCTGCCGCTAGTTGGCGCTCGATTAGCAGGTCTTGGCGTGCGGCAAGTGGGTCAACCGGCGAGATTGGGTGTTTTAGCTGCGATCGCAAAGTAGCTGCGACTTTACGGGCTTCTGCTAAAGAGATGTTTGATAAAGAGCCAATGCCCATATTTCTGCGCTGGCGATTTGGAGCTACGAACCGGAAAACCCAAGCTTTACTCATACCACGAACAAACAAGTAGAGGTTCCCACCGTCAGAATGCCAACCATCTTTTAAGTGCTTCAGTCCAACAGCGCTAAGTTTGCCTGGAGCATGATTGGTTTTACTCATTAAAAGCTACCTGTAGATCATTTTGTATACCATATTATATGGGATTGTATGGTGTACCACAAGGTACCATGTATCAACGACTGTATTTAAGTTATTGATATATATAAATTAATAATGTAATTATTCAGTGCATGGCAAGGTATGGTACTTGTGAGTGGCTGCCACCCCCTCCGCCATTTTTATGCGTCCTGGCTGGACATAGGGTTTACTCGTTTTTAACGAGAATGGCTACCACCCGTACTCGATCTCCCACCTTGCCACTACCTTCTAACTGACCCATTAATTACCCTCCTAACAACCTACTAAAACTGATTTTGTTGATACAAATTCGCTCACAAGGTGTCAATCTGATCCTTCTATCATGAATAGCGATGCCATAGCCTAAGAGATAGTGGGTAGGAATCATCTTGTTAGAGAGACTTCGATATAACAAGGCTGCTTCCAGATCATTTTATGCTCGCGATGTGGCTTGAGTATTTTCAGTTTTATCTCAGCCCCTTCAGGCTGTAGTATTAGCTGCAGTTCTAAAGAGTAGAGGCAATATAATGACTATCCCGGTATCCAGACGAGAATTCCTTAGCTTACTGGGAGCCTATGGTGGTACATCAGCTGTGATACAGGCAGGCGCAGCTCTGGGATTTATGCCTAGCAGCAGCCACGCTGCAGAGATATCGCTACAAGCCAGCGCTGGCAAGAAGGTCGCCATACTCGGAACGGGTATATCTGCATTGACCACGGCTTGGGAGCTCGGCAAAGCCGGATACGACTGCACCGTACTTGAGGCCTCTCACCGCCCAGGGGGACGAATATTCACGGTTCGGGCAGGTACAGTCATTGACGAAATCGGAAATTATCAGCGCTGTGAATGGGATAACGATCCTCATCTATACTTTAATGCCGGTGCGGCACGCATTCCCAGTATTCACAGAAGCGTACTGAAATACTGCAGAGAGTTAGAGGTTGAGCTGCAAGTATTTGTTAACGAAAGCAAATCTGCATGGGTACAAGATGATGCATTAAATGGTGGTAAGCCGGTTCGAAATACCGACTATTCAACAAGCATGAACGGATTCATCTCAGAAATGCTTGCTAAATCCTTGGGTAAATCAGCGCTGGATTCCTCTCTTACAGAACCCGAATCAGAAATATTACTAGGCATGTTAAAGAGCTTTGGCGACCTTAACGAAGACATGTTGTATAAAGGATCAATTAGAGCGGGTTACGCTTCAGGCGGCTTTCTTGACCATGGCACAAAGAAAGGTGTCATCGCATTGCGGGACCTGCTCTCAACAAAAATATCACGTAATGTGATGGTGACTACTTTTGAAGGAACGGGAAGTGGCCCTCTTCTTCTGCAGCCGGTTGGTGGCATGGATCGCATTGTAGATGCCTTCGTTAAGCGACTGGGGAATCGAATAAAATATCTCAGCCCTGTAATAGGCATCATGGTGAAAGGCGATGGGGTCGAAGTAGCCTATGAACAAAACGGCACTACAGAAGTGCTGAAGGCTGATTATTGCTTTAACTGCATTCCTAGCCATTTGATGAGTGGGATACCCAACAATTTTCCTGCAGAATACTCTGAGGCACTAAATTACATACGTCGTGGTAAAGCATATAAAGCCGCGTTTCAGGCCAAGGAACGTTTTTGGGAGAAGGAAGATATTTACGGTGGTATTAGTTGGGTTAATGCACCTATGCAACAAATTTGGTATCCACCGCATAATATTCATGGAAAGAAAGGGATAGTACTGTCTGCCTACAATTTTGGCGGTGCCAATTTCACTGAAATGACGCAAGAGGAGAGGATCGAAGACTTTCTGAAATATGGTGAAAAAGTTCATCCCAATTATCGTCAGATGGTTGAAAAACCTGTTACTGTCGCCTGGCACCGGATGAATCATATGCTTGGCTGTGCACCTAGATGGGCTAAAGAAAGAAGCGGTTGGTCGGACAAAGAAGAGCACATGTTTGAAACCCTTAGACAACCAGTGAACGGTCGTCACTACTTGATTGGTGACCAGAGCACGCAGCACTCAGCCTGGATGGAAAGCGCTATTCAATCTGCTCATTACGCATTGGCAAATTTAGATCAACGAGTGAGATCAGAGCCAGCATGAAAAAACTGATAAGCGCTATAACACTAGTTCTATCTACTCTTTGCAACACGGGAATACAGGCATCTGGAGACAAGGTGGGAGTTGAAGCCGCAATGGATGATCGTTACTGCACTAGCTGTCATGGTGTTAAAGGTATAGGCAATATCGCTATTGAGGCTCCTCGACTAGCGGGTATGGAAGCATGGTACCTGAAACGCCAATTAGAAAATTTCCGCTCGGGTGTTCGCGGAACCCATGGGAAGGATATACAAGGTATCGCCATGCAAGCGATGGCGGCAAAACTCAGTGATGAAAGCATTACTGATATCCTCGACTGGGTAGGCGATTGGGCATACGTGCCCGCAGAAGTGACCATAGAAGGCAATGTAAATGAGGGGCGGGCAGCTTACCAAACCTGCGCCGCTTGTCACGGAGTCCTTGCAGAAGGCAATGAAGCACTGGGAGCGCCAGCGCTAGCGGGACAAAATGATTGGTATATGATTACCCAGCTAAGAAATTATCGCGCGGAATTTCGCGGATCACATCAAGAGGATACTGATGGCAAGCAAATGCTGACAATGTCACAAACCTTGAGAGACGATCAGGCAGTTATTAATGTAGTGAGCTACATCAATACCCTTCAGAGAGATTAACCTTTATTATGACTACCGTCGCAAAGGGGCTGAGCAGCTGTCGCTTTGCAGCCACAGAAAAAAACTTTCTTTGTTTCCTCTGCCGTCCACTTTACGGGGACAATACTGGTATCGCTGTGAGAGCCATCACACAGAGGTTGGTTTTGGCTCTTACCACAGGCACACCAAAAGTAACTTTTACCAGATTCAACTTCTACGCCAAATGGTGTGTCTGATGCTCTTACTGGATCACTCATTTTTTATCCTTCTATCAGGCTATATTTGTTGTGACTTGTGTACTTAGGTCTTAACCACCTTGTATGCGTGGTAACAAGAAAACTTCTGCTTCTTCAGGGATTTTAGTGTCCCAATTATCACGATAAATTTCACCGTTTATCGCAACAGCCACATCTGCGTGCAAAAGGCTTTCTAGCTTTGGGTATCGTAGAACGAGTTTATAACACAATTGATGAATCGTATCAGCATCAAGATTCAAGGATTCAATATCGTCAACTGCAGAACGAATTGAACCCGAGAACCTTACAATAATCAACTAAGAAGCTTCTTCCAGCGCCTTCAGAATGCGTATTGGTGACATTGGCACGTGATTCATCCTCACGCCAACAGCATTTGACACGGCATTACCTATCGCGGCTAGTGGTGGCACAATAGAAGTTTCTCCTACACCACGAACACCGTAAGGATGATTTGGATTAGGTATTTCCAATATCTGAGTGTCAATAAAAGGCAAGTCCGAACATACAGGTATACGATAATCTAAAAACCCTGGATTTTGAAGACGACCATCAGCACCGTATATACTTTCTTCGTTCAGTGCCCAGCCAATTCCTTGCGCCGCGCCACCTTGAAACTGCCCTTCTACATAGTCTGGATGAATGGCTTTACCCGCATCTTGAATAACCGTATATCGAATGACTTTTGTTGATCCGGTTTCTGGATCAACTTCAACATCACAGATATGACTAGCAAATGAAACACCCGCGTTATCTGCGACGACTTCTTTATGACCCGCGATGGGTCCGCCGGTTTTAGCTGCTGCAGCTGCGATTTCTTTTAGCGTTAAAGGCGCCATATTACTATGCGCTTTACCTGTGGCAATGGCTTGTCCATTTTCCCATGTGATGGCATCGACCGGAACGTCCATCATTTTTGCTGCACGCGCTTTCAGAACGTTTATAGCATCCCGAGCAGCAAATATAGTCGCCATGCCCGATGAGAAAGTACCCCGACTTCCATCCGTCATATCATTGTGACCGAGGGACGCGGTATCTCCGATATTGGTCTTTACACTTTCATAGGCTATGCCTAATTCTTCAGCAACAATTAGGGATAGAGACGCTCTGGATCCGCCGACGTCAACCGTACCTACAATGAGATTCACGCTGCCATCACTGCCAATATTGAGATCTACGCATGTCTGACCACCGAAGTTAAACCAGAACCCACACGCCATTCCTCTGCCTTGATTCTTTTTTAGTTTTGCACGCATATGCGGGTGATTTTTAGCTGCGTCCAAGGTTGGACCGATTCCAATTGGTCCGTATGTAGGGCCATACGAGGCTTTACTGCCTTCTTTTGCCGCATTTTTAATACGTAATTCGATGGGCTTGATACCTAATTTTTCTGCCATTAAATCCATCGAGCTTTCAACTGCAAAGGCAGCCATCGGCGCGGAAGGCGCTCTATACGCCGCAACTTTCGGTCGATTGACTAGTACATCGTAACCAACTGATTTAACATTTTTAATGTCATAACAGGCGAAAGAAGTCATTGCGCCTAACATGCCCCAAAATCCAGGAAATGCTCCGTTATGATATCGAAGAACAGCATGGGCAGCTGTAATAGTGCCGTCTTTTTTCGCGCCCAACTTTACATCAACAGAAGTAGAACTTGTCGGGCCAGTTGCACGAAAAACTTCTTCTCGGCTCATGACCATTTTAACCGGTCGATTCGCCTTTCTAGATAAAGCGAGGGCTAGTGGTTCGACCCAAACGTGGGTCTTCCCGCCAAAACCACCACCAATTTCTGAAGAAGTCACCTTTAATTTTGCTATATCCAAACCTAACAATTCAGCACAGACACTCCTGAAGGCGAAGGGTCCTTGAGTTGTCACCCATAGCTCCCCTGCGCCATCAGGACCTAAATTTGCGAGACAAGCATGCGGCTCTATATATCCTTGGTGAGTTTGTTCAGTTTTAAACGACTTCTCTACAATAAAGTCTGCTTCTTCAAATCCCGCTTCAATGTCACCATGCCCTAAGTCGGTTAATTTACATAGGTTAGAATTAAGTTTGGTTCTAGGATCAATAACAAAGTCCTGAATGATCGGTGCCCCGTCTTTTAAGGCCTCATCTACATCCGTAACATGAGGTAATTTCTCATAGGTGACTTTGATTAATTTTAATGCTGCTCTCGCAGTCTGATCATCGATTGCGGCTACTGCAGCAACCGCATGTCCGTCATACAAAGCTTTCTCGCGCGCCATACAATTTTCGAGGATATCCAATAGATCTCGATTCCCCTTTGTATTGTCAGGCAAGTCAGCACAGGTGATGACAGCCTTCACTCCACTTAGCTTTTCAGCACGTTTCGTATCTATTTTTTTTATCTTTGCGTGAGCATGGGGAGATCGAAGAACTAAACCCACAAGCTGCCCTGGAGCAGAAATATCAGCGCCATAACGTGCACGGCCGGTTACTTTATCTACGCCATCAGGACGGTTTGGTCGTGTCCCAACAAGCTTAAAATCTTGATCTGTATACTTGGTATCATTACCCATTTCAGATTCCTATTTCCAACAATTACGTGTATTGAGTAGTTTACTTGCGTTTTTTTCTCATATCTTTTGCGGCAGCTTGTACTGCCCTAACAATTTTGTCATATCCCGTACAACGACATAAGTTACCCGCAAGAGCATATCGAATTTCTTCTTCGCTTGGATTTGAATTTTTCTCTAAAAGTACTTTTGCAGCGACAAGAAAACCTGGTGTACAAATGCCACATTGAAGGGCCGCGTGCTCAATGAACTTTTCCTGCAAGGTATGCAGTTTACCTCCGGTACTCATCCCCTCGACTGTTGTAATCTTTTTCCCTTCGACTTCAGCGCTTAGCACCAGACAAGAACAAACAAGTCGACCTTCTAGTGTGATGCTACATGCACCACAATCACCTGTGCCACAGCCTTCCTTTACTCCCATTAAGCCAACGCGATCTCGAAGGGAATTGAGCAAGGTTTCATCTTGGGGACAGGCGAACTCGACCATGTCTCCATTTACTGTTGTTGATACATGTACACCAGCCATTACTGACCTCCTGCGCGTTGATAGGCTATTTTTGCTGCTCGTTTACCGAGAACACCTGCTACTTTAGTTCTGTACTCTATTGTGCCTCGTTTATCATCAATGGGATTACACATAGCCGAGCATGCTAGTGCTAGTTTCTCTAAGGCTGCATCATCCAATCTAGTGCCGATGATGGCTTTCGCCGCTGCAGGAACTATCACTGCAGTAGGCGCAACGGCACCTAGAACCACTTTGGCTTTTTTTACGATGCCTCTTTCTATTGTCAGATTAACCGCTGCACTAACGACGGCAATATCCATTTCCGTCCTAGGAGTAAATCTAAGATAGGCATCCCCTGATCGTGGGGCTTTCTTGGGTAAAGTTATCGATTCAATAAGCTCCCCTTTTTTTAAACTCGTCTGTCCGGGACCCACTATGATTTTTTCAACGGGGACGGTTCGCTTCCCATCTTTACTGACGATCTGTGCTTTTGCTCCTGCAGCTATCATGGCTGGCACAGCATCAGCTGCTGGCGAGGCATTACATAAATTACCTACCATGGTGCAGCGACTTTGTACTTGGTCAGAGCCAATAAGATTGACGGCCTCAACTACACCCGGCCATGCTTTTTTTAATGCTTTGTCTTCACCTAAAAGAGCACCAGAAACCGAAGCACCAATACGAATGCCATTGGCTGTCTTTTTAATTCCCTGCATACTAGGTATTTGTTTGATATCAACAACAAGGTCAGGTTCTGACATCCCTAATCTCATTCTCACTATCAGATCGGTACCTCCAGCTAGGATAAAGGCTTCACCTTTTTCACTCGCAAGCAATGTAGCTGCTTCTTTGCTGGTTTTTGGTGCTTCGTATTTCATTAATCAACTCTCCGCGAAGTTTGGGATGTGGCTTAACTATTATTAAATACTATTAACTATTATCACATATACTCAACACAAGATAAGTCCGCCAATATACATACTTCCATAAAAGAATCCCCTAAAAATTGGGAGTCTGAATTAAGTGCTATCAGATTGTAACGTTTACTTCGCACGAGTGCTATTGCCTAATGCCAATGATTGAGTCTCATTTTTGCTTTCACTCGCGCGAATATACAGTTGACTTTTTTTCTCAAAAGTCACAGCCTTCAATGATCAATTAGTGTTAAAAATTGAGAGCCGTATGAAATACCAAGTTGAAAGATTAATATCCGCTAAATCTATCGCAGCAAAAGTTGAAGAACTTGCACGAGAAGTATCTCATCACTATGCAAATTCGGAAAAGTTGATTGTGGTTGGTTTATTAAGGGGATCATTTATCTTTATTGCAGATTTAGTCAGGGAGCTTGAACTACCAGTGGAGGTTGATTTTCTGGAGGTATCTTCCTATGGGAACAAAATGGTTTCTTCCCGTGAGGTGAGAATTCTCAAAGACCTACGCGGTGAGATTAAAGATCAAGATGTCCTACTTGTTGAAGATATCGTCGACACAGGTCATACCATGCAACATGTTCTGAACTTACTAAGTTCTCGTCAACCTAAGTCTCTGGAGATTTGTGCCCTGCTTGATAAACCTTGTAGACGAGAATGCGAAGTAGACCTTAAGTGGATTGGTTTTGAAATCCCAGATGAATTTGTTGTTGGATATGGGATCGACTATGCACAAAGAAATCGTAACCTTCCTTATATCGGAACCGTTTCTCAACCCTAATGGTAATCGTAATCTTTTGTTAAAGACCTTAAAAGGCTTTTACTGTTAATGATCAAATTCTCGCTCACCCCAATCACAATTGTCACATTCGTGGGTCATCTTAAAGTGAGCTAATGTCGATTTGATAAAATTGAACCAGGTTGGGTTTGGTACCCAGATAGCATCCAAATCTTTTTTGGCATCCTCAATTGCTACCTTTTTATATATGACACGATAGAGAAAAGAAAAAGTAGATGCTCTTAGGTTTATTTGACAATGTAAGAGGGTTTTTAGATCTCCTTGAGACTGCAGTGCATTCGCTACTGTCTGGAAATTAGCGAGTGTTGGATTTGAAAACTCGACCGGTACATGAAGATATTGCATACCTTTTTTTAGGACTAATTCGTCTTCTCCAGCCAGGGCAGTGTCGTTTGTCGTTAAGGCAAGGTAAATGATTCTCTGATAACCCGCTTTTGACAGAGCAGAAATCTCATCGCTTGTAGGTTGACCCGAACTCCCGTATAAACCTAAGCCATTACCCTCAGCAGTTTCTGCGTATTCAATATAGTTTGACATCTCCTTTAGCGGATTTGCCACTACAGAGAAAGAAAGAAACAAGATAATGGCGAGTAAAAATCGAATTGAAAGGTTCATTATTACGTTCCTTAGTGCATTTTTGTTAAATACCTTCACTAGACTCTTAGCTTATTCATAAGACCAATGCAGATATCACTAGGCCAAATTGTCTCACAGACTGGAATTATTGTCTGTAACAGGGGTCATAGGTATCATAGGTATTATGTAGGGATTACAAGGCTATATATTCAAAACTCCTTGAAAAAGAAATACTTGACCCCATTTATAAACGCAATAAGGATGGTTTTTTACTTGCTTTTGGCGAGCAGAGAAGTACAATTTTAGTCATCAATCGTTTTAACCCCATTTTGGAGACAATCAATGGCAGATGCACAATTTTTAAATGAAACTCAGGCTCCCGTAGCCTCTATGAACAAGGTCTTGCGTAACACCTATATGTTGCTATCAATGACATTAGTGTTTAGTGCTGCTATGGCAGGACTTGCCATGGCAATTGAAGCCCCACATATGGGTTTCCTACCGTTGCTTGTGGCATTTGGGTTGATATTTGCCATCAGCAAAATGAAGAACAGCGTCTGGGGAATTGTACTGGTTTTTGCCTTTACCGGTATTCTCGGCTTCTCTCTCGGCCCTCTTCTAAACTATTACATGGCAACTGCCGGTGGAACTGAAGCTGTTGTTATGTCCGCCGGACTAACCGGTGTTATCTTCTTTTCACTATCTGGTTATACCTTAGTTACGCAAAAAGACTTCTCATTTATGAGCGGGTTTCTTATGACGGGTATGTGGGTCATTATTGCGGCTATGTTGTTTATGTTTGTTGGCTCCTTTTTTGGTTTCTACGTCTCCGGCATGCAGCTCGCGGTTTCCTGTGGCGTCGTTATGCTAATGTCTGGGTTCATATTGTATGACACTAGTCGGATTTTACATGGTGGAGAAACAAACTATATTATGGCAACGGTTTCACTCTATTTGAGTATTTACAATTTGTTTGTCCATTTACTGATGATCTTAGGTGTGATGGGAGGAGACGACTAAACGACTCATACGCCATTTGATTAAAAATGCCTCGGTTTTGTCCGGGGCATTTTTTTATGTAACGCGTTTTATAAGAAGTTTGTATAAGAGCTTGATCATGCTATGAAATTTTCAATCGCCATTTTTGGTGGACCAAGTGATTCTCAAGCTTCATTGTCAGCACTGAATTTTGCTCGCGCTGTCATTACGAGTGGGCATGAACTGTACCGAGTATTCTTTTATCAAGAAGCCGTCACGACGGGCAACACCCTTATTGTTGCGCCACAAGATGAGCGTAATCTAAATGCCGCTTGGGCTAAGTTTTCTGATGAACATAGTGTTGAGCTTATTTTGTGTATTGCCTCAGCCTTAAGACGAGGAATATTAAATGATTCAGAAGCACGCAGATATGAGAAGGATGCTAACAATCTACATCCTGCCTTTACAATTTCTGGACTTGGGCAACTCATTGATGCAGGCATAGAGTCTGACAGACTCATCAGTTTTGGGAAATAAAATGAAAAAGTTTCTCTTTGTTCAGCATCAAGGAACTTTTAGCAATATGTCGGCTCAGGAAGGTTTTGATGCACTTTTAATGGGGTCAGCATTTGTAGAATGCAGTTTACTCTTTATGGATGACGGTGTTTTTCAGTTGTTGGATAACCAAGTGAGTGATCTAATTGAACGAAAGAACTTTGTCGCGGGATTTGGCGCATTAAATGATTATGGCGTCGAGAATATCTATTGTAGTCAATCTGCCTTAGATGCTCGCAACATCAAAGAGAAGTCTCTTACACTTAATGTTACATACATTACCGATGCTGAGTTATCGGCGCTGCTCGATCTCTCAGACGTCATCTTAAGTTTCTAGGTTAAAACGTGCTATTACATACGATTAACAAATCACCTTATAGTCATCATGCTTTCGCATCATGTATTCAATTCTGCCAAAAAGAAGATGCCATTATCTTGATTGAAGATGCAGTATATGGGGTCGGCCATTCTCTTTTCATCGATCTTCAAGAATACTCAATCTATGCACTAGAGGCAGATTTAATAGCAAGAGGATTGAAGACAAAGTATGAGGCTCAAAGTCTGATCAAGACAATAAGCTATGAAGTCTTTGTCGATTTGTGTATCGAATTTCCCAAACAGAAAAATTGGTGATGATACTGAATGTGGATAAAGAAGGATTCCTAAGACAGTTATCTGATTGGAATGAAGATCTTGCATCTGAGCTTGCGCTACAGGACGATATTATTTTGAGCGCCGAACACTGGGAGATAATCAACATCGTAAGAGCCTATTATCATCAATATAAAATATCCCCAGTCAATAGAGTACTCGTGAATACTATTAAGCAGAAATTGGGCCCTGAGAAAGGAAAGAGCATTTATCTTATGCGCTTATTTTCGGGTAAGCCTGCAAAATTAGTGTCCAAAATTGCTGGACTACCTAAACCAAATAATTGTGACTAGTACTTGGCGTTAAAGTGTTATGTAAGGTCACAACCTCGCCAACAATAATCAAGGTTGGCCTCGCAAGCACAGCCTTTTTAACTCGGCCTTCTATGTTTGTTAAATCTCCAATAACTGTTTTTTGTTCTGGTGTGGTTCCCTTTGATATAACTGCTACTGGTGTGCTTTCATCACGCCCGTGGCTTATCAAACGCTGACAAATAGCACCCAAGCCACCTAAGCCCATATAAAAAACTATTGTTTGATTTTTGTGAGCGAATTCCGACCAAGGAAGATCGACTGCGCCATTTTTTGGATGTCCTGTGACAAATCTAACAGACTGGGAGTAGTCTCTGTGTGTTAGTGGTATACCAGCATAAGTTGAACATCCTGAGGCGGCGGTAATACCTGGGACAATTTGAAATTGAATATTTTCCGCGGCAAGTGTTTCTATTTCTTCGCCGCCTCGTCCAAAGATAAAGGGATCCCCCCCTTTTAATCTTAAGACTCGCTTCCCTTCTTTGGCATGTTTTACCAACAATTGATTGATGCCTTCTTGGGAAATTGATTTTTTGTTTGCAATCTTTCCGACAAAACACTTTTCAGCATCACGCCGAACCTTCAAAAGGATTTCTTTTGATATTAAGTTGTCATATAAAACAATGTCTGCTTTTTGCATTAAATGTAAGGCTTTTATTGTTAGTAAATCTGGGTCTCCAGGTCCTGCACCAACTAGAAAAACCTCTCCTTCCCTACTGGCTTTTTCTTCGAGGTAGGTTTTTGCTTCCTCAAAATCACCGTTTCTGGCAAGGGATTCGCCTGGGGATAATAAAAATTCCTCCACAACTCTTCGGCGATCAGATAGTTTGGGGAAACTTGCTTTAATTTTCTTTCGCATTAGGCCGAGAAAGCTCGCCAAATTACCTAGATTATGGGGTAAAAGTATTTCTAGCTGCTCCCTTAGTTGACTCGCTAGTACCGGTGAAGATCCACTGGTTGACGCCGCTACAATAACAGGCGATCTATCTATAATTGAAGGAAATATAATGGTGGATAGAGCAGCGTTATCAACCACGTTTACGGGTAAGTTTCTTTCTTGCGCTAGGCGGGATATTTTTTGATTTATGTCCGAATCATTTGTAGCACAAATAATAAGGTCTTTGTCGTCAAGATCCTCTGGAGAAAATGCGCTTACCTTGATCTGGTGAGGAGCAGAACCTAGGAAGGCCTTAAGCTCTGTAGAAACTTCAATACCCACCACTGTGATAGCCACACCAGCGCTCTCAAGTAATTCACATTTTCTTAAGGCAACTTCCCCTCCTCCAACCACAAGGCAGGATTTGTCTTTTAGATTAAAAAAAAGAGGGAAGTATTTCATCAGCTATAGAGTGATTTGTGAGAGGCCATTTAGATAAGGCTGCAATACCTGAGGAATTCTAATGCTACCATCCTCTTGTTGATAATTTTCGATTACAGCGACAAGTGTTCGACCAACAGCTAAGGCCGAACCATTGAGTGTATGCAGCAGTTCAGGTTTTCCAGTCTCAGGATTGCGCCATCTCGCTTGCATGCGCCGAGCTTGAAAGTCACGAAAGTTACTGCAAGAAGAAATTTCTCTGTACTTGTTTTGACCTGGCAACCACACCTCTAAGTCGTAGGTCTTTACTGAAGCAAATCCGAGGTCACCGCCGCACAGTACGACAACACGGTATGGCAAACCTAATTTCTGAAGTATATTTTCGGCATGGCCAGTAAGTGCTTCAAGTGCAGCATCAGATTCAGAAGGTCTCACCATTTGAACAAGTTCTACCTTTTCGAATTGATGTTGTCGAATCATGCCTTTGGTATCTCGTCCATAACTCCCTGCCTCACTTCTAAAGCACGGGCTATGACATACCAATTTCATCGGCATCTCCTCATCACTCACGATTTCATCTCGTAGTATGTTAGTGACAGGCACTTCAGCTGTGGGAATTAAGTAAAGCTCTCGATCATCGGTAAGCTTAAATAGGTCTTCCTCAAATTTTGGTAATTGACCCGTTCCCATTAAAGATTCTTTGTTGACGATATAGGGAACATAAATTTCTTCATATCCATGTTCATTAAGATGCACTTCTAACATGAATTGCGTTAAGGCCCGATGAAGTGTGGCTAAATTGCCACGAAGACTCGTGAATCGAGAACCTGTTATCTTTGCTGCGACTTCAAAGTTTAATTTCTTGCCAGTAGCGGCAAGTTCAACATGATCTTTTACTTCAAAAGTGAACTCTGGGACGTCGCCCCATGTTCTTAACTCTATATTGTCATCTTCTGTTGTGCCTACTGGTACAGAGTCATCGGGTATGTTCGGAATGCGCATAAGCAGGTCATGTAATTCAGTTTGTATACCTTCAAGCTCTGTTTTCAATGAGCCTAACTGGTCTCCAAGTTGAGAAACATTTTCTAATAGGGGTTTAATATCTTCTCCACGGGCTTTTGCTTGACCGATAGATTTCGATTGGGTGTTTTTTTCTGATTGAAGGGCTTCAGTTTTTACCTGAACTGATTTTCTTCGTTCTTCAAGGCTTGAGATAAGAGAAACATCTAAGTGAAAGTTTTTCACCTTCAATCTCTCGGAGACAAAATCAATATCTGATCTAATAAGCTTGGCGTCTAACATGAATTACCGTAGTACTAATAAACTGGGGCGGCAATGGTAACAGAATAATTTCAACTGGTTAATTCTCGTGTCGCAAAAATGCCTATGCTGACGGCAATTAGGCATAGAATTACACTCGCGAGAACGTATGTTGCTGCCGCACCCAAACGGCCAGCCTCAATTAAACTGAGTGTTTGCAGGGAAAATGTGGAGAAAGTGGTAAAAGCCCCAAGAAAACCCACTAATAGCGTTGACCTCCAAATTACGGGGTATATTGATTTTTCTACCAAGAGGACAAATAGAATACCCATTAATAATGAGCCG
>JBLHIH010000074.1:0-17342 GCA_047616645.1 Flavobacterium sp. | reverse complement strand
TTACTTGATGATAAATTGAATGAAAAAATAGGAGAATATAGGGCAGATTACCTAAAAGATAGAAACAGTTTTTCTGGTGAAGAAGTAAGTGAAGCGCAAGCATTTTTTGATGGATTCTTAGGGCGCATTAGACATTTTAGAAGTTACGCTGAATCAATATATGTTGAGCAAGATAATAGCCTTAGAGAGGAACTTATTGGCATGTATACGAAAAATTACGCGTCCTCGGTCGGGTCTTATCTCGGGTTTATGTATCTAAAAAAACATCTTCTTGATCAACATGCTCAAGATTCGCTTGAAAAAATACGCCTTGATTTACAGGCAGGTATCTAGAAATGAGAATACTAATACTTGTTCACCAATTTTATCCGGAATATGCTGGTGGTACAGAAAAAGTCACGCTAGGACTTGCTAAGCTTGCACAGCGAGCGGGGCACTTTGTTAGGATATTAACCTGCGTTACCGGCGAGATGTCTGATTTGTGGAGACAAGGTATTTCAGATTCATTGTGGAATACTGCCTATGAAGGAATCCCGATAACGGGAATTAAACATAAAGATATTTCTGATGTCGGGGATTATTCACTTGAATTTAATGAACCGCTTGTTGGAGAAGTAGGAAAGTTGTTGGCGATTGAAAACTTTGATGTTTGTCATGTTATGCATAGCATGAGAATGACTTCTGCTATACAAGCTGTTTCGAATCACGGTCTGCCTTATATACTTTCGCTTACCGACTTCTATCTACCTTGTTATAGAATTAACTTGATTACCCAGACAGGAAAATTGTGTACGGGTGCTGATGGAGGTTATGAGTGTAGAAGACAATGTCTTGTTCCTGAATGGGACGCGGACACTCTAATTCGCAGGTATCAGATTGCCCACAAGATTATTCATGAAGCGGAGCACATAGTTTGCCCATCTGAATTTGTCGCATTGCAATTTCGCCGAGAGTTTCTAGAAGTGAAATTTACCGTCATCCCTCATGGTATCGATTTGGCTTCTTTTAAAATGGACCTTGCAGAAAAGGAAGTCAAAAATCTTATTTTTGGCTATTTGGGAACAATGAATTCTGTAAAGGGAATTGACGTACTTATTTCTGCATTTCGGAAAATCAAATCGGAAGAAGTTGGCCTCCATTTGTATGGTGGTTTTTTTGGAGATAAAGATTATGAGGAAAAACTGACAAAACTAGCTGAAGGAGATGTGCGAATTAAATTCTTTCCTTCTGTTTCTAGCGAGCAAGTGTTTCAGGTGCTTCAATCTTTTGATCTTGTTTGCATTCCCTCAGTGGTACCAGAAACTTTCTCCTTGGTTTTACATGAAGCTACGGCGGCGTGTACACCTGCTATTGTATCAAGTTTAGGTGCTCCTAGAGATTATATTGAGCAAAATAAATGCGGAGCCGTAGTCAACGCTGGTGATATAGACGCTTGGTGTAATCAACTAAAGCGAATAATAAATAAACCTCAAGTGATAGATGAGTGGCGTCAAAATCTCCCGCTGCCGCTTAGGACTGAAGAGGAAGCATTTTTTTATCAGACGATTTACAAGAAAGTCATTGGTTGAGTAGTATTGAAGCCGCCTGAAGAAAAAGTGTTCAATTCTGATAACTTACAAAGAATATTGATTTGTCTGTGCTTTGTTAGTGTAGTTGTACTTTTTCCCTTCCTACAGGCCTTCGCGCTAAATGTTTCAAATTTACAATTTCCTTTAATTCGTTTCCTTCAACCCCTTGCGGTAGTTAGCGGCTTAGGTTTCATTTCTCTTTACCTTGCCTTGAAAGTAATGCCGTCCAAACTAGAGGCGAAGTTTCAGGCCGCAATTCTCTTTGTGGCAATTGTAGCTTTTTTACAAACTAATTTTTTTATTGGTGATTTTGGTTTTCTCGATGGTAGAGAGCCAGATTGGGAGCGCGCTCGATTTACATCCCTTCTGCAACTGACTTTTGAACTAGCTTTACTCGTTCTTTTTGTACTCAGATTTTTAGTGGTATTTCAAAATATAAAATTTATCAGCTTTTTGATCTTAATCTCCTCTATGCTCAGCCTCTATCCTTATTATCCAACCCTACTCGGAGACGATGAGAAGAAGTATGTATTTAACGAGAACCGGGTGTTTGATTTTTCTTCATCCTCTAACGTTATTGTCATTCTAGTAGATACATTGCAATCCGATGTTTTTAACGAAGTGATTGAAGAACAATCCGAACTCAAGGAACAATTAGAGGGTTTTACATATTTCAGGAATAATGTAGGCGCTTTTTCAAAAACCTATGCATCCGTGCCAGCCATTTTAAGCGGCACAGTCTTTGATAATTCAACTACATTGCCAGTTTATCTTAAAAAGGCTTATAGAGAGCTTAGCCTACCGTCAGTACTGTTGAAAGAAGGTTTTGATGTACGCCTGCACTCTTTTGCCCCTTATTCACTGGAGGCACACACCCAAGTAGCAATGAATGTCTCTGGAACGAAAGGGAGTGCTGCAGATGTAGACAACTTTTTGCAGAGAGACGCTGTCTTGCTATCTAATTTACTTATTTTTAGATTGAGTCCCCATGTTTTTAAAGAGTGGGTATACAACGATGGAAGATTCAGGATACCTGTTCCGCTTCAAGAGCAAAATTCCAATAAGTGTCATTTGAGTGATTCGAAAAGAGAAGTTTCACAGGCGATAAATACATTTGATACGAAGTTTTTTGATGCATTTAACCATTGCGCTAATGTTTCAATTGAAGAAGACGTCTTTCGGTATTTCCATATTTCTGGTGCACATGCGCCCTTTCAGTTTGGTAAGAAGTTTGAATATATCGGTCAGCAAAAAATAAATCGCGAAAATTTTAAGAATCAGATAAAGGGAGTTTTCCATCAACTAAATTTGCTGCTAGATAAATTACGAGAGTTAGATGTTTATGAAAATGCCACTATAGTCATCCTTGGAGATCATGGCGGTGGTGATCTTGCGGTAGATTTAAACTTAAATCAGCCAGGCCTTCCTACACGGCCGAAACCCCATCTGAAATTGAGCAAACAAAAGGTGATGGGTGGTATTCCTGCGCTTCTTTATAAACCAGCTCGTTCATCGGGTGAGTTGGCCATTTCTGATGCCCCTGTAAATTTAACGGATGTAGCGAAAACAATAAGCGATGCATTAGGATATGAGGATAAAGGCTTCCCGGGAATCAATTTGTTTCAGGTAGAACCGGGCTCTGAGAGAACAAGGCTCCATAAATACTATGTGTTTGGTGGTTGGGATATAGACTATATATTACCGCTCACGGAATATGAGGTTAAAGGCTTTAGTTGGTTTCCGGAATCTTGGTCAGCCTCAAGAAGAAACTTAAACATCATCACTGATTCAAGTTACGATGGTTTGATAGTAAGTATGGTCGGGAATGGAAACCTAAAAGATTATGAGGCAAGTGGATGGAGTCCCCCTCAAGAAAGTGGCACATATATAGAGAGATATGACGCGAGATTGAATTTAGAAAAAAGCTTTGAGGGAGATGTTGTTTTGCAAATGGCTCATCAAAATTTTCCCGTTTCTGCACAATCTACTGAAACTATTGTAATAAGCCTTGATGGACACATCTTGGGTCAATGGCAATTTTATGCAGGAGATGGTCAAAGGAAAAAAACTGTCGTCATTCCGAGTAGTCTTGCAAGCAAGCTGGATAGGCTTCCCTTGATCCTTACAACTGACAAAAGTGAGAGTAAGGTCAATATAAAAGAAATAAGAATTGTTGATTCGGATATATATGAATATGTGCTCGGAGAAGAAATAGACTTTAGCAACACTGGTTTTGGAAAGAAGTATCAAGCTTATGGTTGGTCAGCCAGTGGTAAAAGGGGGAGTTATTCACTCGGGTTTAATTCTAGATTGTTGATTTCCTTAGGGTCGATTCCTCAGAAAGATCTAAAATTAAGTATTGATCTTGATGCGCTAGTATTTAAATCTTGGAATGAGCAAGAGATATCTGTTTTCGTTAATGATGTGAAAATTAAAGATATGATCTTCCGAGATACAAGATCACATCAGGTTTCTCTAAACGTGCCAGTGGATAATGTTAATGGCTCACGGCTGATAGATGTGCGTTTTGAATATCACGATGCAATACAGCCCGCTAAACTGGGTACATCCACTGATACTCGCTATCTGGCTTTTGTTCTAAATAAATTGATAATCGGTAAGGTAAACGAAGAATTGTCGGTAACGGACGATTTTCCAAGGCGTTTTTCACTATCATCTGAGAACGGGAGAGAAATTCTTAAAGATAATGAAGGTGTTTCATATTTGAAAGAGGAAGGGCTCAAAGGTTACATGGACAGTGTACGAGAGGAAGATAAGCATATTAGGTTCAGCGGCTGGGCAATAAATCAAACTCAGCCCAGTGACCGCCTAAAAATACTAGTGGTTTATGCGGGTGAACAGCTAACAGTAAGAAATTTAGGCACACCAAGGGTTGACGTTGGAGATCATTTTGGTAACCGTGAATTTGATGATTCGGGGTATAGTTTTACGATTCCATCGTTTCAAGTTCACGAACCAGAAAAAGTGAGAATATTTGTCATCTCTGAGATGGGCTACGGGAGTGAAATTAAAATCAATTGGTAAGTAAGGGGTAAATTAATTGATCCGACAACTTAACAGTGGAGCATGGATTTAGCACTTCGACCAAAAGTAGAACTGTAAAAACTTAAAAATATTTTTCGTCTTCGAATTATGTTTAGACTACTGAATTCGCTAAAGGTCGTAATCCTTGTAGTAGACTAATTCTCTCGCAAACCCCTTTTCAGAGATAACAAACACTCGAATATCGTTGTCCTTACCTATCGATTCAAGGGGTATATGAAATGCGAAGCCAGAATGTAACAAATCTTCATTGTTGAATAATCGAGCTACTCCTGCCCGTTTGGTTCCAGTCTCTCTAATGGATATTGATTTATTGTTATTGAATACAACTATACTCATATGAGGTTCAGGCTCGATGACATCAGCTGCCCATCCTACCAATTTTACCAAATTATCCTTTACTAAGGTCCCATCGAGGTGACCTCTTAGATTTTTTTTGGAAAAATAATATTCAATACCCTCAGATGACACAATCTTTTCTGTATTGAGAGAATTAGATGTACCTACCAAGTTGTATTCCATCTTATTAATCTGGGGTATTTCTTGAAGAACTCCGTTATGAGCCTCAGTACCGAAAACCCTAAATAACCTGATTTTGTTAAGTCCACTTAGAAAAGATTTTTCTGGAACTAATAATGAAAAAGTCGATGCGTCTTCCGTATGATTTACTTGTCCAAAGCCTTGAATTATATCGTTAACAGCTATTGCGATTGTGTAAGTATCACCCTCTTTTTTTCCGAAGACCCTGCCAGAAATTAATGCAGGTACAAATGTTAGATTAAGCGCCAAGTCCTCGAAAAGATTGGGTTCATTCAACTCGAAAGAATTATGGTCTCCTAATATGATTTTTTGATCATTGACAGACTGACCGATCAAATTAGTAGGTACTCCCCCTCCAAAGAATTGGTCACCATTATTCCCAAAGTAGTTAGTTTTTCGCTTTAGTGTGGCAGCAATTCCAGGTACTGGGTATATGACTTCGGTTGTGGTTCTAGTTGCGATATGCGCTTGGGTATTCTCATTCCTGATACTGAATAAAGAGTGTCCATCTACTTTCCAGTTTACATTGATATCTAATAGGTCGATTAATGTTGGTAGTATATCGACAGTTTGAACCACATGATCAAAGACAGCGCCTTCTTTCTGGTTAGCTTCTTTCACGAAAAGCGGCACTCGGATAATATCTTCTGGATGGGTTTGTTGTACGCTGCGTCTTGATTCTCCTGGCCAAAAACCAACACCATGATCTGCAGTGACAATAATTAGGGATTCATCAAATATTTTTTCTTTGTCTAATCTTGCAAAAAGTTCACCTAGCAATTTGTCGGTAAAAGAAAGTTGTAACAGATGGCGTTGCTGAGCTTGAATGACAAGTGATTCATTGCTACCCCACTTCTCTCCTTCCATACCGGGTAAATAATTAGCAAGGGTGTATTTCTTTCCCGAGGGTAAATAGTACATCGGTACATGAGGTAGCAGGATGTGTAAAAAGTTAACCTGGTTGGAAGTTTTATTTGTAATTTTGTTAATAAAATTATTAAAAATTAATGGCCGATCTAGGTACTTATGTAATGTTTTTTGCTCAGTTGTAGCATCTTCAATTGTCCAAAAATGACTCCATGATTTAGAAATGTCGGGTAGACCTAGGTCTAAGTCCTTTGGGCTAATTAGATTCAAATAGATTGCGATCACATCCATGGATAACTGAGGTAAAAATTCTGTCAGTGATCTTTTCTTCCGGTTGCAGATGTCTGGAGGGCAGAGGTGAGTAATTGATTCATAGACATTTCTTCTTGTGTCTTTGCCAAATAGTGTAAATAAGTTACGTGGGTGGTCTTGATAAGAGGAAATTTTCTCTCGATTTGGAACTGTCCCACTGAGTATTACAGGTAATGACGTTTCGGTGTCTTCACTTAATGTGTAGGTGTTGCGAAACCAATTTCCATTCTCTGCAAGTCTCGCGAAAGCCGGGAAGTTTTTCTTGTCTATGTCTCCAGAGGCATTTAAAAGAGAGGTAATTGGTAATTCATCAAAAACGATAAAAATGAGAGGGTGATTGGTATCCTGATCGCTTATGTAGGACCCAGTAGTTTGGCTTGGATTTACTATGTTTTGAATAGGGTCTTGATAGAAAAAGTTAATTGGGAAAAATAATATTATCGGTGAGGCAATGTTCAATAAAGTGTTACCTACCTTACTTTGAGTGATAAACAGTGTGATGCAAACGCTCACTAATAAGACCAAGAGTCCAAGGACCAATAGCGAATCAATTGTTATCTGGTTAATAATTGGTAACACATATAGAAAGCTGAGAAAAAAACAGACTTTGCTGAAGAAAATGGATTTTATATGTTTGCTTGCGATTCCAGCTAACAATAATATTGAACTAAATAATGTGGCTGGCACCAAGCATATAATTATCGTGAAAGTGATTAGTTCAAGCGCTTGAACTTTTGATGTCAGGAGAAAGGTAGGATTACTTGATAACACCTCTAAAATTGGTTGAGTAATAGCTAAACTACAAAGAACAAATATATGTAATATCTGTATAGATATCGATTTGTTGTACACTTTAAAACCCGGATTTTGGTAGTAGGTCTGCCCCAGCATCCTTCTCTGACAACCTAGGCTCCCCATCAATCGGCCATTCAATACCAATTTCAGGATCATCCCAGCGAACACACCCTTCATCAGACGGATCATAAAAATCCGTACATTTGTATTGAAAGTCTGCAGTGTCAGAAAGGACTAAAAATCCATGAGCATATCCAGGTGGTACATAGAATTGAATATGGTTAGTCGCGCTTAAGGTGACGCCCACCCATTGTTTATATGTATTGGATGCAGGATTAATATCAACCGCAACGTCAAATACTTCTCCTTGGCTGACACTTACCAATTTCCCCTGAGGTTTTGTTTTTTGGAAATGCAGTCCCCTAAGCACCCCTTTGCTGGAGCGACTGTGGTTATCTTGAACAAAGGTTTCTTTAATGCCAGCTTGTTCTCGATATCGGGTTTCGTGATAAGACTCTAAAAAAAATCCTCTCTCATCTCCAAAAACCTTTGGTTCTATTATTACAACGCCTTCAAGTTTCGTTTTCTGGACCTTCACAGGCTCATGTCCTCAAAATTCAATAAGTCTAACAAATATTCTCCGTAGCCACTTTTGAGCAAAGGCTCAGCAAGTTTTTTTAATTCAGCGTCAGAAATCCATTTTTGTCGCCAAGATATTTCTTCTGGACATGCGATTTTTAAACTTTGCCTGTGCTCCAGGGTTTGAACAAATTGACCAGCTTCTAACAGAGAATCATAAGTGCCTGTGTCTAGCCAAGCCATACCTCGACTCAATATCTCGACGGACATCGCATCTTCTTCTAAATACATTCGATTTAAGTCAGTAATTTCAAGCTCTCCTCTTTCTGAAGGAACAACTTTTTTCGCTTTCTCAGTAACGGTTTTGTCGTAAAAATACAGTCCGGTTACCGCGTAACGTGATTTAGGTTGTTGTGGCTTTTCTTCTATACTGATGGCTTTTTTATTTTCATCAAATTCCACGACGCCAAATCGTTCTGGGTCTTTTACAGGGTAAGCAAAAACGGTTGCGCCACTTTTACGTTCTACGGCTTGTTTCAATATGCCGGTAAAATTTTGTCCAAAGAATACATTGTCACCGAGTATTAATGCACATTCTTCACCATTAACAAAATCTTCGCCAATAATAAATGCATGGGCCAAGCCTAAAGGTGCATCTTGAATTTGATAAGTTAACTTGATGCCCCATTGGTGACCATCACCGAGGAGTTGTTCAAAGCGCCCAATATCTTCTGGCGTTGAAATGATGAGTATGTCCTTAATACCAGAGAGCATCAAAGTGGACAGGGGATAATAGATCATCGGTTTATCATAGATGGGTAAGAGCTGTTTAGAAATTGCAATTGTCACAGGATGAAGTCTGGTTCCTGATCCTCCAGCTAGAATAATACCTTTCATTTTATCAAACCTATTCGATCTCGTTGGTAATTACCTGATTGTATATCATCACACCAATCTGTGTTCTCAAGATACCAGTCTATTGTTTTTTCAATACCGCTTTCGAAGGATTCTAGGGGTTTCCAATTAAGCTCCTTGGCAATTTTGCTTGCGTCTATTGCGTAGCGAATGTCATGTCCTGGCCTATCTTCAACAAATTTGATTAAGTCTTCGAATTTATTGATACCTTTGGGTTTAGTCGGTACTTTTTTATCTAAAATACCGCAAATTACTTTTACAACATCGATATTTTTTATTTCGTTGTGACCGCCAATATTGTATGTTTCACCTGAAGTCCCTGATTTAGCTGCGAGTAATAAAGCTCTTGCGTGATCTTCTACATAGAGCCAGTCCCTTATTTGTTCTCCATTTCCATAGACGGGTAAAGGTTTTCCATCTAGTGCGTTTAAGATCATCAATGGAATTAGCTTTTCTGGGAAATGGTAGGGCCCGTAGTTATTTGAGCAATTGGTGACAACAATGGGTAATCCATAAGTCTCGTGCCAAGCTCTTACAAAGTGATCTGAAGATGCTTTACTTGCAGAGTAGGGTGAGTTTGGACTGTAAGGTGTTTCTTCTGTGAATAAACCTGTCGCGCCTAAGCTACCGTAAACTTCATCGGTCGAGATATGATGAAATCGAAATTGTGATTTTTGTTTTTCATCAAGACTGGAATAGTAGGCAGTCGAAGCCGACAGCATATTATACGTGCCGATTACATTGGTTTGAATGAAAGCATCAGGGTTTTCAATTGATCTGTCGACATGTGACTCAGCTGCTAGGTGCATAATAATTTGAGGTTTGAATTCAAGTACAGCAGTTTCTATGGCTTCTTTATCGCAGATATTCACCTGTTTAAAAGCATAGCGTTTGTCGTCACTCATCTTACTTAAATTGTCTAAATTTCCCGCATAAGTAAGGCAATCTACATTCAGTACTTCATCGTCGCTGTGCTCAATAATCTCTCGGATTACTGCTGATCCGATAAATCCCGCTCCACCTGTTACCAATACTTTCATCAAATACCTGCTAGTTTCTTCTTACACATTATTTTTTAGGGAGGAAATGACTTCGAGCAAACCTTTCTCCCAAGGTTGGATACTAATCTGCGGGAAGCTTGAAATAAAGCGGCTACAATCAAGACCTGAATAATGCGGTCTCTTTGCTGGGGTTGGATAATTTTCACTCAGGATCGGCAATACTTTCGGTAGCGTTGCAAGTAATCCAGCGTCAAATCCTAGTTGCATGATTTTTGTCGCAAACATATGCCATGTGGTGATGCCTGCGTCTGTAAAGTGATACGTGCCCCACCTTACTGGTTTTTCTTCACTGTATTGTTGACTTACCTGCAGTAGTGCAGAGGCAATATGTCCAGCAAATGTCGGTGATCCCAATTGATCTGAGACTACCGAAACTTCCTCTCGCTCTGATCCGATCCTGAGCATGGTTTTAACAAAATTACTTCCTGTGCTACCAAATACCCAGCTTGTTCTCAATATTAAGTGCTTTGGGTTAATGCTGCTGACTAATCTTTCTCCCGCTAGTTTAGTCCTCCCGTAAGCCCCTTGAGGATTTGTTTCCATTAATTCGGTGTAGGGAAATGTTGAATTACCATCAAACACATAATCAGTAGATATGTGTAGTAGTGGAATATTATGATCAGCGGTGACACGGGCGAGGACTTCTGACCCAATAGCGTTTACTTCGTGGGCTTTTTCTTCGTCGTTCTCAGCATTGTCGACTGCAGTGTAGGCAGCTGCATTGATGACGATGTCGATGTTTTCTTCTTCAATTATTTTACGAACTTGATCTGGCTGAGCGATATCCAGATTATTTTTGTGTGTAGATTTAATTTCAAAACCGTAGGAAGAACATTGTCGTTCAATCTCACAACCAACTTGACCCAGGCATCCAGTTAATAGTGTTTTCATTAATAGGGCTCGTGGAATTCATTCACTAGCTTTTTTTGACTAGTCGGGTTGGGTTATAACGGTGACTGTTTATTGCGTCTATGAAATCAAATCTTGAAAAGATTTGGCTCCCCGACCTGGGCTCGAACCAGGGACCCAATGATTAACAGTCATTTGCTCTACCAACTGAGCTATCGGGGAACATCAAAAGGGAGCGAATTGTATAGACGTGACATGATTGGGTCAACTGTTTGCAGAGCTAAAAGTCAAATTCATAGAAAATTTTATAGCAGGCATTGGCGTTTGGCTTTATACCGATGAGAAGAAGGCGTCTTTTGGGCCGACTCCTGCCAAACCGTTGTCAGTAGTAGCTTCGTGTTATGAGGTTTTGGTCTAGAATGTGTAGTACAATTTTCCGCTTTCTAATTTCTGTCTTCAAGCTTCTTTGTAGGAGTAGGGCTAAACTACTGTGAAATCTGTACCCTTTAAAGTCGAGTCTCCTTATTCGCCAGCGGGCGATCAGCCTGCTGCAATCGAAAAATTGGTCGAGGGAATAAACGATGGTCTTGCAGGGCAAACCTTGCTTGGCGTGACCGGGTCTGGAAAAACCTATACCGTTGCCAAGGTGATCGAGCGGATTCAAAGACCAACCTTGATAATGGCGCCCAATAAAACACTCGCTGCCCAGCTCTATGGAGAATTTAAAGAGTACTTTCCCCAGAACTCTGTTGAATATTTTGTCTCCTATTATGATTATTACCAACCAGAAGCCTATGTGCCATCTTCAGATACGTATATAGAGAAAGATTCCGCTATAAATGAACACATAGAACAAATGCGCTTATCAGCAACCAAAGCGTTGCTAGAGAGAAAAGATTCTATTGTAGTGGCATCGGTATCCTCTATTTATGGTTTGGGTGATCCTGGAATTTATTTAAAGATGGTCATGCATCTTGATCGTGGCGATAAGGTCGATCAGCGTTGGTTAGTGAGGCGATTGTCAGAGCTTCAATATACCCGCAATGAAACAGAACTACGTCGTGCGACCTACCGCGTGCGAGGTGATGTGATCGATGTGTATCCAGCGGAATCCGAACGAAATGCCATCCGCATTGAGCTCTATGATGATGAAATTGAAAGTTTGGCGCTATTTGATCCGCTTACAGGAGAAGTGCTGAGGCGGGTTCCTCGTATCACGGTATTTCCTAAGTCTCATTATGTGACGCCAAAAGAAACGTTGATGGCAGCGTTAGATAAGATTCGAGATGAGTTGACAGAAAGATTGAAGTTTCTAAAAGATAATAACAAGTTGGTAGAAGCGCAGCGACTAGAGCAGCGAACGCGATACGATCTTGAAATGATCAAAGAGTTAGGTTACTGCAATGGCATAGAAAATTATTCTCGCTATTTGTCTGGTCGAGACCCAGGTGAAGCCCCGCCGACACTTTATGACTACTTACCCGATAACGCTTTGCTTGTAATGGATGAGTCACACGTTGGCGTACCTCAATTAGGCGCTATGTATAAAGGTGACCGGTCTCGAAAAGAAACCCTTGTAAGTTATGGCTTCAGGCTGCCCTCTGCCTTGGATAATAGGCCCATGCGTTTTGACGAATGGCAGAGAGTGGCTCCGCAAACCATATTTGTTTCAGCGACCCCTGCTGATTACGAAAAGGAGCACTCTGACCAGATAGTCGAGCAAGTGGTTAGGCCAACCGGTTTGCTAGATCCGATATTGGAAGTGCGCCCCGCTCAAACGCAAGTTGATGACGTATTGTCTGAGATTCGTATTCGTGTAAAAAAAGAAGAACGGGTTTTGATAACAACCTTAACCAAGCGAATGGCAGAGGATCTTACGGACTATCTTGACGAACATGGTGTTCGAATTCGTTACCTGCATTCAGATATTGATACGGTTGAGAGAATGGAAATCATACGTGATCTTCGTTTGGGTTTATTTGATGTACTCGTTGGCATTAATCTTTTACGGGAGGGTTTGGATATGCCAGAAGTCTCTCTAGTGGCCATTTTGGATGCAGATAAAGAGGGCTTTTTGCGATCCGAACGTTCTTTGATACAAACCATAGGACGTGCGGCGAGAAACTTAAATGGTAAAGCCATTCTTTATGCGGACAAAGTAACAGGCTCAATGCAAAGAGCCATGGATGAGACCGACCGCCGCCGTGAGGTGCAGAGGCAATACAATACGGATAACAATATCACACCAAAGGGTATAAAGCGCACGGTGATAGACATCCTAGAAGGCGCAAGAAGCGCTTCCTCAAAAAGCAAGAGCGCATCAGCAGTAGCTGAAGGTAAAAGTCGCTATAATCGAAGAAAAACACTTTCTCCAGCTGAGCTAGAGAAAGAAATCGCTCACCTAGAAAAACAAATGTTCGATGCAGCGAAAAACTTAGATTTTGAGGATGCCGCAAACCTTCGAGATGAGATAGAGGAGCTGAGAACGCGGTTTGTGCAAGGCTAAGTGCGACTAATCACAAAGATATTCAACTAAATCAGGTCTTTGTCACTACAAGCACTAGATTCAGTCTTGGATTCTTGATAGATTACGCGCCCTCTGGCTTTGGTCTTTTATCCAATGTAAGGATAATGCACCAGTCAGATGAAAGAACTATATTGTAAGTATAGGTTGTAGTGGGGGAGCGTAGCTCAGTTGGTTAGAGCATCGCCTCGACAAGGCGAGGGTCCTCAGTTCGAATCTGAGCGTTCCCACCAATCTCGTGGCTTTTTGCAAGCAAAAAACGCGAGTGGATAACCCCATCATATCTAATATCCTTACCGTCTAGTGTGGGGCTTTTGCACCGCAAAAACACAAACGTGAAAGCACCCTAGCCTGAGGTAACCCAAGCACGAAAATAAGTTTAATTGCCCGCAATTAAAGTAAATAGAACAAACCCAAAGTTTCAATGCCAAGCAAAGAAACCCAAAAGCTAAAACCACGTGACCTCTAGTAAGGGCCACCACTGAAAGCGAGGAATATATGCCAACAATCACTCTACCAGACGGTAGTCAGAAGCAATTCGACGCCCCCGTCACAATCCATGAAATCGCAAAATCCATCGGATCCGGCCTAGCCAAAGCTGCCCTAGCGGGCAAAGTACAAGGCGAACTAGTTGACACCTCTTACACCGTAGACAGCGATTCAACAATTTCCATCATTACCGGGAAAGATGACGAAGGTCTAGAAGTCTTACGACACTCATGTGCTCATCTAATGGCACAAGCCGTCCAGAGTTTATTCCCCTCAGCTCAGGTCACCATCGGCCCAGTCATTGAAGACGGTTTTTTCTATGATTTCGCGTTCGAGCGAACGTTCACGCCAGAAGACCTCAAAGCAATCGAAAAGAAAATGACTCAACTTGTAAAGGCAAACCTCCCGGTTAGCCGCTCATTGATGTCCAGATCTGAAGCCATTGACTTTTTTAACCAGAGAAATGAAAAATATAAGGTCGAAATCCTAGAAGCTATTCCCTCAGATGAGGATCTGTCCTTTTATAGCCAAGGAGATTTTATTGATCTCTGTCGCGGGCCTCATATTCCCAGCACAAGTAAATTACAGGCATTTAAATTAACAAAAGTGGCGGGTGCTTATTGGCGCGGCGACGCCAAGAATGAAATGCTGCAAAGAATTTACGGCACTGCATGGGGCGATAAGCAAGCACTTAAAGACTACCTTTTCAGGCTCGAAGAAGCAGAGAAAAGAGACCATAGAAAGCTCGGTAAAAAATTCGATCTTTTTCATACACAAGAAGAAGCACCTGGAATGGTATTTTGGCATCCGAAAGGGTGGATGATATATCAGATTATAGAGTCCTATATTCGGAAGATTCAACAAGCCCATGACTACTTAGAAATCAAAACCCCTCAATTAGTGGACATGTCATTGTGGGAAAAGTCAGGCCACGCCGATAAATTTGGCGATGATATGTTTTCTGTCACTACAGAGAATCGACTTTATGCTATCAAGCCAATGAACTGTCCTTGCCATGTGCAAGTGTTCAATCAAGGCCTAAAGAGCTACAGAGATTTACCTATCCGGCTTGCGGAATTTGGAAGCTGCCATCGAAATGAGCCTTCAGGTACCCTGCAAGGTATTATGCGAGTCCGGGCTTTTGTTCAGGATGACGGACATATATTTTGTACCGAAGCGCAGATTCAAGACGAAGTCATCGATTTTATTAATGTCTTAGAGGATGTCTATGCCGACTTTGGCTTCAATGAAATCATCGTCAAGTTATCTACTCGGCCCGAGCAACGTGTCGGGAGTGATGAGGTTTGGGATAAATCTGAGGCGACCTTAGCAAAAGCGCTAAATACGAAAGGGTTGGAATTTGAGTATCTACCCGGTGAAGGTGCTTTTTATGGCCCTAAAATTGAGTTCTCACTGAAAGATTGTCTAGGTAGAGTTTGGCAGTGCGGTACGATGCAGGTCGATTTTTCTATGCCTGGTCGCTTGGATGCGCAATATGTTGCTGAAGATGGCAGTCGTCAGGTGCCGGTTATGTTGCACCGAGCCATGTTGGGATCATTCGAGCGTTTCATAGGCATCTTGATTGAAAATTATGCCGGTGAAATGCCCCCGTGGCTTGCACCCGTACAAGCGGTTGTTATGAATATTACCGACTCACAGTCAGAATATTGTGAATCGGTTCGTAAGTTATTGATTAATAAAGACTATCGAGTAGAGGCTGATCTCCGCAATGAAAAGATTGGTTTTAAAATTAGGGAACATACCATTCAAAGAGTCCCGTATTTGATCGTTGTTGGAGATCGAGAAGTCGAAAATGGCCAAGTTGCGGTAAGAGCCCGCAATGGCGACGACCTAGGTACAATGACACCAGAAGCATTTTCAGTACTATTATCAACAGAAGTTGAAAAAAAGGGGAGAAACACTGAAAAGAATTAGATATACTCCCCCGCCCCAGATTAAGGAGAAGCGGAATCAAAAAAGGCGACACTAAAAAGTCTCCCATCAACGATGAAATACAAGCAACAGAATGTCGTTTGATCGGAGCAGACGGAAGTCAAGTAGGTATTGTGCCTATACAGGATGCGCGAGACGCAGCAAGTGATGCTAAGTTAGACTTGGTATTAATTGCCCCTGATGCGATCCCAGTAGTTTGTAAGATTTTAGATTACGGGAAGCATATTTTTGAGGTCAAGAAAGACAAAGCGGCCGCAAAGAAGAAACAACGAAAGACTCACGTCAAAGAGATGAAGTTTCGTCCTGGGACAGAAGAAGGAGATTATCAGGTAAAACTACGCAACCTGACACGTTTCCTCAATGATGGCGATAAAGCCAAAGTGACCTTGCGTTTTAGAGGTCGCGAAATGGCACACCAAGAAATCGGCATGGAGCTATTGAAGCGAATTGAAATTGATTTGTCTGAGATAGGCGCCGTTGAGCTGCATCCAAAAATGGAAGGCAGACAGCTGACGATGGTATTAGCGCCAGTTGGTAAAAAGAAGGGTACAGCAGTCGCAGAGTAACATTTCTGTTCAGCTAACCATTTTTTACCAAAAGCATCGTGAACCCCTTTTTTTCTGATCTATTAGAGAAGATCAAAAGCGTTTGGTTCATTTAATTATTTACAGTAGTAAAATCGCGGAGTTATGAAAATGCCCAAACTTAAAGCAAGTAGTGGTGCGCAAAAACGGTTCAAAAAAACCGGGAAAGGCGGCTACAAGCACCGACAAGCAAACCGAGCCCATATCTTGACAAAGAAGGCGACCAAGCGAAAGAGACACCTGCGTGGAATGAAGCAGGTTTCTGATGCTGATGTGCCTATGGTCAAGCGTCTATTACGCTTATAAAGCGTACGTTTATAGAACGCGATCACAACTTTAACCCCCTTTTGTCAGGAGTAAGATATGCCTAGAGTAAAACGTGGTGTCACGGCTCATCGTCGACACAAAAAAGTATTAAAATTAGCCAAAGGTTATTACGGCGCTCGTTCACGAGTTTACCGAGTTGCCAAACAAGCTGTCACCAAAGCTGGTCAGTATGCCTATCGTGACCGTAAAGTACGTAAAAGAATGTTTCGTTCTTTGTGGATTCAGCGTATTAACGCTGCAGCACGCGAGAGTGGACTTTCTTATAGCCGAATGATTAATGGCTTGAGCATAGCAAACATTGAAATTGATCGACGCGTACTAGCAGATCTGGCTGTACATGAAAAAGAAGCATTTGTAGTTTTAGCGGAAAAAGCAAAGGCAGCGCTAGCAGCTTAAGTCTTACCGTTAATCTGGCTGGTCTTATTAAATCATTTTTAAGACCTCTGCCAGAACCCACACACCAGGTGTGTAAACGCACATCTAGTGTAAAAGGGATATAAATGACTGATTTACAAGACATCACCAAGCAAGCCCAGCAAGCAATTGAAACTGCAGAAGATGTCGCAGCTTTAGATCTTGTTCGTGTGTCCTACCTTGGTAAAAAAGGCTCATTAACAAGTTTGTTAAAGACGCTTGGTAAGTTACCTGCCGAAGAAAGACCTGCCGCAGGCGCTGAAATAAATGTCGCCAAACAAGCCGTACAAGAAGCAATTTCTGCCAAGAAGTTGTTGTTAGATGATGCACTTATTGCAGAAAAATTAGCTTCAGAGGTCATTGATGTTACCTTGCCCGGTCGCGATGCTGACATTGGTGGACTCCACCCCGTTACCATGGTTTTGCAGCGTATCGAAAACTTTTTCAGAAGCGTTGGCTACGAAGTGGTAGAAGGTCCTGAAATTGAAGACGACTACCATAA
>JBLHIH010000073.1:0-17668 GCA_047616645.1 Flavobacterium sp. | reverse complement strand
ATAGGATTGCATAAACTTGAAAACATGCTCTACTTTTTGTTTATGCTCTGGTCTACTGCGGTCTGAATCGGTGTCAAATTTCACATCAAGTTCAGTAGTGACTGTCTCTGTAATTAAAACATAACACTCATGCTCGTCAATTTTAGCTTTTCGATTCCTAGTATCCGGGCAGTTATCATTTTTGTCTAGAATGCCATCTTTGTCAGAATCTAATTCGCATCCACGCGTATCAACAGCTTCGCCGCGAGGCGTTGCTGGACATTGATCAATCTCATCTAAAAAGCCGTCGTGATCTGAGTCTTTGGCTTTTTGAATAAGTGGAGCAGTTTTTGCGAAAAACACGTGATGTAGACCGACGGAGAAGGCATATTTCGCGGCGTCAAAATCATTTCCTTCAAACAGTTTCAATTCGCTTCTTAGAGAAGTATTTTTGGCTAAGGTATACTTTACCCCCATGCCTACATTCAATAGTGTATCTGTGTCACGAGTACCAGAAGAAAAATCATACTCGCCTCGTCCAGCACCAAAGGCAAGATAAGGTCTAAATGCCCCTCTTTGATTTAGATGATACAAACCGTCGACATGCCATCTCGTAAAATCGAGATCAACCCCTGTTCTATCGTCTTCCGTATTGACATCTGAGTAGACAAATTCTACTGCCCATGGGTTATTAAATTGGTAGCCGAGACCTAGGCTCCAGTGGAGATCGTTATCAGTGTCGTCATCAAAGCCTGTGGCTCCGTTCATCGGTGAAATGGTCAAGCCGCTTGTTTCTTCAGCTTGGGCTGCGACTGAAAATATTAGTAGAAGAACCACTGCGGTGCGTCTTAATATGATCTGGGAAATGGGCATTAAAAGGCCTTTTTTAGAGTTAATTTTTTAATGGGCTAGAAAATTATTCTAACCGAAATCTGGTTCTAAAAATTCAGTGCGCTTATACATCTTACTTACAAAAGGTTGGCATTGTGACATGATGCTGAGCTGACAAAGTTTATTTCTCCTTCTTTTATATCAAATAAATATATCAAATAAAAAATACCGGGGTTTTATCCCGTGAAGGCTTGCGCAAAGAATGGCCCGCTAATATACGATAAGCCGCAGTACCTACTGCGGCTATCTCAAACACGGAGGATATTTACTTTTTTCAACCGCCCAATAAACGATTTGTTGGCTGTCTGGCGTCCAATCCATATTAATGAGTTTTTAACGCTTCTAGCGAACGTGTTCTACTACGTTAACGATTTTATCCAAGTGTGCTAATACCTTGTCAGTTGGCGCTTGAGGTAGGCCAAATATCATGTCGGTAAATCCCTGGTCCAGTCTGCTTTTTAGTTGATCAACGTCAGTAGGTGCGCCAAATAGCGCTTTAGTGATGTCATTGACGTCTCTGCCACGATCATCACATGCTTTTTTGAGGCTCTCCATACCCCCTTTTCCTGAACCACCAATTGGCATCCAGCCGTCGCAATACTCAGCGATGCGATCAAAGGCCCATTTAGAATTTGCACCTAACCAGATGGGTGGACCACCTACTTGTACTGGTTTTGGCCAACACCAGATTGGATCAAAATCCACATGATCGCCATGGAACTCAGCTTCGTCTTCAGTCCAGATTTGTTTCATAGCGAGAATTTTCTCTCTGACTATCTTCCATCGATTTTTGTAGTTCGCGCCGTGGTTCTCCATTTCTTCGACATTCCAACCAGCACCAATTCCAAAAATGAACCTGCCTTCGGATATCACATCAAGGGAAGCACATTCTTTTGCTAATGTAATCGGGTCTCTTTCGATGACGAGACAAATACCTGTACCAATGTTGATTCGTGAGGTTACGGCTGCCGCAGCAGTTAAGGCGACAAAAGGATCATGGCTGCGCCAGTACCAATTTGGCAAATCGGTGCCGCCGGGAAATGGCGTCTTTCGTGACGTGGGTATATGCGTATGTTCAGGAAAAAACAATGAATCTAGGCCGCGCTCCTCAACCGCCTTGGCGAGCTCCACGGGCTGTATGGTTTGATCAGTGGGAAATATTTGTACGCCAAAGTTAGCCAAAGTGTTCTCCAATTGTTTGCCGCCGGTCATCTATGCGGGATCGGTTCAATGTATAAAAAATGTTAACGCCCAGTATCTTAACAATATTTTGAGTCTTATGCTTTTATTCTCTTGGACGGAATAGCCCATAATAGATCGGCAGATTTATGGGTGCCACCCGGACGCTGGCATATGAGATGTTGAAGCATTAGCGCTGAGCTAATCATACTATCAAGCCGATTTATGCCGCCAGTTTGGACCAATAATATAGGGGGAAATCAACTTCAGCGGGCTAGGTGCCCCCGGAGACTTCCCTTGTAAGTGCCTGAATATGCTACCTAACTTATTTATAGTTTCTTAACTTTCATCTAAAACACCTATTACTGGACGGGAACTAGCTAGGAAGATGACACTAACTAAAACGGTTATTTGTATACCTAAGCAAGCTAACAATACTGCTTGAATCTCTCCACTAAGCTCGACTATCCGACTGCTAAACAGCGGAGCGAAGGATGAACCCAAACCGCCAGCCAGTAATATGTATGCTACATGTCGATGAGTTGGCTTTACTACAAAACGTAAACCAAAGGCCATATAACCGTTAAAGGTAGCGCCAACGGATGCGCCAACGATATAGGCTGTTAACATCAACGTGCTTAGATCGGTTACAGAAAGCATTAGATAAAGACCTGCTGTGCCTATTGTTAACATACCTATAAGAAAGTAATCGATTCGAATTTTTGAAACGATAAAAGTACCAGCAATGGAGCCGATAAAAGCACCGGTGAATATGTTGGTTAATAAACTACCGGATTGTTCCATCGTTGCACCAAAAGCTTCTGCCGCATATTGAGGCGCCCAAATAAAGATGGAAATTTTTGCCAGCATGAAAAGCAGTATGCTGATACCAACACCGACGACGCCCAGGTTCCAGATTGTTTTTGTCGCGTCATGGGTGTTAACGCTGACTTCTTTTATTTTTGTTGTAATAGCTAACAATGATATTGAAACGGCGACGATACCCACAATCAGATAGATTGAAGCCCAGTGAAGTTCTTGCGTGAGCAGATAGGTTGTTAGTGCAGTAAATACTATACCGCCGCCATTAAACATTGCGTCCTGTGCTATGAGTACAGTCTGACGAGGTTTGTCTGTCCAGGTCCAGCTTGTGAGAGTACTTGCCGCGCAAACTTCTAGGCTGGCAAAGATACCGATTAAAAATAAACAATAACTTAGCAATGCATTGTTGAAATACAAGACTGTAATACTGAGTGCTAGTAGCAGATAAGACACTATCACGACTATTTTTAAACGGACGTAATCAAATATATAGAAGGATAAAACGTAGCCTCCAAAAACGCCAAAAGTGAAATAGCTAAATAGGGCGACAGCATCTGAATTAGAAATATTTAGTGACTCGGAGACAGCTCCACTAATAATGCCGATCGGATTCAATAGACCCGAAATGACAAAGGACGCAAGAATGCAGATTAGAATAATTCTCAAGTTGCGGAACCTCTGGTTGAAATCAATGAGCACTTGCTGAAAATGAGATGGGCAGTACTATTTTTATAGAGCACTAGCTTCATACAGTTTATATTCATCGTCAAGCATGTTTTACTGCTAACTTATGAAAACCTATTTGAGGCTACTCGCTCATACTCATGATAAGGGAGAATATGAAAGGTATTGAATGTTTAATGTTGATGATGGTCATATCATTAATGGCTTCTTGTGTAAATACTCCTGCCGTATCAAACCCCGTTACATTAAACCCAGTTGCAGCAAAACTTATGCCTTTAGTTTACGAGGATGCAGCCTTGTTTCCTCAAAATGTTGATGTATCCTCTGAACAGGTTTTGTTTCAACTAAGCGAAAAGCAGCAAGCAGACTTTTTAAGCTATTTTCACCTGCCGATCAATGAATCAGTCGAGCCTTATATGCGCGTCTACGATTATCTTGAAAAAGTAACTTTAGATTTTTCTTATCGTCAAGCGACTTATGTCTCTAGCGAAGCCCTGCGCAGAGGAAGAGGCAATTGTTTGTCTTTGGCTCTGCTGACGACATCGCTAGCGCGCCTTGCGGAAGTTGAAGTGGGCTATCAACTAGTGGATTCAACGCCAGTATTTCAAAAGCAAAGTGATCTCATTATTAAGGGCCTGCATGTCAGAACAAAATTATTTGACGGCCGTCAGGCGGTATTTGGTCGATCTGGCATAATTGTTGATTACTTTCCTGGAGGCAATCGTCGTTTTAGAGGTAATCTGAATAGCGCGGAATTTGTTGCAAACTATTACTTAAATCTTGCAGCTGATTATTTAAATAAAAGCGAATATGTGGAAGCTTATTGGCATGCTAGGCGAGCTCTGTTATATGCGCCAACAAATTATAGAAGTCTTAATTCTATGGCTGTAATTTTTCGACGCGCCGGTGATGAGGATAAAGCAGAAGAAATTTATCAATATGCTATCTCGGTCGCAGAAGAAAAGTTGACTTTGCTAAAGAATTATCGATTATTACTTTTGGCTCAAAATCGTGTGAGTGAAGCAGGTCAAGTGGCTGCTAGAATAGCAACAATTAATGATCCCAACCCATATGGGTGGATAGGAATTGGTGATGAATCCCTTAAAGCTGGAAGGTATGCTGACGCACAGAAATATTACAGCAGAGCGATCAAACTAGCCCCTTATCTGCAATATGGTTATCTAGGCTTAGCAAGAATTTATCATGAGAAAGAGGAGTTTGAAAAGGCTAGGAAGATGTTGCTACTTGCGATAGAGAATAACTACAATCTAAGCAACAATGCGATGTATGTGGCTAAGCTCGCGATGCTCGACTCTAAACAGGCGATAGTTCACTAACTGCTAATGTCACTGATACCAACCATGGTTTGTTAACCATGGAGAATAAGATGGCTAAGGTTTCGACAGATGGAGATTGATTAATTGAAGGTATAATTAAACATAGGCTTTCAAGAATCGGTCTCACTATTGATTCGAAATACCTATCATTGGTTTTGTGTAATGTAGTGTAGGTTTATGACTGGATCAAGTTATAGTAAGTGGAGGCTAAAATGATTTATTTGAGAGTTGTGCTCTTTAATTGCGGTTTCTACCGCTTTTAATTCAATGCAAGCTATCAGCATTACCATCCACCACAAACGCACACCCAAATTATTATATCGTGATTTTCATGTACTTGTGAATTTGCCTAGTGATTATCGTGATTGCACGAAGTGCCGATACCCCGTTATTTACATATTGGATGGAGGGACCACATTCCATACTCTTTGAGGTTTTATCTTGGTGGGGATATCTTATGACAGTAATAATTTTTGGGCAGAGCATATCTGGTTAATTTCTTTCTCCCAAAAAAAGAAAATACCTGACTTGCCTTACAAACTTAAAGTAAAGTATTTGGAAAGCTTTGGTCATTTTTCGGCATCAAAAACTCGAGTAGTGTTTACTTGATTCCTCTCATTCTGAAAATTGGACACTTTGAGAAATGTCCTCAAGCACCCATTTACCCACTATTTTCTGACGCTGGTCGCCTCGATCTCAACAAACATTAAGGGCGCAACTAAACCAGCAACTTGAAGAGCAGAACGTGCTGGTAAGTTTGGTTGATCCTTGGTGCCAAAGTATTGTGTATAGGCTTCCATAAAGCCCTTAAAATCCATCTTGTTATCCATTGCAGGATCGCCTACTAAAAAGACGGTAAGTTTTACTATATCGCCCATTTCTAAACCTTGAGAAGCAAGGTTTTTCTTTATGCGCTCAAATACACTAATTGACTGAGTTTTAGTATTCCCATAGTAGGCAGGTGTGCCTCGCTTAGCTGTCTTGTCGGCAGCACCAGGAATAGTGCCACTATGAAACACTATCGTATTACCGGCGGGAACTTCTACGGCCGAGGCTATTGGGAAAGTAGAATTGTTGGGTAGTGGGTGTCTAATAACATCAGCTAGCGCAGTGCTTGAAACGAACAGGCAACATATGGCCGCTATCTTTATCATGACAATCTCTTTTTTCATGAGGATTTCCTTTTTCGTTAAATGACGGGTTTTAATTTTTGAATATGGCTGGCTACATTTGTCTGGTATATTTTACTAAGGTTCTTGGTCCAACCTCAGCAGCATAGATATTACCGAATTTGTCTGTAGCCACACCTTCAGCTGCACTTGTGCCTTTGTTATCAGGATCTAATTCTGGGTCAGGAATAAATTCTGTGACCATGCCATCACTGACACTTCCGATTCTGATGCCACGCTTATAGCCCATATTCCGCTTTGCATTTGATTCTGAATCTGCACTATAGAGAATGTCATTCTGATCAATAAATAAGCCGCTTGGACGTCCAAACTGTGTCCATGTATCTAGATAGGTACCATCTTGCTCAAAGATTTGTATGCGGCTATTTCCTCTATCACCGACGAATAGTCGTCCTTTGGAATCCATTGCCAAAGCATGAGGATCTACAAACTCTCCTTGCGCTGTGCCGGTCGATCCCCATTCTAGTAAGAACCTGCCCTCAGCATTAAATTTGACCACTCTATTATTTACTGTATCTCCTGCTGAAGAACCATGACCATCAACTACAAAGATGTCACCGTTGGGTGCAACTAGCATATCAGATGGTTTTCTAAACTTGTGTTTTCCGCTACCGGCCTGCCCTTTTTTACCCAAGGTGAGCAGTAATTCCCCTGCGGGGCTAAACTTATACACAACATGCCCCCAACCAGCAGGTACTGCCGCGTAGCCAACCGCGTCTGCAACCCAAACGTTGCCTTGCTTATCAACATGTAGGCCATGGGGCCAAGCAACCAAGCCTTTGCCGAATGATAGGACAACTTCGCCTGTTTGATTTATGAGTAAAATAGGATTGAGCTTGCTGTTTACGCAAGAGTTTGAACCACATCGATCAGCAACCCAAATATGCTCGCCATCGGCTGCAGGGTAAACACCGCTAATCGCTCCCCAGTTTCTTCCATCGGGCAGTGTTGCCCAATTATTGATCGTCTTGTAGGGATTAGGCGCGTTGTTTTCTGCTTTTGCATCAATGCAGAGAAAGATTAGCGGGATCGACATTAATTGGACAAGCTTGTTCATAGGAATGTTCCAATCTATAAAACCTTAAGAATACGATTTCATTTGATTCTCTGCAACTTGAGAAAGAGTCGCCTTTAATTCAAGCAAATCCTAAGTAGGTCGTCAATTTATCCCAATGTTCCTGTGCCCAGTGTAAAGCAGTGTGCCCAACGACAATCGAGATGATGATTAAGACGATTCTCTCTTTTTTGGAATATCGACGAATTAAGTGCAGTAGAGGAAGAATCAAAAGTAAGACAAGCAATTGACCTAATTCGACCCCCAAATTGAATCCCAAAATTCCTGTACTTAAGTGATTTCCAGAATATTGCAAAGATTGGCTAAGGCTAAAAGAAAAACCAAATCCGTGTACTAGGCCAAATCCTAAACCAAAAACCCATCGACGATTCAATGTCTTCGTTAAAACATTGTCTATTGCGAGTAAAATAATACTCGTGGCAATGGCCAACTCAACCAAAGTGGGGAACCAGATGTAGTCTGGTATAAAGCCGAAGGCCGAGATTATTAAGGTTATAGAATGACCAAGCGTAAAAGCGCTAATAACAAATATAAGCTGTCGTAGCTTTGATAGTGGGGCGATCAATGCGATTAAAAATAATAAGTGGTCTATGCCGTTCAGGATATGAGTAAGTCCATCCCAAATAAATTTCATCAATACCAACAAAATGCTCGGGTTTAAATCCAATAAGCCAGGATCTCCAACATAATCAAATTGAAATTCCTGTCCGTTGAGGTTGTAATACTTGATGAGAGTTAAGGTGCGTTGGCCAAGACCTGCTAGCTGAGGTGCGATGCTGTATTGGGACTCAGACTGGCGTCGTACATAACGCAGTTTTATGTCGACAAGTGCTTGTTGCCAGAAAAGCGTAGTTGTATTGGGTAACAAAGGTGATTCGAAATGCCTTCTGACATCAATTAGATTTCCAAAAAGTGTGTTCGTGGGTAGGCTGATTCTGATTTTTTGGATCAAAGGTGCTAAGGGAACATCACCTTGATAAAGTTGTATTTCATCTAGGACCCACAATTTGATAGCTTCTTCGATTAGTTGCTCCGAAGCTGAAAAATCTAAATAACCTTCATCGCTAGTAATAAAATCAAAATCTCTCATCGCCTCAAGAGGTACGCGGATAAAAACCTGGAGATCTTGATTGTTTTCTTGAATGAGAAACTTTACTTGAACACGCTCAGGAATTTCATGAGCAATACTTTGGGACGTATATAGAAAAAATAATAGAAGAATAGTGAAAACGGTTTTAATCTTTTCCTTAATATTCATCAGGCAGGCAGTTAACGCTTTGCTGTATCTTAGCGTCAGTATACTGTCTGAGTTTCGTCGAGTATACTCATGGGCGCCCTATAAATTCAGTCAATTGATTAGAGAGGAATTTATCTTGAATACTCCCCTGTACAGGCTTTTTGTTTACAAGCTTTTTGTTTACAAGCTTTTTGTTTACAGGCGGGGAACATGTTTCACTATTTTTGCTCTGCTCCTCTTTGCATCGACTAATGTTGTTGCAGAAATTCCCAGCAAAGCACCTAGCTTTGAAGTGGACCCATATTGGCCTCAACCCCTACCTAATCATTGGGTATTGGGTTCCGCTGTGGGTGTCGGTGTAGATTCTAGAGATCATGTTTTTGTCATTCATCGGCGAAATAGTTTTAATGAGCGTACCGAAATTGGCGCTGCCACCTCGCCTAAAACAGGCGATTGTTGTATTCCTGCACCCAATGTTCTTGAATTTGATCCAGAAGGCAATCTCATTAATTCCTGGGGTGGACCTGGAGAGGGGTACTCTTGGCCATCTTCTAATCACGGATTAACATTGGATCATAAAGATAACATTTGGATTGGTGGAAACGGCGCGAAGGATTCCCACATGTTAAAGTTTTCTCGGGGCGGTAAGTTCCTCCAGCAATTTGGAATACCAGGGCAAGATCGAGACAGCCTAAGTATGAAGCACTTTGGTCGTGTCGCGAAAGTCTCTTTTGATGCCGCCGCCAATGAGGCCTATGTTGCTGACGGATATGCTAATAAGCGCGTCGCGGTTCTTGATGCTGACACTGGGGCTTTCAAGCGATTTTGGGGCGCCTATGGTAATAAGCCAGACGACACTGACCTTGGTCCTTACCATCCTTCTGAGCCTTTGGCTAAGCAATTTAGAAATCCAGTTCATTGTGCAGAACCCAGCCTAGATGGATTGGTATACGTATGTGATCGGGTTAACGATAGAATTCAGGTTTTTAAGGCGGATGGAAGCTTTGTTGCTGAAAAACAAATCGCGCCGCTAACATTAGGGGATGGTTCGGTTTGGGATATCGCCTTTTCAAAGGATAAAGCGCAAAAATATTTGTTTGTTGCCGACGGTAAGAATCAAAAAATTTACATTTTGGATAGAGCGTCTTTGTCCATCTTGACGAGCTTTGGAGACGGCGGTAGGCAGTCAGGTCAGTTTTTTGCAGTCCATAGCATTGCTACTGACTCAAAGGGCAATATCTTCACCACCGAGACCTATGAAGGTAAACGCGTTCAAAAGTTTACGTACAGAGGTCTGAAGAAAATTAAGGACTTTGAGCAGGGCACTCCCTGGGGCTCAAGACGAAGTAGTTCAAAGTAATAGTAGTTCAAAGTAATACTTACCTCTAATCGATCATGATTTCAGAGAATTTAATGGCATCTGGATCGAGCTCATGCTCACCTGCTGGGTAGTGACTACTGTTAAGAATGTAGGCGAGTATTTCACTATATTGATCCTGTGCTAAAGAGCCGGGGTCATTCTCTGGCATTTCACTTTTTATGATGCCATATAAATCGCTTAGTGTTTCACCCTTCCAAGCAAGTAACACTGAATTAAAATAGTTTCCCTCATGACAGCTAGAACAAAACTTTTTGTATAGACGTTTTCCGGACTTAGCTTGTAGCTTGGTGAATACACCCCCATTTAGTGAGGGTGGTTCCGACGCTGACGCGGCGTTAATCGCAAAAATTGCCGCAATGAAAAAGCTTAGGATCGTTCTCAAGATGACCTTTCTCAAGGAAGCGCCATCGCCGTTAACGTTGAACCGGTTTGTAAAATGATAAATTGCTTGCCTTCAAAAACATAAGTCATAATGCCGTAATTACTTTTTTCTGGCACTTCAACCTTGGCTAGCTGCTTACCTGTTTTTTTATCAACAGCAAAAAGATGGGGCGTTCCATCGCTTGCGATGTCTGCATAAATGAGTAAAGTTTCTGTCACCATCATTTTGGCAATCTTACCCGAACCCGTGTTGGGTAATGTTGATCTGTCAACGTCGGGATGGTTTAAGACAATGTTTGGTGTTTCGCCTACCGGAATATACCAGAGGTGTTCACCAGTATTCATGTCTATCGCAGTGATACGACTGTAAGGTGGCTTAAATAGCGGTAAACCATCTGGCTTTTTTACACGTGAATAACGTAGTACTGCAAAATCTGTCACTGTTGTACCCGTCGGTGCTTCAATTATGGCATCCCTTTCCTTACCTGGCGCGATTATCCTTGAAGTACAGGCCTTTCTGGAGGTCACGTACAAGATGCCAGTTTCGGGGTCCGCTGCAGAAGGACCATCAATATTGACACCTCCAATGTCACCTGGGCACCAAAGTGATGCTATTTTCTCAGTACCATTATTGTTGTGTAGTGGAGGATTAAAGAGCGGACCTATGACATAAGGTGCCAAATTCTTTATCGCTTTTGCACGGAGCGCCGGGCTGTAGTCGATAAGGTCATCAAACGTTAAACCTTGAATTTCGTAAGGTGCAGGTTTTGTTGGGTGGGGTTGTGTTAATGATAACTTTTCACCCGGTATGTTCGATTTTGGTACTGGCTTTTCTTCAATTGGCCAAAGTGGTTCGCCCGTTAGTCTATTAAATACATAAACGAAGGATTGTTTTGTTGTTTGAGCAACAATGGGCGTTTTTTTACCATTATGCATGACATCCATGAGTACGGGTGCAGTTGGCGTGTCGTAATTCCAAATATCATGATGGACCATTTGAAAGTGCCAAACACGTTTGCCGGTTTTAGCATTTAACGCTATTAGACTAGTACTAAATAGATTGTTTCCTGGCCTGAACCCACCATAAAAATCCAATGTGGCGCCGTTAGTAGGGACGTAGACGATGCCATTTTCTTGATCTGCTGAAAGTGGAGCCCAGGATGAAATATCACCTGTCCATTTCCAAGCATCATTCTCCCAAGTATCATGGCCGAATTCTCCTGGTCCAGGCAGTACCTTAAATTTCCATAAAAACTCCCCGGTTCGTGCATCGTAGCCCAATATGTCTCCTGGAATATTTTCTCTTCGGCTTTGGTTATATCCTTGTTCGTGTGAATTACCAACAACGATGACGTCGCCAACGACAATGGGTGGGGAAGAGGTCGTAATGTAACCCGTTTCAAGTTCTATACCCTCATACGGATCATACTTGTGACCCAAATCTTTAAGCATATCCACGACGCCAGTTTTTGAAAATCCTGCTACACCAACGGGGCTGCCAAAACCTTCTAAAGGGTGACCTGTTTCAGCATCGAGTGCGGTAAGGAAAAACGCGGGAGAGCTAATATAGATGACGCCACGTCCGTCTATTTCGGAATAGGTAATTCCTTTGCCGTAATCTTTTCGCATTGAGTATTCATATCGAGCTGTATTAGGCTCTCGGTAGGACCAAAGTGTTTCGCCTGAGATAGGATCTATTGCCACTACATGTCGCCGTGGACCAGCAACGGTATATAATTTCCCATTGATAAAAGACGGTGTTGATCGCCCACTTTGTGCATTAAAACTTGCCCCGTCCCAAACCCACGTTTCCTCTAGTTCTTTAAAGTTGGATTGGTTTATTTGGTCTGCGGGTGAATATCGTGTGTGGTGAGAATCGCCTCCAAGAAACCGCCACTCTACGCTCTGCGCTTGGTCTTCGGAATAGGCTGATGACGTTATACAAAGCAAGCCTAAAGACAGTAAGGGCTTTCGAAATATCCTAATAATCTGTAATGTATGATTCATTCCTTTAACCCCCAATGAACAGATCATAATAGTATGCCATGACGATGGAGAAATGCGACGAAATAAGTCTCTACATTGTCTGGCTTGTCTTATGTTGATGCTATTGTTAGCCAATTTTCTCGTCAGTAGTGTGCAATAAACTTATTTAAATAGTTGCTTTTTTCATAAATTACTCAGTGAGGTCGATCTTGAATACTAATGATTTACAGAAATATAGTGATGCCTGGAATGCATACGATATAGATGAAATTATGACTTATATGTCTGAAGATTGTGTTTTTGAGATAGGTGGGGGGTCGGAAAAATATGGTACAAGATGCCAAGGTCAAGAAACCGTACGAAAACGATTTATTGATGTCTGGACTGATTTGCCTGATGTACATTTTGAAGGCATAAATCATTTTGTCCAAGACGAACATGGTTGTTCAGAGTGGACTTTTACGGATACAAGATCGGATGGCACTAAAACTGAAACTGAAACTGAAACTGAAACTGGAACTGAAATTGAAGGATGTGATCTTTTTACATTTGAAGCGGGCAAAATAAAATCTAAAAGATCCTACGTAAAAAACCGCGCCTAGAATCAAATACTCGCCATGTTTCTTGTAGCGGTAATTTTATCAAATCAATAATGATGTGTATATGGATGGCTTGGGCCTCCTTGATGCAAGTCACGGTTATAATGCAGCGCCATGAGATCGTTATGATGAAATCAATCTAGAGGCCTTAACATCACTTTTGTGTATGCGGCTTAGTCGGGATAGACTAGCGCTATCTCCTAATTATTCAGGAAGTTATGGGCCAAAAAATTATACTCGTCATTTTTGGATTGATATTATTGATGCTGGGCCTTTGGGGGCAGTACGAAATATCCCCAGCTCGGATAAATGATAACCTAACAACATCAGTTTATCAGGTGCTGATGCTTTTCATTTTCGCTGGTGAGTGGACGTTGGAGTTGGATAAGATCCCACTTCAAATCGAAATTACCCGCTTTGTCGCTCCGCTTGCTACCTTGACCTCACTGATTTTTGGCTTTGCTTCTGCGACACGTATTTCGCTTTCAAACTATAGAGTTCGCCTATTTTCTGATCACATTGTTGTAGTCGGGCTAGGGGAAAAAAGCTGGCAATTTCTTCAGACTTGCGGTTTGAAAGATGACATTGTGCTTGTCGAAAGAAATCCAGAAAATCTCCTTATTAATCGAGTAAGAGAGCGGGGTGTGAAAATAATTGTTGGAGATGTTTTCGATGAGTCAATGTTTAAGCGTCTTAATCTAAGGTTGGCATCGGAGTTAATCGCATTTACGGGTAATGATGGAGCAAATGTTGAGCTTGCTATCAAGGCTCGTAACTACGTGCGTGACAGTGCTCATGCTGAAAAGCATCTAAAAATTCATATACACCTAGATGAAATTGGTCTCGCTCACCATCTTGAAGGCTATCCTAAATTTTTTGCGGATTACTCGACAACAGAAATGTCTTTTTTTAGCGTTTATGATCTGAGTGCACGGTTGTTATTACGAGATTATCCCCCAGAAATTTTTGCTGATGTCGCTGGACACGAAAGAGTCCATATAGCGATTTATGAATATAATCGCTTGGCAGAAAAGCTAGTAATAGAGGCCGCACTAACCTGTCAGTATGCAAACAATACGCGTTTAAGAATTACAATATTTGATAACGATGCTGAGACTAAAGCATTTCGATTAAAGGCAGAGTTACCACACCTTGAAAAAATATGTGATGTGGAATTCATTCAACAAACTGTCATTGGACCACATATTTTTGCTGGAGAACTCTCGGCTATTCTTCCATCGATAACGCAACATGTTATCTGTAAAGAAACGGATGAGGGTAGTTTGAGTGCTGGGCTCATGTTGCGTTCGGCGCTGTTGCAAAAACGGTCAAGCAATGCGCCAATTATGGTTCGCATGCAACAATCAAGTGGGCTTGCTCAATTGCTCGAATCTAACACCGGGGATGCAGAGATTCCAGATGGTTTATACCCTTTTGGGATGCTAAATTAAGTGCTGCATGTCGATAATGTCTTGAGTATGCATTTAGACAAGTTAGCAAGGACATTTCATGAAATGTATCTTGCGTCACAACCAAAGGCAAGCTCGCCAGGTCATATGGCTTTACAAGAATGGGGTGAGTTACCGGAATGGGAGCGAAAACAAAATTTACTTCAGGCAGATCACTGGCCGATTAAACTAAGAGCTATTCGCTGTAGGCAAAACTTCGATATTTGCGAAGTTCCAGAAATCAGTTTACAGGAAGCTGAATCCGAAGCTGCGATGGAGCATAGCCGTTATGTTAATACGAAGTTCTTCGATGGCTGGAGTTTTGGAAAGGAAAGGGTTGAGGAAACAAAGATCAATCCCTTTCTAGTTTCATGGCAAGGCTTAAGTGAAGTTCAGCGAAAACAAGAAATAGAAGAGGTCTTGAAGCTGCCTTCACATTTGGCAGAAGAAGCTGGCATTTATCTTCAACGAACATTGACCATAGGCGTATCTGGTCATCGGCCTCATCGACTCGATATTCATGATAAAGGGTTAAAAGATCGAATTATCCATGAGTTGGAAGGATTGGCTAAGCGATATCCACAGCATCATTTCATTGTTTTGTCCCCCCTTGCGGAAGGTGCAGATCGATTGGTAGCAAAATTAGCCATGCGAATTTTAAATGCCTCTTTGCAAGTACCTCTTCCATTGCCCTATGACTTGTACGTGACTGACTTTTGCAGTAAGGAATCAGTGGAAGAGTTTAAGATGCTTGTTGGCAAGGCTGAATTCTACTATGAGATGCCCATGAAATTCGGCAACATAAGAGAGCTTGCGATGGGCAATAGCAGTGGAAGTAATATATCAAGAGACAGGCAGTATGCCCTCGTTGGTGCTTATGTAGCGCAGCGGTCGGATGAACTGATCGCGCTTTGGGATGGGGATCCTGATAGAGGTATTGGCGGACCGGCTCAGGTTATCCGCTGGTTTGATTCAGAGGATATAGAGGAAGCCTATAGATATGATTCTTCATACTTTAAAGCGCCTTCGAGAACAAAGGCGATCGTAATTGACGTTTAATGTAGCGTTAACGTTTAATGTAGAGTTAGTGTTGAGCATCATGTTCGATAGGCCGTTACTAATTGAATACGCCAAAAATTTAACCTTACAAGCAGGCTAATCAAGGCTAAACAAAAATGACGAAGAAGGATGAAGGCGATCCAATTTCTGAAACTGCCTTATAGGCAAGTTTCAAAGGGCCCTGTAGGGGAAGCTGAGGCCAAGGCGTGCTGCACATGTCCCTGCACTTCGGCTTGAAGCGCGCGATTGTTGGACCCCACTCTGGAGTTGATTCGATGAGGGGTCTTGTATTGACGGAAGCCGGAAAAACAGATAAAGAAACAGGAAATGATGATTCAATCACGAATACGTTCAAAAATGATGGGAGTGCTCAGCTCTTCGCGCTGGTCTAATTGGCAAAAGAGTGGGGCGCGATATCTCAGACATTTTCGATTGGAAAAACCGAAGGTTTATTATTTCCATCAAGCTGATGATCCATACAGTCATCTTGCTGTCCAGAAACTGGCAGAATTAAAGTCGAAGTATTTACTTGAGTTTGAAGTTCACCTAGTCAATAAAACAGAAGATGTCTATAAAGGAGATGTTGTCAAATTTGATACTTGGGCGAGACAAGATGCCGAGTCCATTGCCTGCCATTTCAACTCAACTTTCTCGCCGACCTCAAGGCCTTCAAATCATGAAATTAAAGTGGCAAACGGTTTACTTGCTTCCTGCTTAAGCGAATCAAATTTTCCAGTAGAGGCGATACAGATTGGTGAAAAGTTATGGTCAGGGCAGCTAGCAGGAAAATCAAAGCTTGAGTCAGGTGCCTTATGCAGAAAAGGCAGTCAAATACGGAAGCGACTAGGACATTATCTGGGCGGGACCTTCTACTTTGAAGGGGAATGGTATTGGAGCGTCGATCGGCTTCATCTCCTTGAAAAACGCTTACAAGCAGAAGGGTTTGGTGACGGTGGTAACATTTGCCCGCTTCCTAGCGTTGAAGATTTCCACGTCGACGGATTACATCCAGAGATAGTTTTAGAATACTTTCCGTCTCTAAGAAGTCCCTATTCTGCCATCGGGCATGCAAGAGTCATGGACCTGGTGGAGAAAACGGGTATTCAATTGAAGCTGCGTCCGGTCATGCCGATGATGATGCGAGGTGTGCCAGCACCTTTGTTAAAACAACGATATATTATGTCTGATTCTGGCCGAGAAGCGCGCCACTATGATGTCGCTTTTGGCCCATTTTGTGATCCTTTCGGTGAACCTATCAAAAAAGCTTTTGCTGCCTACCATTGTGCGAGTGAACAAGGTCTTGGTCTTGGCTTTGTCACAGAATTTCTAAAGGCGTCCTTTGCTGAAGGGCTGAACATATGTGTTAAGGAAGGGCTTGCGATAGTGTGCGAACGTGCGGGTTTTGATATTAAGGAAATCGATCCACATGCAGATTGGGAAAAGGCGCTGGGTGAGAATTTGTCCGCAATGGCTGAAGGCTCTCTATGGGGCGTTCCAAGCTTTCGGCTATCGGGAGGTAATGAGGAGGCACCTTATAGTTGTTGGGGTCAAGATCGAATTTGGCGAGTCGCCGCAGAAATTAAAAAGAGAAGTTCCACGGGAGACCATAGCACTGTTTAACATCTATGCTGTTTAAGAAGTGCTTGTGTTTCCTTGCTTACCGGCGCGTTAAGTAAACCTTCTAAGGCATCAAGTAAACCGCTTAGGAAATATTCTGCGTGAGCACCCCTAAACGCCTGCTTCTGGCGAGCGTGATGCCCCATGGTTGTTGAACAAAGTCGTATTGCGATGTCCATTCTTTGGAGATAAGTGGATTCATCGAGATGGGGCAGTACATTCCTGAGGAGTTGTCCGGTCGTCTCTCCACTTGTGCCTCCGCCGCCGTACTGGCCGATTAACACCAAGGCAGAATTCTCGGTCAGCGCGATCCCATGACTGAAACCAATAACAAATCGGCGGTGTTCTATGCTCGCCTGACACAATTGAAACGATGGCAGTACCATCAATCGACAGAGATCTCTCAAACTTGGTGTGTTGGTTGCTGCCATTTGTTGTTCAAGCAATAGGGCACGTCTTTCGCGAACTTGTCCACTTCGATAATTTTGTAATGCCGCTATAAGACCTTGTAAATTCTTGAAATGATATTGGAGGGCAGATTCATTTTTTTGACCGGCAGTTTTGACAATTTCTTTGATCGAAACATGCTTAATACCTTTTTTTGCAATCAATTTTTCAGCTGCGAGCATTAAGGCTTTTTGCGTTGTGAAACTTCGAGATTTCTGACCATCAGCACTTGGCATTAGAATTTGTCTCTGTATATTTTTTATCTGATTATAAACTAGCTGGAAATGATATTCTTTTTATTAGCTAATAATGGCTGACATTAATTTATGTTAATCTTTTTTTGTCCATTTGACTAG
>JBLHIH010000072.1:0-17711 GCA_047616645.1 Flavobacterium sp. | reverse complement strand
CAAGTACTGATCGTCTTGAAACAACAACATTGTTTCGTTTTTGATCCAGCTTGATGACTTTAAATTCTAATTCTTTACCTTCTAGATGCTCTGTTTCGCGTAGTGGGCGAACATCAACCAATGATCCCGGAAGGAAAGCACGAACGTCGCGAATTTCAACAGTGAAACCACCTTTAACACGACCACTAATAGTACCCTTGATAACTTCCTGATCTTCGTATACTCGCTCAAGCATTAACCAGCTTTCAGCACGTTTGGCTTTTTCACGAGACAATTTAGTCTCACCAAAACCATCATCAACCGCGTCCATGGCTACCTGTACGGTATCACCAACGGCAACCTCTAACTCACCAGCTTCATTATAAAACTGCTCGCGGGGTATAACGCCTTCTGATTTTAGGCCAGCATGAACTGTGACCCATTCACTATCGATATCTACAACAAGACCGGCGATAATAGAGCCGTTTTTCATGTCGATGGTTTTTAAACTTTCTTCAAATAGCTCCGCGAAGCTTTCCATTGATTCACTCATAGATGTTTTCCCGAGTCCTCAGACTCTACTTTCTACCGCTTAAACTTTTTTGCTCTCTAGAAAGAAACAAAAACAAACCCTTAGTTAGGGCATATACCAATGTCAGCGGGTCAAATTAAATTTAGGATTTCGCCGTAATCATTGGTTGTTCTACGGTTTCATCCATTTAGTTACCTTTTACTTTCCTACCTTCTAGTTTTCTACCTTTTTCTCAACTATCACTTCCTTGACGATAGTTAGTACCTGTCTAAACACGTCGTCAATGCCTATGTCGGTACTGTCAATTACATGAGCATCCTGTGCTGGTATAAGGGGGGCAACCTTTCGGTTCATGTCCCTATCATCCCGTTCCTGAATGCTTTGAAAAAGCGCGTGCAGACTAACACCAATATCCTTATCTTTCAACTGCTTATAGCGCCTTTGCGCGCGGGCTTCAGCACTCGCTGTGAGATAAATCTTTACCAAGGCATCGGAGAAGACGATTGTACCCATGTCTCTGCCATCCGCAACGAGCCCCGGCTCTTTCATGAAATCACGCTGCAGGTCCCGTATAGCCCCTCTAACCAACTTTAAAGGTGCCACATGGGATGCATCAGATCCCGCCTGATCACTTCGGATTTTTAAGGTCACATCTCTATCTTCAAGCAGTACTTTAAGAGGTTCTTGGGGATCACCAGTAGGAAGAAAATCTACCTTCATATCGCGGGCGAGTCGGGCAAGTCTTTCTTCAGCATCAAATGGCACATTATTTTGGCGGGCTGACAATCCAATCAGTCTGTATAAAGCACCACTATCCAAGATATTAAATCCAAGATACTCAGCCAATCTATGAGTAATCGCGCCCTTACCTGCACCACTTGGACCATCGATAGTAATCACGGGTATCATTATATTCAGTTTTCCTGGCGATTAGATCGCCGCTGATTATTATTTTTTGTTGCCTAATTCGACGTTTATGGACGCATCTTTGATTGATTGCCGGCACTACGTTGCTCAAGAATGGTACTGAAGTGGTCTCGCGCTTGCTTCGATCTTTCCAAAACCTGGAAAACTTCACCTACATCTCCCGCCTCAATTCTCCCTCGTAAATCCTTTAGCTGATCAAGATATTGGTCGAGAATCTCAATCAATGGCCCACTGTTAGACTCAAAAATATCTCCCCACATACGTGGATCTGAGGCAGCAATTCTTGAGAAATCTCGCAAACCCCCAGCGGCAAAATCAAATACCTCTACACTATCTCCTTGTTGAGACAAGGTATCTATTAAAGCGAATGCCAAAAGATGTGGCAAATGACTGGTTTGAGCAAGAATGCGGTCATGATGCTCTACACTCATTTCCGTCACATTTGCACCCAAACTTTGCCACATAGATTTTACATACTGAGTACAAACCGGAGAGGTAGTCTCATTTGGTGCCAAAATGACTTGATGATGTTGAAATAAGTCGGCATTACTTGCTGTGACACCATGCTTTTCTGAGCCAGCAATCGGATGCCCCAAAACAAAATTACGGGGCACGCTACCGTACACATCAATGAGTGCTTTTTCACTAGCCGCTTTTACACTTCCGACGTCCGTAACGATAATTTTTTTATCATTAAAAACGGGAGAGATTTCTGTAAATACCTCGCTCATTGCGAGTACTGGGACAGCCACAATAATAAGCTCTACGTCTTTAATAACAAGCTCTATTGTTCCGCAAGCTACATCAATGACTTTACTGTCTAAACCGGATCTGAGGCTAGACTCATTCTGATCAAAAGCGTGGACACGACATCCCAAAGATTTGAGACCCAAGGCAATAGATCCGCCTATAAGCCCTAAACCAATAATCGCAACCTTGGGTCGATCGAAGGTCATGAATTACCCGAGAACCTTGATGAGACTATTGATAAACCTCTCATTCTCCGAGGGCAAACCGATAGTGACTCTTAAGTGGTTTGGCATTTCATAGACGCCAATCGGGCGAACTATCACACCTTCATGTAACAAGGCCTCATATATTGGCAGCGCATCACGTTTAAAATCAACAGTCAGAAAATTACCAACCGATGGAATGTATGCCAAACCAAGCTTGTCACAGGCATCAGTCAAGTAGGCCATGCCCTGATTATTATTATCAATTGCGCTCGTGACATGTTCTTGATCATCAAGCGCCACAATAGCCGCAGCCAAAGACATCGCGTTCACATTAAATGGCTGTCTTACCCGATTTAAAAGATCGGCGACATCAGCATGACTGACGGAATAACCCACTCTGAGAGAGGCCAAACCGTATGATTTGGAGAATGTGCGGGTTACAACAATATTATTAAACTGCTTGTGCATGTCGATTCCATTTGGATATTCAGCCTCTTCCACATATTCAAAATACGCTTCATCCAATACAACGATGATGTCTCCTCTAACTTGCTCCATGAAGGATGTAAGCTCAGCTTTTTTGATCCAAGTACCCGTCGGATTATTTGGATTAGCAATAAATATCATTCTGGTTTTATCGGTAATCGCTGCCAGTGTCGCATCCAAATCTTGGGCAAAATTCTTAGCCGGTACGACGCATAAATCAGCACCAAGTGATTTCGTAGCTAAGGGATATACGACAAACGAATGTTGAGACACAATTGCTTCAGTACCTGGGCGCAAATAAACTCTTGCCAAAAGCTCCAATACATCATTAGAGCCGTTGCCAATTGTCAGCATATTTGTCTCTACATCAAGGTGCTGCGCAAGCTTTCCCTTGAGAGAGAACGCGCTACCATCTGGATATCTTGCCAACTCTGGCATTACTGCCTTTAATGCAGCGACAACCCTCTCACTAGGTCCGAAGGGGTTTTCATTACTAGCAAGTTTTACAACATCGGAAATGCCGAGTTCTCGTTGTAACTCTTCAACTGGCTTTCCCGCTTGATAAGGTTGTAATTCCTTAATGCCGGGCGCTGCTAATGCTAAAAAATCTGTTTTATTTGACTGCATTTTATGAATGGTAAATTCCTGAGTTTAAAGCTTAGTTAATCGCTCGAGGATAACTTCCTAACATTTTTATTTCGAGAGAATCCGCATCAATCTCGCCCAACACCTCTTTCACTGAAGCATCATCTCGGTGCCCCTCAAAATCGATAAAAAAGACATAGGACCACATACCATTTTTAGAGGGCCTAGTCTCAATTGAGGTTAAGGAGATGTCGTGTCGATGAAAGGGCTCTAATAATTTATAAAGCGCACCTGGCTGATTATGAGTTGACACCATAACGGAGGTTTTATCCTTACCACTAACACCAATTTCTTCGCGCCCTATAACAATAAATCGCGTTGTATTATCAGATTGGTCTTCAATTTTCTTAGATAACAAACGTAAACCATAAGTCTCTGCTGCTATTTCTCCAGCGATGGCGGCTGCCCCTTCCTCTCTTAACACTTGCTTAGCAGCTTCTGCATTGCTGGTAGTTGTCAGTCTGGGGACTTTTGGCAAATGGCCATCGAGCCATCGCCGACATTGACCTAGTGTCTGCTGATGGGAATAAATTTTTGTAATATCGGATTCAGAAGTGCCGGGCGCCACCATTAAATTATGATGAATTCTTAGTTCAATTTCGCCACATATCTGCAAAGAAGAATTGAGAAAATTGTCCAATGTATGACTGATAACGCCTTCAGAAGAATTCTCAACTGGTACTACGCCGTAGTGACAATTTTCGGAGGCAACCTCACGAAAAACATCATCGACAGTGACCATCGGCATGCCTATAACCGCATGACCAAATTGTTTCTGACTAGCTAATTGAGTAAAGGTGCCTTCCGGTCCGAGATAAGCCACTTTAAGTGGTTCTTCTAAAGCTAAACAGGCAGAAATGATTTGTCGGTAAACTTCAACAACTTTCTCATTCCCTAAAGGTCCGGGGTTCTTTTCTGCAATACTTCTGAGAACTTGTGCTTCACGTTCAGGGCGATAATAAATTGGCGCTTGATCACCCGAAAACTTCTGCTTAACTTCGGCTACTTCAAGGGCACACTTTGCTCTCTCGTTAATCAAACGAAGTATATCGCTATCAAGGGAGTCTATCTGTTTTCGAAGAACGAGTAGCTGAGCTTCGGACTCACTCTCGGCACCCGAATTGGATTCTTTCTGCACCATACTTGAACTCCAGAATCTTAGTCTGTCTCTTGGCCGCCATCTTCTTGATCAGAATCTTCTTGACCGCTATCTCCTTGACCAGCTTCTTCTTGACCAGCAGCGCTTTGTCCAGCAATTTCATCGGAGCCATCTTGCGATCCGTCTTCTGAATTTACTTCCTCAGATTCTACAAAAACATCGTCCGGCTCTTCAACTCTTGCCAATCCTACAAGGCTTTCCGTAGGGCCAAGATTAATCAAGCGAACACCTTGGGTATTTCGTCCCTGAACAGATACTTCTTCACCGCGCGTCCGAACCAAGGTGCCTTGGTCACTAATCAAAATAACCTCATCTCCGTCAAACATTTGGATTGCGCCAACAACGGATCCATTACGTTCATTTAGCTTCATTCCGATGACACCCTGACCGCCTCGGCCAATGATGGAATAATCTTCGATTCGAGCGCGTTTTCCGTAACCATGTTCACTGGCAATCAAAATTTGACCTTCATCTTTCGGAATGATTAATGAAATCACTGATTGATTCGCTTTTAAGCGAATGCCCCGAACACCTTTCGCTGTTCTTCCCATTGCTCTGACATCGGATTCCTTAAAGCGTATCACCTTGCCGCTACTGCCAAATAACATCACATCAGATGCACCATCAGTAATCGCAGCACCAATGAGGGTATTACCTTCTTCTAGCTCTATCGCAATTAAGCCACTTGTCCTCTGTCGAGAAAAATCCATTAAAGGCGTTTTCTTTACCGTGCCGTTTTGAGTCGCCATAAAAACAAACTTATCTGCTTCATAGCTGTTGACAGGCAGTAGTGCCGTTATGCGTTCATTTTCGTCCAAGGGTAATATATTGACCATTGGCCTGCCTCTAGCAGCTCGACTTGCAACAGGAATTTGAAATACTCTTATCCAATATACCTTTCCTGCATTCGTGAAACACAGAATCGTATCGTGGGTACTCGCAACCAATAGGCGCTCAATATAATCCTCATCTTTAACCGCGCTTGCGGATTTACCACGACCGCCGCGTTTTTGAGCTTGGTACTCGTCAACAGATTGTGTCTTAGCGTAACCGCCATTAGATAAAGTAAAAACCATATCTTGCTCTGTAATAAGATCTTCTGTTGTAAGGTCTTCTTGAGAACTCGTAATAACAGTCTTTCGCTCGTCACCATATTCATCGAGAATTGCGGTCAATTCAGTCTTGATTAGCGTCATCAATATGCCTGAATCGTTTAAAATTTCTAACAATTCTTCAATTGTTTGAACAATTTCAGCATATTCTGTTAACAACCTTTCTTGCTCTAAGCCAGTTAGTCGATTTAATCGCATTTCCAAGATGGCTTGAGCTTGATCTGGAGAAAGAAAATATTCGCCGCCATCTTTGAATCCGTATGCCTCGTCTAATCCATCTGGTCGAGCAGCATGTGGACCTGCTTTCTCTAACATTTTTTGCACGTTGTCTGAACGCCATCCAACAGTCAGCAATTTTTCTTTGGCTTCATTGGCGTTTAAGGAGGACTTGATAAGCTCGATGACTTCATCAATGTTTGATAAGGCCACCGCAAGACCTTCAAGTATGTGCCCGCGAGCGCGTGCTTTTCTTAATAAGAACACGGTTCTGCGTGTAACGACTTCTCGTCTGTGAAGCACAAAGGCTTGAAGGATCTGTTTTAAATTTAAGACTCTTGGTTCGCCATCAACGAGGGCGACCATATTGATACCAAAAACGTTTTGTAACTGTGTTTGGGAGTAAAGATTATTGAGTAGAACTTCACCTGATTCGCCGCGGCGTAGTTCAATGACAATTCGAGTATCGACTGCAGATTCATCACGTAATTCACTAACGCCTTCGATCTTCTTTTCTTTGACCAACTCAGCTATTCGCTCGATTAATTTAGCACGGTTAAGTTGATAAGGAATTTCTGTAACAATGATGGTGTCTCGATTGGTTTTTTCATTCGTGATCACTTCACATTTTGCTCGGACTTGAATTCGGCCCCTGCCGGTCTTATAAGCTTCGACAATGCCTGCTCGACCATTAATAATCGCGCCGGTTGGGAAATCTGGCCCTGTTACATATTCCATCAAACCATCAATGTCGAGATCTGGGTTATCAATAAGCGCTAGACAAGCATTAACAATTTCAGTCATGTTATGAGGCGGGATATTTGTTGCCATTCCCACGGCAATACCGCTGGAGCCGTTGACTAATAAGTTGGGTACTCTCGAGGGCAGCACTTCTGGCATCTGTAATGTGCCATCATAGTTGTCGACAAAATCGACAGTTTCCTTATCAAGATCAGCTAATAAGTCATGGGACAACTTCTTCATGCGGATTTCGGTGTATCGCATGGCAGCAGCACCATCACCATCAAGGGACCCAAAGTTACCCTGGCCATCTATAAGGGGATATCTCAAGCTAAACGATTGTGCCATACGAACGATAGTATCGTAGGCCGCTGTATCACCGTGGGGATGATATTTACCTATCACATCACCAACAACACGAGCAGACTTCACATAAGGTCGGTTATATGCATTGTTAAGTTCACTCATCGCGAATAAAACCCGCCGATGAACCGGCTTTAGACCGTCCCTAACATCAGGCAAGGCACGACCGACAATGACGCTCATTGCATAATCCAAATAGGATTGCTTTAGCTCATCTTCGATGTTTACGTTTGTTATATCAGAGTCAAAATCAGGCATGAAACAGCTGTGGTTACCACTAAGAAGTTTAAAAACAAAATGCGCGAGACAAGCTGCTAATTGTACCACGAGATAAAGGTTCAGTGCCAAGCCCTATCTCCCTTCATTCAAGGCTATAATACCCAGCAATCAGGTATACAGGCATGCAAATGAAGGACCCTTACGGATTTATCATTCACCCAACTTGGATTGCGCCAGTTCGACCGGTAAATAGGGTGTTAAGGGATCATTGTTTAGTCATAAAAGACAATCTTATTATCGATCTGTTACCCGCAGAAAAGAGTCGCTCTAAGTATCCAGAATGGCCAGTGCAGGTTCTAGACCAACATATTCTGATTCCCGGCCTTATCAATACTCATGGGCATGCTGCCATGAGCTTATTACGGGGATATGCAGATGACCTTGAACTAATGGATTGGCTCAATAATCATATTTGGCCTGTAGAGAATCGCCTAATGAGTTATGAATATGTCTACGACGGCACTGTCCTTGCTATCGCAGAAATGATGAGTACAGGCACGACTTGTGCTGCCGACAGTTACTTTTTCCCCGATGCAATGGCCAAAGCCTATCAAGACCATCACTTTCGCGCCCAAATCTGCCTCCCCGTGATTCAATTTCCCAATGCATGGGCAAGTTCTGAATCCGAGCATATCGAGAAGGCTATCGCTATCCATCACGCGCTAGCTGAAAATGATCTAATGACAACTGCCTTTGCTCCTCATGCACCTTATACGGTCACTGACCAAGGTTTTAAGGACATACTTTCGAATGCTCAAGCACTAAAAATGCCCATTCATTTACATCTTCACGAAACGCAGGATGAGGTGCAAAGCGCCCTAGATGAGACAGGAATGCGGCCCATCGAAAGACTTCACAATCTAGGACTCATCAATAACCTATTACAAGCGGTTCACATGACTCAGCTAACTCAGTTGGAAATCAGCTTGTTAGCCGAAAACGGCGTGCAAATTGCGCATTGTCCTGACTCCAATTTAAAACTTGCCAGCGGCTTCTGCCCGGTAAGCGAACTCAGAGATGCCAATGTCAATGTTTCTGTTGGTACAGACAGCGTCGCCAGTAACAATAATCTAGATATGCTCGCAGAAATACGTAGTGCTGCATTACTAGCAAAAGGGATCTCTGGCAAAGCAACCACCATTACGGCAGGAGAAGCTCTAGAAATGGGCACTATCAATGGTGCGAGATTTTTGGGCTTGGAAGACAAAATCGGCAGTTTAGAAATCGGCAAGCAAGCAGATCTTATTAGTATTGATTTATCTGCACCAAACTTCCAACCAGTGCATAATCCACTTTCCCAGCTCATCTATTCTGCTAGCGGTCATCAAGTAGATAATGTTTGGATCAGCGGACGACAAACGATGCGCAATAATGAATTGCTCGACATCGACTTGCCGAAGTTAATGACGAAAGTAAAACATTGGCGAGATAAAATAAATACGCCACTAGAAAGTGCCTGAATGAGTGAGGAAGAGAAATTGGAAAAATCGACAAGAGAAACCTCAGAAAATGTCGACCCGATTGAGCTAAGTAAGTTTGATGAACTTGCGCGTAAATGGTGGGATAAAAACAGTGTATTTAAACCCTTACACGATATCAACCCACTACGGCTCAACTACATAACTTCTACATCTGAAGTACGAGGGAAAAGAGTTTTGGATGTAGGTTGTGGTGGTGGAATATTAACCGAAGCATTAGCGGCGGAGGGCGCTATCATTACCGGTATCGATATGGCGGAAAAACCTCTTCAAGTTGCAAAGTTACACCGACATGAATCTGGCTTAGATATTGATTATCAACTAACGACAATCGAAAATTTTGCCCGGGAACATGCTGGCGAATTTGACATTATTACTTGTTTGGAGATGCTAGAACATGTTCCTGATCCCAACTCAATTATAAAATCTTGTAAAACCTTACTAAAGCCAGACGGCGATCTTTATCTATCCACAATAAATCGAAATGCAAAAGCCTATTTGTTTGCTGTTGTTGGAGCTGAATATATCTTAAACCTTCTTGCAAGAGGGACCCATGACTACGAAAAATTTATCAAACCTTCAGAGCTGGCAAAGTGGCTAAGGGAAAGTGGATTTACTCTGCAAGATCTAAAAGGCATGACCTACAACCCTATTACCAAAGTATACAAACTATCTCCGGACACAAGCGTCAACTATCTTCTCCATGCAAAATTCTAAAACCACTAAAAACCCAAGCCTGAAAGCGTCTAGCGATTTCACCACCTTGTTGCTGTTAGGATGCGATATGCTGGGTATCGTTTTACTGTTCAATCTGAATCACTGGCTAATCACGGAAGATTTTTCAAGTAATCTCTTACTCACTTGGAAATTAGTACTCATCCTAGCGTTTAGTTTTCTCTATAACTATCTCATGGATCTCTACACCTTCGACTCTCCCCTTAGTCAACCCGGCATGTTAGAGAGATCGTTTATTGCAAATTTGCTAGTGGGTATTACCATCGCCCTTACTGTCTATCTACTTGGACCCAAATTCATTGGCGGCTTTGTTGGTAGAGGCGTGCTTGTTTCTAGCCTCATCAGCTTATGGTTCTGGTCTCTTGCCATACGTTATCTACTAAATGCATGGTTTATCAAAGAACGTAGCCAAGTGTATTGGTTACTAATTATTGATGACAAGCTGGAGAGATTTCTCATCGATTTTAGGTCAGTTTATAAACATGAGCATTTACTTATCTTAACAAAATCAACGGCGCATGATTTCGATTTAGATGAGGAGTCTGAGGTTGTTGGAAGTTGGCAAGATCTAACAGAGATGATGAATACCCACCCAGTTTCCGGCATTATTCTGACCAATGTAGAAGCTGCACCTGAGTCACTTGTCAACAAACTCATGCAAATTCGAATTGCAGGTACGCGTATATATCACATGAACGATTTTTACGAGAAATACCTATCACGACTCCCTGTTGCTTATCTAAACCAACAGTGGCTCGCGACGGCGCTAGGATTCGAACTCATTCACAGTCAAATCGATTTACGTTTTAAAAGATATGTCGATGTTTTAATCGCACTCGTTGGAAGTTTTCTCCTAAGCCCACTGATTCTTGCAATCGCCTTATTTATTTTGGCTACCTCGGGCGGGCCAATATTATATCGCCAGGTCCGAACGGGTGAACATAACAAAAATTTTGTCCTTAATAAATTTCGAACCATGTATCTAGACGCAGAAGATGGTGGAATAAAGCGTACGATAGAAAACGACAATCGAATTTTACCATTTGGTAATATCTTACGTAAATTTCGTTTGGATGAACTTCCTCAATTTTGGAATGTTCTAAAGGGGGAAATGAGCTTCATTGGCCCCAGACCTGAACGACCTGAATTCATTGATGAACTAAACAAAGAAATCCCGTATTACAATCTGCGACATACTGTTAAGCCTGGTATTACTGGATGGGCACAAGTCATGACGGGGTATGGTGATTCAACTGAAGATGCCTTCGAAAAACTCCAATACGATTTGTATTACATCAAAAATTATTCCCTTATTCTAGATATATCCATCATGATTAAATCCATCAAGGTCATTCTTTTTGGCTCAGGAAGATAGATGAACAAAGTTAACCAAGCATTAAACGACAAAACAATATTGGTTACAGGTGCAGGAGACGGCATTGGTAGAGTAGCGGCACGCCACTATGCGGCACAAGGCGCAACAGTGTTATTGCTAGGCAGAACAAGCAACAAACTTGAATCTCTTTTCGATGAAATAGTGAAAGACGGCTTTAAGGAGCCGGGTATTATCCCTATGGATTTTGCAAACGCTGAAGCCAGTGAAATGCAAGGACTGGCTGATGTCATTTATGAGCAGTACGGAAAATTAGACGGTATTCTTCATAATGCAGCTATCCTTGGAGATCGAGTGCCTTTTGAAAGTTATGACATGAACACTTGGATGAGCGTCATGCAGGTTAATTTTAGCAGCGTGTGCTTGTTGACTCGTGTTCTATTGCCACTCTGTCAACAAGCGCCCAATTCGTCCATCATATTTACAAGCTCCAGTGTCGGAACCACACCCGCCGCCTATTGGGGAGCCTACTCAGTATCAAAATACGCACTCGAAGGATTCGCGAAATTACTAGCTGATGAATTAGAAAATACTTCTAAAATTCGGATAAACATCCTCAACCCAGGCGGCACAAGAACTAAAATGCGCGCTGCCGCTTTTCCCACAGAAGATCCATCTACTTTAAAAACAGCTGAAGACTTGATGCCCCTTTATCTTTACCTCATGAGCAATGCCAGTGTAGAAGAAAAAGGACAGTATTTTGACCCATCATGGTCCACTTCAGGCGACAGATAGGAAGTTTGTTGCCCAAGCGGCAATTAACAGCCCTTACAAAAGCCCACAATACCGACAATAGATTGACGCACAGAGCAGGATAGAACTGCTGGTTAATTGACAAACTAAGCGCGACTCTCGCTATCGCTTTGTATTTACACGTATTCTAACTCCCCTCCCAATCGGCCTTGCTGATTGGCATGATATTCGCATTAACATTTGCAAAGTCATTATTGAACAAGTTGAGGGAAAGCGGATGCCGACACAAATCGGAACTACTGTGGATTTCAACGATACCAAAGTGATATTCAGCTCAACGGATCATGCTGGCCAACAGGAAACTGATCTTCGTTGGAGGCTTATCCAAGCCTTGCAGACCACCCTTGATATGGAAACTTTATTTAATATCTTCTTTGATTTAGTTCAACCATCAGTCTCCTTCGATGGCTTTAGCTTCCGCCTTGATCTTCTAGACTTGGACCTCAACTTCGGTAAACAATCGATGCATAGCTGTAGTTATCGACTCATTACTCAGCAAGATTATCTTGGTGAGTTGACGTTCTATCGAAATAAACGTTTTTCCGAACAAGAAATGGCAGTACTAGAAGGTTTGCTAAATACCATCGTTTTTCCCTTAAGAAATGCCATTCGCTATCAAGATGCATTGAGTGCAGCTTTAGCAGACCCATTGACAGGCGCCGGCAATAGAATCGCCCTAAATAATACATTGCAAAGGGAAATCGAACTAGCCAAGCGATATGAAGATTCAATGGCAGTATTAATGATTGATCTAGATGAATTCAAGTCTATCAATGACAAATTTGGCCACAGTTGCGGGGATCTGGTCTTAAAGAAATTGGTAAAAACGATCAAAGAAGAAATTCGAGGATCAGATGTTGTTTTTAGATATGGCGGTGAAGAGTTTGTCGTACTACTGAACAAAACAAATCTGGAAGCTGCCACCATTATTGCTGAGAGATTAAGAGAACGTGTTGCTAACCTGGATCTGAAACAACAAGATCAGCTAATTAAAACCTCCGTCAGTATCGGTTTATCCATGCTACACCCAGAAGATACCGTGACGCGTCTGTTGGAGAGAGCGGATTTTGCAATGTATACATCTAAAAACGATGGTAAAAATAAAGTGACAATTTGCGATGAACAAAACGTAGGCAGGGTTTAGTGCTTAAGTTCTTCATCATCTACAGGATCCATGTCTGAGAAGATAACCCACATCGATTATCTGCTTCATCTCATTACCTCGCTAGGACCTGCTCGGAAATACCTGCTGGAGGGTGCTCCCATTTGACCACGCGACCTGGAAAACCTTTAAAATGTGGAATCCCCTGCTTATAGTCTAGTGATTCGGGGTCATCTGGACACAACGCTGCATCACTACCAATAAATGCGCCCGTACGCGCTTCCAACTTTACCCATTGATTGTCTACAATTTCCTGACGATTTGCATCGACCGAATGCATAAAAAGCATTGGTGTCGGGCTGCGGTCGCGCATATCAGTAAACACATAGAGGGATAATCTTTATCTACAGAAGGTCCCTCTCGAAATTAAGGTAATAGGTCAAACTCCAATTCTTCCAAAATACTAGGCTTTAATTCGACTTTTCTTGTGCACCGCAGGTATATGCCGAATGCGCACCTGTGCATCTGCACCAAGTTGTTTCGCCTTGTGTTCGGCAGACAGAATATCTCGATTACCGAGTTCGGATTCGAAAATGTACTTGGGGTTGAATCCCACTAAGACTTTTCCATCGGGAATGTCTATATTGCCAGTCAGCGCGCTTAGTATGCCGTGCAAACGAAGCGCTGAAGTTGACGAAATCTGTATATCTGTAATGGGGACCCAAGGAATATAGGGGCATCGGAATAGACTCGCTGAAGTGCATCAATGAGTAGATCCGCAAGCACCGGGCATTGACTCCAAGCTGAGCAAGCGCATGAGTACCTAAACCACTTAAGATCGAAGGTCCTATCATAATCACAGCTCCAACAAAGCCAGTGACCACGCCTACTTCTATTCCTCTTATAAAGATAAGAATTCAAAGCGCACTGACAGCAAGCCCAACTCTCAAAAACACCAAAATCAGTACGGGTCATTCAGAAACGATCAACTCAACAAAAAGAAAGAATCGCCCCATAACAAAGACGGAATGAAGAGCTGCCCCCCATTCTTTTAGATTCACCTCTGTATTTATTGAAGAATTCAACTTTCTAATCCCATCTATTTGCATTGCTGTATGAGACAGCAACCTGAAAAAGAGTAGGTATTAAGTATCTACCTTGCATCAATGTGCTAGTTTTAAAGTAGCGACGCCACTAATAATTAGTATTATACCGAGGTAGCGAGCCAAGCTGTTTGGATCACCATAGAAAACGACACCGACAAGAAAAGTACCAGCAGCACCTATTCCAGTCCACACCGCATAAGATGTGCCGATAGGAATCTGTTTCTGTGCTAACCATAATAACAAGCCACTGACTGACATAAAACTAACAGCGAGAATGATACCTAAGATTCGCGTACTATCCTCCTGAGCCATTTTCAGCCCCACAGGCCAACCTATTTCGAATAAACCTGCAAATATAAGATAAATCCACGCCATACTGACTCCTTTGAACGGTTAAATTTTTCTCTGATAAATTTATGTAGTCAGTGTACATCCAGAAATCAAAACGTCGAACTAGGCATCCCCAGCCAGCTCCCTTGTAAGTTCCTTGTCGAAAATTATTGATTGAAATTATTACCTAACATATTCATGGTTTTGCAACATTCAGCCAAATTTGGCTATTTCTGGACGGGAACTAGCTGGGTAGCGTTTCGCCAGACCCTCCCAAGGCAGGACTTACAGTGACAATATGTCATCCTAATAGACTCACCCATCACATCACATCAAATTGAACGGCGCCACATGAACAACTGTCTCTTCGCATCATTGCGGCCATGAAGTCTTCTATATTTCTAATTTGACCCCTATTCGGCAAAACTTGCTGGAAAGAGCGCTGGACAGTTTTCATAATTTTAGGAGAATTAGTGATATAAATGCTTACACTATTTGGGAGCAGGCCATAAAATGCCAGCCAATACCATCTACAATAAGTGCGCGACTCCCGTAAACATAATCACCTGGAATCAGCACGACGATTAAAGGACTTGATAAAAGCTCGACACATATCAAACAAACTCCGATATATTCACCCGCTTAAGTCTCACCATCTTGATATTGTATAGTCCCGTCGGGTATGACTTCCCAGTTTGCTTTTGAACCAACATAAATGTGACTGCCAATCTCTATATTTGGATCGCCGTTAACACAACCCAAAGTAATACCATGAATCGTGGAATCAAAAATACCACATAGCGTTGAACCGCATTTGCTGCAAAACTGAAGACCAAAACCATGTTTACCAACAAAAGAAGTAAGAAGCGCTTCACCAGACAACCATTCAAATTCTTTGGGATCAACTACCGCATAAGCAGAAGCTTGCGAACTGAAGGCTTTGCGACAGCGGGAACAATGGCATGATCTTGCGTCGCGCAAGGCACCATTAACTTGATATTTAACATCTCCACAAAAACATTCACCGGTTAACGTCATGTATTACTCCCTATATCCTATAAGCTGGAGTGAAATGCCCGTTTTGTCATTAATCGTATATAGCTGATTTGATACTTTATTGAATGTGCTTTATTTTCGAATTTTACTGAAGATCATTCAAGGTCGACTTATGAGGTCAGCCTCATCGATAAGGAGGCAGAAAGAAAAAATAAATCGTATGCGGGGAGGATTTTGATTGAAACTTGGAATTCAACATACAAAAGCTGCGAATGAATATCGATCCGCAGCCTTTGCAGGTTGTGGGTTATTACTTAAACAGCAACAACTTTATTCGCACATGGTCCTTTCTGACCCTGGCCAACTTCGAACTCAACCGCTTGACCATCATTCAAAGTAGCGTACTCGCCACCTGCTTGAATTTCTGAATGATGAACAAACAAATCTTTACTTCCGTCTTCTGGCGTAATAAAACCGAAACCTTTATCTGCATTAAACCACTTAACTGTACCTTTACTCATAACGTTCTCTTTAACTTTAGTGAAAAAATAATTCTAATTTTGCTATCACCATTACAAAACAAGACCTTAAACCATATTGGTAAATAGATGCTTTGATTGCCCCTCAACCATTCTACGCTAACACGAATATAAACAATGCTATCATTTGACCGCGAACAAACGCGCAGGTTAGCACTGTGCAGCCCGTTAGCATAGTTATTATTTGATTGGATAGGGTCCCAGCTCAATAAGATAGGGTTCTTTGTGCATTTTTGGCAGTATCTAGCGTTTAAAATCGAATATAGGCATAAATAGAAATTTAGAGCGTAATAACCATTAATACAAGGTTTTGATACCATTTAGAATATATCTTAAACGCTTAGCGACACGGATAATATCAATATCCTACTTATTCGCAGCTAGGTCTCTAGATGCCCTAATCCTGCTCTTTGAGCTATACATATTGAATAGTTTTCCTCCAGCTTCTTGTTCCCAAACGTTTTCATCGAGCACTCCTACTTGAAATTAGCGAAAAGCAAGTCCACGTCTCGTTAAAAACTACATCATCAAAATGCCTAGTTGGTTCCCGTCCAGAAATAGGTGACTTTAGTTCAAAGTCGAAAAACCATAAATAAGCTAGACAACAATTTCAGTGACTTACAAGGAAATTAGTCCGCGGAAGTTAGTTTATGGAGAGTCACTAGTTAGTGTTAGACGATGGATTTATTCATTTCATGGCGCGTAAAAGTAAAGCCTAGGTTTTTGTAAAAGGTTAATGCGTCTTTATTTTTTGACCATACATTAAATTCTATACGCTCAAGTTTCCGTTTTCTTGCCCAAGTTTGAATATTATCCATAAGCGCCTTTCCGTAGCCAAGTGACCTTTCGTTTTCACTGACACAAATTTCTTTGATGAAAACGACAGGTACGTCTATAGCTTGTCCGCCGCTATGGGCTCTTTCGATTATCCATGCTGCGCCGACAATGTGGGCCGAGTCCTCGACAACCAATATTTCCTGTTTGACGTCTTGAAGAATATTATTGAATTCCATATCTGTCATAAAAACTTCAACCGTTTGGATAAAAGATGGTTCAAGCACTACATGTAAGCTGTTTAGCTGAAGCCATAACTTTTCTACCTCAGGGTAATCCTTGTTGTAAGCCATTCGAATCACCGTAGATCGCCTAATTTCAGCATCAAGATACTCCAAAATAATGTAGTTAATAGTTTAAATGACATGTTAGAGGAGCACATGCAGGACAACTCCAACAGAGTATAATGCTACGCCAATGAAGAAAACTGAACGATACCAAAGAGTTTGGGTTTCCATGGATCAAGTAATTTATACCTCATCGATACCACTAGATTAGGGGTTCAAACTATTCCTCATTCCTCCGTACTTTGCTAGCCAATCAAGGGAAGCACCTATATAAGACGACGAGGACACATAGCCCCGATCACGACAAAGCTGTTTCACCTCGTCTTCAGCATTCGCTGGGCAAATTGGGAATGCCGCTGTTTGAAGCATAGGAATGTCATTTAGCCCATCACCTATTGCCGCAGCCTGCTCAACTTTGAAACCCGGATAGTCCATCGTTATAGACAAACCAATGCCCTTGTCCATGGTGCCCATTACGTCTACGAATCGATTCCAACGACTGTGGTGATAGACAAGAGTCTCAGAGCCAAAGACTTCGTGACTAGCTATCAACTCCTTTAGCGTTAAAACCACTACATCACCGTCCAATTCAGGAGGCAAGAAAAACGTGAGGTTACTCGTCTTATCAAGCGCTGTTTCAAGCTGACCCTCATATCCCATCCGTCGACACAACTCTCTACTACCAACACGCTCGAACCACCGAATCAGTAAGTTGATCTTTTTTGCGCTTGACAGAGCAGCGTGAGCCCTTGGATGACTAGAT